>JBGTLM010000275.1:0-33495 GCA_041744135.1 Pyrinomonadaceae bacterium
TCCTACGGACGCTCCTGACGGGAACGACAACGGCTACCAGTTTTGGTTAACGAAGCTCAACCTGTTCGGCGGTAACTTCACTAACGCCGAAATGGTCAAGGCGTTCATCCTCTCCGGCGAGTATCGTGATCGCTTTGGACCGTAAGCGGAAATATAACGTGGGCCTCGACCGCAACCAACGTAGTTTCACGTAAAGACGCAAAGAGGAACTAATAGACTTTCCGTCCTTGTCCTTTTTGCGTCTTTGCGAGAAGTTCTTGCTCCGAAAACAAGATTCTGCATTCTTGTTTCACAGTGAGCCGGTGATCTTGCGATAGTCGTCCTCGGTCCAGGCTTTCAGCGTCTCGGTTTGAATGTTTCCCTGAGCACCAAGTGAGAGCAGCGCCCGCGCTAAACTGTCGTCATCCTTTGCTTCAATTATACAAACCAGATCGTAGCGGCCCATGGTCAGGTAAGTATCTTTGATTTCCACACCGAGTTTTTTAAAGGCCTTGCGACCTGCGTCCAGCCGTTTCGGGCTGTCCTTGACGTTCGCGATCCCTTGCTCGGTCCAACGCATCAATGCAATGTAGGTCGGCATCTTGATTCTCCTTTTGGGAATGTTTGTCCAAGTTTAATGTCCAATGTCCGATGTCCAAAGTCCAATGTCTAATGTCCAACGCTAAACTTCACTGAGTAGGCCCAGAGGCAATTATTGACTCGACGTTGGACTTTGGACATAGGACTTTGGACTCCGTGCTTTGGACCGCTTCACACCTTGATGAAAATCTTCCGGCGGTAAAGTATCCACATCAGTCCCAGCCACAGCAGGATGAAAGCAACTGCAAAAGCCATGGAGGCAACCTTTGGCGGGGCCCACCATGCGAACAAACCTGAGTAGATCAAGTTCTTCAGCGGCGGTTGCGAACCATCTGCCAGGGGTATTTTAATGATCCCTATCAGCTTTGCCATGAGGCCCGTACCCACGAACAACGCAATCGCGTTGACGCCAAAGACCACAAAAGGCTTGGCCCAAGCGCGATAGTTCTTGATGTCGATCAGCCAGTAACAAAACGCCAGGAGCTGTAAGGCCATACCGCCGGTGAATAGGACATACGAACTGGTCCATAGCGACTTGTTTATGGGAAAGAAAGCGTGCCAGGCCCACCCGATAACCAGGCCACACATTCCGGCCACAAACATCCCGGCGACTCTCTCGTCGTCTGACTTCGCCGTGCGCAGCCACTGTCCGGAAAGCACTCCTAAAAGAGTGGTAGCCAGCGCGGGAACCGTGCTTAGCAACCCCTCGGGATCGTAGATCTTGCCTTGTGACCAGATGTGTCTACCCAGGACAACGCGGTCGATAAATGAAGCGACGCTTCCTTCTTTGCTCAAGTCACCCCTGGGGAAACCGGGCGCACTGAGGCGTGCCATCAGCAGCCAATAGACCAACAGCAACGCCGCCATGAGTACTGCTTGAGCTTTAACCCTGGTCTTGAGAAAGATAATTGAAGCGAGCAGGTAACACACCGCAATTCGCTGCAGCACGCCGGGAATGCGAATTGTCGACAGATTGAAATAGGGGAACCCGTTAAGAAATAAACCCAGCGCGAAAATGATCAGCGTCCGTTTGATCACCTTCAGGTAGAGATCCCTTTGAGTACCGCCGCCATCGACGCGTCTTCCAAATGCCAGGGGAATCGCCACACCGACGATAAAGAGGAAGAACGGGAATATGAGATCGGTGGGTGTCCACCCGTGCCACTCCGCATGTGCGAGCGGCCAGTAGATGTGACTCCAAGATCCCGGATTGTTGACCAGGACCATCCCGGCGATTGTGAGCCCGCGGAACACATCCAGCGAGATCAGCCGATCAGTTGCACCCCGTGTTAGAGTGTTTGTCATCGAGAAAGACCGCTCAGCGATTGTAGTCGACTGTAGGTCCAGCTTTGTGTGGTACTGACCATCTTTTAACTTAAAACGAGTGCGAAAACAACGGTCGGGCGCACTATTCGCGCATTACATCAGATAGGTGAGAAATCAGTTTGTCGTTAATGCTTCAGGAAATCGCGGAGCAGCCGGAAGCACTCGTTCGCACGATGGAGGCCGAGCGCACGAAGATCAGCCGGCTAGGGAAGTTCCTCAGCGACCGGGACATTGATCTAATCGTACTTGTGGCGCGCGGCAGTTCTGACAATGCTGCCCTCTTCGGTCGGTACCTGCTGGAAATTAGGACAGGTATTCCGGTTTCGCTTTCCGCCCCCTCGGTCCATACTCTCTACAAAGCCAAACTAAAACTGCAGCATGCGCTGGTAATTGGTGTATCTCAATCGGGTGAAGGCGAGGACATTAACCTGGTACTGGAGAACGCCCGGAATTGTGGCGCGTACACTGTGGGGATCACTAATGAGCCTGCCTCATCGATGACGCACATCGTTGATGAAACTTTGGTGATGCATGGTGGGCGCGAGCGATCGGTTGCCGCGACCAAAACATTTACCGGTCAGATGATGCTGTTTTACATGCTGGCAGCCGAGCTTGGTGCCGACTCGCCCAAGTTGTCTTACGAAGCAATCCCGGATTTTGCGGCCAGGGCGCTCGAGCAGAGGCCGGCGTTGCTTGAACTTGTCCAGCGTTATGTCTTCATGGAGAATTGCGTTGTGGTTGGTCGCGGCCTGGCTTATGCGAATGCGTACGAGTTGGCGCTGAAGTTAATGGAAACGTGTTACGTGGTAGCGGAGCGCTTTTCCTCGGCGGATTTTTTACACGGACCGCTGGCCATGGTCGAACGTCATTTCCCGGTGATTCTGTTCGCACCACCAGGCGTGATGCTGCTGGGAGTCAAAGACCTCATCGGACGTCTAAAGGAGCTGCATGCAGACACCCTGGTGATCACCGGGGATCTCGAAGCTGCGACCGCCTGTTCGCGCGCAATCATTATGCCTCGTGAGATTGATGAGTTTCTTGCTCCTATACCCTACATGATCCCCGGCCAACTGTTCGCCGCGCTACTGGCTGAGGCTAAGGGTCTGGATCCGGATGCTCCCAGGTCTTTGTCGAAGGTAACCAGGACGTTGTAATGTTATTCGATTTCTAAAAATGAAGGCAGTAAGACCCGCGCTATGAACATTGAACTGAAAGACAATTCTCACGGCCCTGTTTATGCGCAAGTGCGACAGGAGCTCGAGAGTCAAATTCAAAGTAAACAAATTGCTTCGGGGGAAGCCTTGCCCTCCCCTGCCACACTGGCCAAGAAACTCTCAGTTGATCGCGGCGAGATCCAGCGTGCTTACTTCGAACTAGAGCGGGCCGGACTGGTTAAGAAAGAAATCGGGAAAGACTTTCTTGGACAAGCGAAAACGACCTACCGGGTGGCTTGAAAACAGACTCCAGCTCGAACACACTTTACTAAATCGCCGCCAAATGACACTAGCTTGGTTTCGTGTTGGTTCGTGTGATTCGTGGATCGTTAGCATTGAACATTCCCGCCTTGTGACGAAGACAAATACACGTGATATTCTCGTTCGCTGCAGCAGAGAAATGTTTTGGACTAAACGCGAAAGTGGCGGAATTGGCAGACGCGCCAGACTTAGGATCTGGTACCGAAAGGTGTGGGGGTTCGAGTCCCCCCTTTCGCACCAAATTGGTCAGTTGTCCGTGGTCCGTAGTCAGTTGTTGGAACGTCCTTGGTACTTCGTGCTTTGTACTTTGGCTTCCTCTCGACATTGGACTTTAGCTGCGGTGATCGAATAGCGGGCAAAGTACTAAGTTCCAAGGACTAAGTACTAATTAATAAGTTCATACGAACTGACCGCGGACTACTGACCACTGATAACGGACCACTTATGAAGACAGAACTGATTGATATTTCTCCGACACGCAAGGAGATCAAAATCGAGGTTGAGCCGGAAGTAGTGCGCGCAGCTTTCGACCGAATTAGTGATCGGTACGCCAGGCAAGCGAGTGTTCCGGGCTTTCGGCGCGGACATGCCCCGCGTGCCATCGTGCGCACTCGCTTCAAGAGTGAGATTCGAGGCGACGTATTACGCGAGCTGGTACCGGATGCCGTCAACAATGCTATTGAAAAACACGAACTAGCAGCCATCGGCGAACCGGACGTTCGCCTCGACACTAACGAGGCTTTAGAGCGAATCGGTGAGGATGCGATTTCGTTTCATGTAGGTGTCGAAGTTCTGCCAAAGGTCCAGCTGGGCAAATACAAAGGCATCGAGGCTACCCGCCGGATACGGCCGGTCACCGACGAAGACACCAACCGCACTTTGGAAGGACTGCGCGAGGCTTCCGCTGCTCTGCAACCAGTCGAAGACCGCCCGGCGGAATTGAGGGATACGGTCACGGTTAGTTTCCAGGGAAAGTTCATCGACCACCCCGAAGATGAAGACATCAACGTCGAGGATGTCGACGTAACACTTGGCGGCCCAAATGTGCAACAGGAGTTCACTGATAACCTGATCGGCGTTGGGGCCGACGACGAAAAGACGTTTGTTGTCGATTATCCCAAGGATTTCTCGTCGAAAGGGCTGGCGGGAAAGAAGGTTGAATACAAAGCGAAAGTAAGCGCGGTGCGCGTCAAGGAACTTCCCGAAGTGGACGATGAATGGGCCAAAAGCCTGGGCGATGAGTTTGATTCAGTGGAAGCTCTGCGGACGAAGATTCGCGAGGACCTGGAGAAACGCGCTGGCGCCGAAGCAGACAGTCGTCTGCGCAGTGAAGTCATGCGCAAGCTTTTGGAAGCACACCAATTCGAAGTCCCTGAGAGCATGGTGGAACATCAGACTCAATACCGTCTCGAAAGTGTTGTGCGCGACATGATCGGACGAGGCATCGATCCGCGCAGCCAGGAGTTGAACTGGGAGGGCGCGCGTGAAGAGTTGAAGACCCAGGCGGAAGAGGATGTGCGCGGCTCCATGCTCCTCGAGCGCATCGCTGAAGAGGAACAAATCAACGTCTCAGATGAAGAGATTGAAGCTGAAATCGATGCGCTTGCACAGGCCTCGCGACAGTCGAAAGAACAAGTGCGTGGCGTCTTGACAAAGGATGGGGGCGAACGTAGCATCGCGAACAGGTTGCGACATCGCAAAGCGCTTGATCTGCTGAGAGAAAATGCGCGCGTAACCGACGCAGAGTGGATTGAAGAAAACAATAAGAAGGATGTAGGCGGAGGAGTGAAGGCAGAAGAGTAACGCAGTCTGGACAGAGTGGATCTGTTTTCTTTTCATCCTTTCACTTTCATCCTTCATCCTTACTTACGAGGTTACGAGTTTATGGCCCTAGTCCCAATGGTCGTCGAACAGACGTCGCGCGGCGAACGCGCTTTCGACATTTACTCACGACTGCTGAAAGACAACATTATCTTCCTCGGAACACCTATAGATGATCAGATCGCTAACTTGATTGTGGCGCAACTACTCTTTCTCGAAGCTGAGGATCCGGAAAAGGACATCAATGTGTACATCAACTCGCCGGGCGGCTCGATTACAGCGGGCATGGCGATTTACGACACCATGCAGTTTATTCGCCCGGATGTGACCACGATCTGTGTTGGACAGTGCGCTTCGATGGGCGCTTTGCTCCTGGCTGCGGGCGCCAAGGGCAAGCGTTTTGCGCTTCCCAACTCCCGCATTCTCATTCACCAGCCAACTGGTGGTTCTCAAGGTCAGGCCACGGATATTCGGATCCAAGCAGAAGAGATTCTCCGAATGCGCGAACTCACCTCCCAAATCATTGCTAAACATACCGGTCAATCCTATGAGACTGTAGAGCGCGACGTTGAACGCGACAAGATAATGTCGGCTATGCAAGCCAAGGAATATGGTTTAATAGACGAGGTAATAGCGCATCGAGAGTAGCCACGCGACGGAGACTTGATCGAATGATTGCGAGGATGAAAGCTAGACGGTTCCGCTGTTCATTCTGTGGCCGGTCGAGAGACGAAGTGGCCAACATTATGGCCGGAACTCCTCATCGCATGCCGGGTGTTCCCAGACAAATGATTGGCAAGATTGCATTCATCTGTGACGAGTGTGTGCGCCGTTACTACCAGATGGTCACCGGCCCAGAGGTTTCCAAGACGCCGGCGGTGGTTCCTCAGTAGGCCTGATTTCCAAGGAGCTCCCCTACACATATGGTAAGACGAACCGACGATACGTTGCGCTGCTCATTCTGTGGCAAGTCGCAGAACGAGGTGAAAAAGCTGATTGCGGGTCCGACCGTTTATATCTGCAACGAGTGCATCGACATCTGCAATGAGATCATTACCGACGACCAGCAAGCCGAATCAGTAGCAACTCGCCCACCGCTTCCGAAGCCCGGCGAGATCAAGAGTTTTCTGGACGAGTATGTTATTGGACAGGATGAGACAAAGAAGCGTCTCGCTGTCGCGGTCTACCAGCATTACAAGCGGATCGAAATCGGGCGCCGGCGCTCTGATGTCGAGATTCAAAAAGCCAACATCCTCCTGATTGGGCCCACGGGGACCGGCAAGACGCTCCTGGCCCAGACTCTGGCTCGCTTGTTGAGCGTGCCTTTTACAATTGTTGACGCTACCACACTAACTGAAGCGGGCTATGTCGGAGAAGATGTTGAGAACATTATCCTGAAGCTACTCCAGGCGGCTAATGGCGACGTCGAAAGAGCACAACAAGGAATCATCTACATTGATGAGGTCGATAAGATTTGCCGCAAGGACGAGAACCCGTCAATCACTCGCGATGTCTCGGGTGAAGGCGTGCAGCAGGCGCTGTTGAAGATACTCGAGGGCACGGTCGCCAACGTTCCTCCCCAGGGAGGCAGAAAGCATCCTCATCAGGAGTTCTTTCCGATAGACACAACGAACATTCTGTTTCTTTGCGGTGGCGCGTTTGTCGGTCTGGAAAAAGTTATCGAAAGACGTTTGCGCAACAAATCGCTCGGCTTTCATGCCGAGGTTAAGTCAGGCTTGCACCGCCACGCCGAAGCGCTGGCCCAGGTGCAGCCGGAAGATTTGATTCGTTTCGGATTGATTCCCGAGTTTGTAGGCCGGCTACCTGTTTGCGGCGTGTTACACGAGCTCGATGAAGGCGCGCTGATCAAGATTCTCACCGAGCCAAAGAACGCTCTGGTGAAGCAGTATCAGAAGAAATTTGATTTCGACAACGTGAAGTTGAAGTTCACGGACGACGCGCTGAAGTTAGTAGCGCGCCAGGCTGTAGAGCGCAAGGTCGGTGCCCGGGGTCTGATGATGATACTGGAAGAGCTGCTGCTTGATGCCATGTACACCCTGCCGTCCCAGAAACGCATTAAAGAGTTTGTGATTAACAGCGAAATGGTTGAACGCCGACGTGCCATCCCCGGAGAAGGACTAACAGGCGTTGACGGAGCGGCTGCGTAAGAAAAAGAAGATGCTCATGATGCGAGATTCATGCGCCGCAACAGGTCTAGAAAACGGGGGGCTGAGCGCAGGCTATCAAGCCTGGGGTTGATCTTCAGATTAAGCAGCCACTCATCTCAACCCTGGTATGCTCTCTCCAGCCATTGGAACGCCTCATCCTTCTTGTCAAGGCCCACATAGATCGTTGCTATGTGATACGGTGCGACATATTGTTTCGAGATTCTCTTCAATTCATTGATTATCTTTTTGGCCTCGCCTCTATTTCCCGACACTGCATATGCATGTCCAAGAGCTCCTAATACGCCCGGTTGTCATCTGATAGCCGGCCCGCTCACTTGAAGTTTTCTATCAGGATGATTTCCTGCGTTGTCGGGCCGCTGGTGTACGCAAAGCTCTTGCCGTCGAACGACCAGGCAAGGTGACGCACCCGCAAATCCTCAAAGCCTTTGACCGGTTGCGGCTTCTCTTTGTCCAACCCTTGCTGCCAAAGGCCTCGCAAATGGTCTTTATAGATGATGGCTTTCCCGTCAGGCATCCATCGCATCGCCCGCCTTCCCGTCAAACCGGTTTCGGGCACGGCGAACGATTTCACAGGTTCACCGCCCTCGAACGGAATAATCATCAAGCGAACACCGGGCGCTTCGGAAGGCGCCGTGTAGGCGATGTACTTGCCGTCGGGAGAGACTTGGGACCATGAAGAAGATATGTACGTCAGTTGTTTCGCCTCTCCGCCATCAATCGAGATGCGCCAGAGTGTCGGCTTGTCGTCGCGCACGGACGTGTACACCACCCACTGGCCGTCGGGCGAAAGGCTCGGCAGCGAGTTGCCGCCGGCGGCGGTCAACTGCTTCAGACCGCTCCCGTTCGTGTTCGCGCGCCAGATTTCCGAGCCGCCTGAGCGGTTAGATTGAAACACCATGTAGCGACCGTCCGCGGTCACGCTCATCTGGTTGTCAACGGAGTTCGCGCCGCCGCTCGTCAGTTGTCGCAGGTTGCCGCCGTCGCTGTTCATTGACCAGATCGCCAGGCTATCGCCGACGTAAGCGGTGTAGAGCAGGCGCCCGTCGGGCGTCCACGCCAGCCCGTCAACTCCTTCGTATCTGGGGGCGACACCTTCAAGGACACGCCGCGCCTGCTTCAGATCCGCATTGGGCGCGATCCAGATTGAAGACTGGATGTGTCCTTGCAAGACCGCCAATTTTCCGTCCGCTGACAAGCTGAGAGAGTTCATCAAATAGATATTCAAATCGTTGGGGACTCTGCGCGCCTCCCCGTCGGGGTAGGGGACAAACCAGATGTGACTCTTTCTCGCGGCGGCGTTCTCGCGGGCAATCATGACAAGCCCGCCGCCGTCGGGTAGCCACGCCAGTTTACCCAACTGGCCCCAGTCGCGGGTGCCGATTTTGCTGACGCTGCTGTCCGCGACGCTTACGGCCAGGATTTCATCCTGCCCGCCCGTTTTATTCGCTCCGACGGCGATGGTCTGTCCGTCCGGCGACCACGCGAGACCCGTGCTTGAAAAAGTCAGCGGCAGCTTGCGAGTGATGAGCGTGTGTTCTCGTTTGCCGTCTGCGGAGTCGGCGATGATGATTGAGTTCTGGTTCGTCTCGTCATCTCCACGAAGGAAAGCGAGTTGCTTGCCGTCGGGCGAGAAGGTAACGGGGCCGTGGACGTTCGGGATCAGCTCGGTCATTACTCCGCCCAGGACGGGCATTCGCACCAGCAGCGCTTGCGGGCGGTTATAATCGCTGACAGTAAAATAAATGCTGCCGCCGTCAGGGGCAAAGGCAGGTTCGCCGTACGTTAGGTCTGTCCGATGACTAATCGGCACGCTGTTGTTGGTTTCTATCTGTCCCAGCCACAGCGAATCTTTGTCGTTGATGCTCTGCTTGTAAACTAGAGACTTGCCGTCGGGCGAAATCGCCACGCCGTACGGCACTCCGCCGTGCGTAGCGAAGCGCCGCAGGGTCATTTGCTGCTGCGGAAGCTTTAAGCCCGCTGCCCGGTGCTCTCGCTCTCGATTCCGCGATTGGTAGAGCCAGACACCCCCGCCCGCGCCAGCCAACAGCAAGCCGAACAGGCCGGCGAGCAGAGCAATGCGCAGACGTTTGCGTCCCGGCGTCGTTTCCTCTTGTGTGACGAGAGCAGGCGCGGGGACCATCTGCGCTGTGCCACCGAGCGAAGGTTGCGCACCTTTGCTTTGCGCGGGCAGCACTTCGGACTCGGCGATGCTTTCAATTTCACCCGCCTCTCCCTCTTGTTCGACGATGATCTCGGTGCGCGTGCGTTCGCGCACGATCACTTCATCAAACGCCTGCTTGACCCCCGCCACGAATTGGTAGCCCCGCCCCGGGATCGTAACAATGTACTCGTGCCGGTAGCGGCTCTCCCCGAGCAGCTTGCGCAGGTGCGAGATGTTAGACGAGAGGTTGCTCTCCTCGACTATCGTCTCTCCCCAAACCTTCCGCATCAACTCGTCCTTGTCGAGCACCTCGCCGCCGCGCTCGACCAGCGCCAAAAGCGTGTCGAACTCCTTAGGGAATAGCTTAACCGGCTCGCTGTCGCGTAGCAGGAGGCGCCTCTGCGCATCGAGGCGGAAGGGGCCGAACTCGTAAATGGCGCGGTTTAGCTCGCTCATCGGGGCTTCCAGAAATTCCATGAAATTCCCAACGACATTCCCAAGACTTCCAGGATGCATTTTCCGTAACGTGCGCGGCGCAGTGGCAAGGCGTGCACGGGTCCTGTCGCGGAGACGCTCGGGCCTAGGGAAAATCAGACGCCTCGGCGGATTCAGTCGGGCCCGGTTCGGGGCTGACCTTGAGTTCGCGTCCATTCTAGCGCTCCGGATTTCTCAGGGCAACAGAGGGCGAAAGGACTTTTGATTGATGAGGCCGCCAGCTGGAGGAAGGATGACAAAAGCGAAGCGCATCGTGAAGTTCACCGCCGAGACTGAGCGGACTTTCATCTTCCGGAGCCGTGCCGACAGGCTGTCCGAGTGGTGCGCCGAGTGCAGCAAGGCGGTGGAGATGGCGACGGTGGAAGAGGCGGCGCGGACGGCGGGCGTGAGCGAGTTGACGATCTGTCGCCGCATAGAGGCCTGCTCGCTCCATTTCACGGAGACTTCGGACGGACGAGTCTTCATCTGTCTAAACTCATTACGGAAATAGAAGCGATGGACCTGTCAGGAAAAGGAGAGATGGTCATGCTGAAAAAATTTAACCCCTGCGCCGGCGTCTTGGCAGTGCTGACACTTGGCTTGAGCGGCGCGCAGGCGCAGACGCCGAAGGCAAGCGCTCCCGTGGCTTCTAACAAAACAGTCAAGGGAAGCGGCACTGCCGGGCAGATTCCGAAATGGATCGACACCCAAACGCTGGGAGATTCGATCATCACGGAAGCAAACAACAACATCGGCATCGGCACCAGCAGTCCGGGATCGAAGTTGACGGTTGCCGGCAGGGTCGAGGCTTTTACCACCGGTGTCATCCCCGCCGTGCTCGGCCAGAGTCCTGCAGGAAGCGGCGTGCGTGGAAACAGTGATACGGGCTTCGGCGTCTTCGGCTCAAGCACCGGCGGCGACGGCACGCGTGGCATCAGCGTCAGCAGCAACGGCGTCTTCGGTTTCAGCCAGAGCGGCAACGGCGTACGTGGCGACGCGGGCGAGAGTGGCGTCGCCGGAGTCTTCGGCCACAACAGCGCGGGAGGCGGCAACGGCGTGCTGGGCCAGGCCCTCACCAGCACAGGCGTGCGCGGCATCAGCGGCACGGGCTACGGAGTCTTTGGCAGCAGCGAAAGTTTTACCGCCGTCGAAGCGCGGAGCAATACAGGCTTCGGCGTGTTCGGTAGTAGCAACACCAACACCGGCGTCCACGGCCAGAGTAATAACGGCACCGGAATCTATGGCCGTAACAGCAGCAACGGCTATGGCGTGTGGGGTGTGAACTCCGGCAGCGGAACGGGCGTGGTGGGACAATCGACCAACGGCACCGGGGTGGTTGGCAGCAGCGAAGGCAACAACGGTTCTGGCGTGTATGGCTCCAACAATAATGGGACCGGTGTGTTTGGCCAATCTGATAACGGCACTGGTCTTTTCGGCAGCGGAGGCGATACCGGCGTGTTTGGTTTCAGCGTCGGCCTTGCGGGTAACTTTAACGGTAACGTCAATGTCTCCGGCACGCTCTCGAAAGGCGGCGGCTCGTTCACGATAGACCATCCGCTCGATCCTGAGAACAAGACGCTCTCGCACTCGTTCGTCGAGTCGCCCGACATGATGAACATCTACAACGGCAACGTCACCACCGATGATAACGGCGACGCGACGGTCGCACTTCCGGATTACTTCACGGGCCTCAACAAAGATTTTCGCTACCAGTTGACCGTCATCGGCCAATTCGCGCAGGCCATCGTCGCCAACGAGATATCCGACAATGGCTTCCAGATTAAAACCGACAAGTCCAACGTGAAAGTCTCATGGCAGGTGACGGGGATCCGTCAAGATGCCTGGGCCAACAAGAACCGCATTCCGGTCGAGGAACCGAAGCCCGACCGCGAGCGCGGCTATTACATCCATCCTGAACTTTACGACCAGCCGTATGAAAAGAACGTCGAGTGGGCCCGTAGTCCAGAGCTGATGAGACAAGTGAAGGAACTGAGAGTGAAGAAGCTGTCTGTCAACGAGCGTTAGCCGGCAGACAGGAAACGAGCGCCCCGGCGCGCTCACCAGTGAAAACGTTCTTAGCAGGAAATAAAGGGAGAAAGATCATGAAGACACGAAACACAATCACGAAGTGGCTCTCATCGGTGGCGTTGGCCGTTGCGATGTTCTCGCTGTGGGCAGTTTGGCCTGTGAGCCGGGTCGAAGCGGTTGGCGATCCGTCCGACGGAAAGTACGGGCTGGGCCTGGCGCGCGGGCAGACCGCGCGGCTGACCGTTATCAATAGCGGCGAGGAGCGCGGGTTCATCATCGACTGGAAATTTCTCGATAACGAGGGCCGCCCGCTCGCCCAAAGCGATGGGCCGGTCGAAATGCTGCCCGGCCAGATGAAGTCTTTCGATCTGGACGGAGACGCTCTTAACAGTTCGGGCGACCGCTTCGGGCGGATACAGTTTCGCGCGAAAGTCACCGGCAGAGGCCAGCGCCGCGACCTCAATCACCACTTCCAGATTCTCGTCGAGATTTTCGACAACGACACCGGTAAGACCACCGCCGCCATCTACTCCAGCCCCGAAAGCGACTGACGGGCGGGACCAATGCTCAATGACACGAAGGCATAAATCATGAACAAGGAGAAAATCATGAAGACACGAAATAGAATTACAAAGTGGCTCTCGTCAGTGGCATTGGCCGCTGCCTTGATCTCGCTGTGGGCTATCTGGCCTGTGAGTAGGGTGAAAGCCATTGGCGATCCCGCCGACGGAAAGTATGGGCTGGGTCTGGCGCGCGGGCAGATCGCGCGGCTGACCGTCATCAATAGCGGAGAAGAGCGCGGCTTTATTATCAACTGGAAATTTCTCGACAGCGAAAATCGAGCTCTCGCGCAAAGCGATGGGGCCGTCGAAATGCTGCCCGGCCAGATGAAGTCTTTCGACCTGGACGGAGACGCTCTTAACACTGCGCGCGACCGTTTCGGTCGGATACAGTTTCGCGCGAAAGTCTCCGGCAGCGGCCAGCGCCGCGACCTCAATCACCACTTCCAGATTCTCGTCGAGATTTTCGACAACGACACCGGCAAAACCACGGCCACCATCTACTCCAGCCCCGAAAGCGATTGACGGGCGGGCCCATTCACACCGAAGTCCAAAGGATGAAGCACTAATAAGGAGAAAATCATGAAGACACGAAACAGAATCACGAAGGCGCTCGCGTTGGGCGCGTTAATCGTCAGCCTCACAATCGCCGCCGCCGTCTGGAACGCGAGACAAGCGGACGCGATAGGAAATCCAGACCTTCGGGTCGCGAGCTTCGGCCTGCTCAGCCTCGGCGTGGGCCAGACCGCGCGCCTCACCGCCGCCAACACGCAAGCGGTTGGCGATGTCGAAAACCGTCCCGGCGAACGTCGCGCCCGACGCGTGACGCTGGCCTTTGATATTTACGGCGTCGCGCCGCCCGAAGGTGACAGCCTCGCCCCGGCGGCTCCCGGCGACACGGCCTCCTGCACCAACAATCTCCGGCTCATCCGGCGCGAGTCATGCACGGTGTCGTTGATGCCCGGCGAGGCGGCCTCGTTCGACATCAGCGGGTTGCCCGAAGGCACGCAAATCCACGCCATCCTACTTGGCGGTCCCGACACCCGAGTGGCTGGCCCGGAGCCGCATATCGCGCCGACACTGGGAATCCTTGAAGGGGCCCGCACCGTCTTCACGCACCCGGCGCTCCGCAAAGGCTTCAACCCGCAGCCCGACCCGCCCGGCGGGCAGTGAGCTTATGGATTTCGAATCGCGGAATGCGGATTTGAGTACGCACCTTCAATCCGCATTCCGTGATACACAAATGTTCGACAACAGAAGGATTGGCCAGAATTACAGTAATTACGTCGTCTTCCAAGTGCACGTGGATGGGGTGCCGTTGGAGGGTCACCTGCCCGGGCTAACCGGAGTTTCCACCCTCTGGTCTTCGTCCAAATTAAAGCGGGTGCCGTCATGATGACGAGCAATTCATCGATCCAATCAAGGTGGTCGCCTACAATTTCTTTAAGCAGTTGGATGCGGGTATCCACACCGTCGAGGTCTTGGCCGCTGCCGGCAGGGGCATCGACCCCGCCAACTTTCCTTCAGTGAACAGTCTCGTGCTGACGCTTGAATATCGTTAAGCCTAACTTTAGAGCGGAGAGGGACGCGCCGATTTGGCGCGTCCTCCGCTCGAGCTTGGGAGATAGCTGCCTACAATTTCACCGTCAACCCCACCAACAATTTATTCCACGTCCGGACGCAAATCTCAACCCCTCTCATTCTGGTCTCTCTTTTCCCAATTAATTCTGGTTTTACTCAAGTGGTGGCGCAGGCGCGGGAAATGATTTACAATTGACCAGCTTATGAGGGGGCGAGACGCCAATTAAAGAGCGGCTCGCCCCTCCTGCAAACAAGGTAAGGTTAAACGTTTATTAAGAACATGGAAGAATACTCAGATCATCCCCCGGCTGACGTCGCCTGGTACCCGATGGTGCCTATCCGCGACGTCGTGATTTTCCCCTTTACAAAAGTAGCTTTCAAAATCGGTCGCAAGGGCTCAGTGAGGGCACTGGAACAGGCCCTTTCCGCGGATCGCACCATCTATCTGGCAACCCAGCACGATGCCACGGTTGACGAGCCCGCCCCTGAACAAATCTACGGTGTGGGCACGCTCGGCCGCATTTTACAGTCTCAGAAACAGGAGAATGGTCAGATCAAGGTCGTGGTAGAGGGTCGCGAGCGTGCGACCACCGTGCGCGTGGAAAATACTGATGGGACTTTTATGGCCCTGGTGAAACGTGCGCCAGTGGTTAATGAAGAGGGCACCCGGCTGGATGCTCTCATTCAGAAGGTAGGCCAGCTTGTTGAGCAGCATCTTCGTCTGGCGCCAGACACGCAGACTGATGCGCTCCAAACGGCACTGCGCAACCCGGAGCCGTCTCACTTGGCGGACGCACTCGCCTCTCAACTGCGCATTTCCGTTGAAGACAAGCAAGGCTTGCTGGAGCTGTTTTCCGCACAGGCTCGTCTGCAGCGATTGATTGAACTGCTGGAGATGGAAATTGAAAAGCGGCAGCTCGACCGCACGATCCAGACCCGCGTGAAACGACAGATGGAGAAGGCGCAAAAAGAGTACTACCTAAACGAACAGATCAAAGCCATTCATAAAGAACTGGGCCGCAAAGACGAGAAAGCCGAACTCGAAGATCTGAAGAAGAAGATCGAAGAGGCCGGCATGACTGACGAGGCGAAAGAGAAAGCGCTGCAGGAATTACATCGGCTTGAGGCAATGCCGCCCATGTCCGCCGAAGGCACAGTTTCCCGTACTTACATCGACTGGTTGGTCAGTGTGCCCTGGAAACAGAAGAGTAAAGAGATTAGGGACCTGAGCAAAGCGGAAGAGGTTCTCAACGAAGACCACTTCAGTCTGGAAAAGATCAAGGAGCGGATTCTCGAGTATCTCGCGGTGCGTCAGTTGGTAAAAAATCCGAAGGGATCGATTCTTTGCTTTGTCGGACCTCCGGGAGTTGGCAAAACGAGCCTTGGTAAATCCATCGCTCGGGCTACGGGCCGCAAGTTCGTACGCTTGTCACTCGGTGGGGTACGTGATGAAGCAGAGATCCGGGGCCATCGTCGCACCTACATCGGAGCCTTGCCCGGCCAGATCATTCAGATGATGAAGAAGGCCGGAACAGTTAATCCCGTGTTACTACTTGATGAGGTCGATAAACTTGGTGCTGACTTTCGCGGCGATCCGAGTGCCGCTTTGCTTGAGGTGCTCGACCCCGAACAGAACCATACCTTCCAGGACCATTATCTTGATGTGGAGTACGATCTCTCGAAAGTCTTTTTCATAGCGACCTCCAATGTGCTGCACACTATTCCGCCGGCGCTGCAGGATCGTCTGGAAATACTTCGCCTCTCTGGTTACACGGAACGTGAGAAACTCGAGATAGCCAAACGGCACCTGGTGCCGAAACAAGCGGAAGGCAACGGTCTCAAGCCGGAGCAGTTTACTTTCTCAGATGAAGGCTTGCTGGAAATCATCAGGCATTACACCCGTGAGGCGGGGGTGCGTAACCTGGAACGCGAAATTGGTTCCTGTTGCCGCAAGTTGGCCCGCAAGTTTGTCTCGGAGAGCGTCGCGGCGGATGTCAAAGACACAATCGACTCGGACCGCGTCCGTGAGATGCTCGGCCCCATTAAGTTCCGGCAGCAAGGTGTTGCGGCTGAGAGTGAAATCGGACTGGCGACTGGACTTGCCTGGACCGAAGTCGGTGGCGAGGTGTTACAGATAGAAGCGACCCTGGTTAAAGGACGTGGCGGCGTGACTCTCACTGGTAAGCTGGGCGATGTGATGCAGGAATCGGCCCAGGCTGCGCTGACGTGCATCAAGGCGCGAGCTGAGAGGTTAGCCATGAGTCTCGATTTCATCCGGAAACGTGATCTGCACATCCACATTCCCGAAGGGGCAATCCCTAAAGATGGTCCATCCGCCGGCATCACGATGGCCACCGCCATGGCCTCAGCGCTCACCCGCGCAGCCGTTCGAAAGAACGTGGCGATGACCGGGGAGATCACCCTACGCGGTCGCGTGCTGCCGATCGGTGGCGTAAAAGAGAAATTACTTGCGGCCCACCGCTTCGGCATCGATACGATCATTCTGCCCAAGGACAACGAGAAGGATTTGCCCGAGGTGCCGGTGGAGGTGCGCGACGCATTGTGCATCCACCTGGTCGAAACGATCGATGAGGTGCTAGCGCTCGCGCTCGAGGACGTTTGCCCCACTGACACTGTGGCCGCGCACGAGGCGAAGACGCCTCCGCTGTGGACGACTGAGCAGCCAGCACACGGTATTCCAACAAGCTAACAAGCGGGAAACTCAAGCTAGCTTTCGGATAGGTCTTCGTCTTAGGCGTCGACCTTCTGAACTTCGCTTGCCTACTCTAAACCCTAAACCTACTCTTCCAGGAGATCCATAATGAGCAAACATGATGATGCTGAGTTGATTCTTAAGCTTTATGACCTTAGACGCGAACCAGTAATGCGCCAGGCTCGCGACTGGATGTTTACGTTCAATCCCACTAGCATTCAGGACGTTTTCGATGCGCTTTTAAGTGAGCATGGTGGCCACTATCGCATGGTAATTAGCTACTGGGATATGGCAGCGGCGCTGGTCAACAACGGGGCGATCGATGAGACGTTATTCAATGAGACGAACGGTGAACATATCTTCGTCTATTCAAAGATCGAGCCGGTCATAGAGGAAATCAGGACGATGTTTGGTTCGCCCGACTTCCTGCGCAATCTCGAGACTTTGATTAAGCGGATTCCGAATATCGATGAAAAACTGCCAGCCATGAGGGAGCGCATGAAGAAGTTTGGGGAGATGCGCGCGGAACGAGAGGCGAAGAGTCAGGCCGGAGCGGCAGTCGCCTCAGCTGCGCAGGGCTGAAACTGCACGGCTCATTTCCTGCTTGGTCTCGCCGAGCTTGAAATGAGAGTGCATCTCCGTTCGGCGGCGCAAATTGTTCGACAAAGCGATGAGGGTCTCCAGCACGGAGTTTATCAAGAGCGCCTTTACTGAGGCCGATTGGCCCGGCGACCAGAGGTCAGAAATTGCCTTTATGGGTCGCTCAAACGTGGGCAAGTCGAGCTTGATAAATTCCCTGCTGAGAGTCCATGGCCTGGCGCGCATATCATCCACGCCGGGAAGGACCCAATCGTTAAATTTCTTTCTAATTAATGGTCAATTCAGTTTTGTAGACCTTCCCGGCTTTGGCTATGCTCGTGTTCCCAAGAGCATTAAAGCCACCTGGGGGGAGATGGTTACGAGCTACCTTGCCAAGCGTACTCAGCTTGTGTTATCAATTCATATCGTAGATTCGCGCCACGAACCCACAAAACTGGATTTGCAGCTTCACGACTGGCTAAAGCACAGTGCAAAGCCCCAACTAATAGTGGCCACGAAATCCGATAAACTGTCTAACAACGAGTTGCGGGAGAGCATGGGCCGCGTCACCCGCGCATTTGGCAAAGACAGCGCGATTGCCTTCTCCGCGAAAACCGGACGTGGCCGGGACCAGGTTTGGCGCACAATTGAGAATGCCTTGACCGTTTCTCAGTTCTAGATTTTCAATTGAAATAAAAAACTCGTAGAATCTCGTTGTCCCTTGAACAATTGCAAGATCGCAGGTAGAACTTTCCAAGCCCCCTTTTGGTCATCTTGGTTTTGCGTAGGCCACGCGCGGGGGGCAACTCCGCATCAGAGCGATGCACACGAAAATCCACTGCCAATCGAAATCCATTGCAAACATGGTTGAGGAGAAACCTTTGCCTCGCGAATGATCATGGGTTCTGGAGACGCCGTTAGCCAGCCGTTGAGCCATTCCCGATTTCAACTTCGATCTTAATAGCAACCATAGGAAAACTTGGCCTTCGCACGAGAGGCCGCGAATCTCATTTAAACTAAGATAGAGAAATTCATATGCCACAACGACCTCGCTCACGCGCTTCGAGCGCGAATAACAGTGACGCCAACGAAGAGAACGGCGGCAGCAGCGTAGCCACAGCCGAGGCTCCAGAGAAAGAGAGCTTAGACGGCCGCGAAGAGGGCTTCTTAAACCTCGCCGATCTTAAAGAAATGTCTATCTCGAAGCTCACCTCCATCGCCAAGGGCATGGACGTTCCGGGAGCCACGGGAATGCGCAAGCAGGAATTAATTTTCAAAGTTCTCGCAGCGCAAACCGAGAAGAGCGGTCTCATCTTCTCAGAAGGTGTTCTCGAAACCTTGCCTGACGGCTTTGGCTTTCTGCGGGCTCCTGAATACAATTACCTTCCCGGCCCCGACGACATTTATGTTTCACCTTCGCAGATTCGCAAGTTTGACCTGCGCACCGGCGACACAGTAAGTGGCCAGATTCGGCCCCCGAAAGAGGGCGAGCGTTACTTCGCTCTGATCAAAGTTGAAGCCATCAACTTCGAGTCGCCGGATCAGGCGCGGGAGAAAGTCTTCTTCGACAATCTGACGCCCCTTTATCCTGATGAGCAACTCCGAATGGAGGTCACGGCCGAGAACCTCTCGGCGCGCGTCATCGACCTCGTCACCCCCCTGGGCAAGGGCCAGCGAGGCTTGATCGTTTCACCGCCGCGAACCGGCAAGACCATGCTGCTACAAGCCATCGCTAATTCGGTCACGCAGAATCATCCCGAAGTGACTCTGATTGTGCTCCTGATTGACGAGCGTCCGGAGGAAGTAACGGACATGCAGCGTTCCGTACAGGGTGAAGTGATCTCGTCAACTTTCGACGAGCCGCCAACCCGCCACGTGCAAGTTGCGGACATGGTGATCGAGAAGGCAAAAAGGTTGGTGGAGCACAAGCGAGACGTCGTCATCCTACTTGATTCGATCACCCGTCTGGCGCGTGCACACAACGCGGTGGTTCCCCCGAGCGGCAAGATCCTTTCCGGCGGTATTGATTCTAATGCACTGCAGCGACCGAAACGATTCTTTGGCGCCGCCCGCAACATCGAAGAAGGCGGATCGCTGACTATTATTGCCACGGCTTTGATAGACACCGGCTCGCGCATGGACGACGTCATTTTCGAAGAGTTCAAGGGCACAGGTAACTCTGAAATCCACCTGGACCGGAGACTCAGCGACAAGCGACTGTTTCCCGCTATCGATCTGCAGCGCTCAGGAACACGCAAGGAAGAGTTATTGTTAAGTAAAGAGGATCTAGCCAGAATCTGGGTGATGCGCCGCGTTCTCAACCCCCTGTCCCCTGTTGAGCAGATGGAAGTCGTGCTCGAGCGGCTCGAGAAGACGAAGTCAAACGCCGACTTCCTGGCCTCCATGCAAAGCTAAATCATTGCCGATTGCCAATTGCCGATTGCCAATTGTGTCTTGCAGTAGGGGCATCCAATTCTGAAGCAGCGACGCAGGATTAATCAGAAGAAATCGGCAATTGGCAATCGGAAATCGGCAATAATTCATTATCCATCGGTTCATATTTCATTCCTGCCTGAATGCGTGTAGCGTTGCTCTCCTCTGAAGTTGTGCCCTTCGCAAAAACCGGAGGACTCGCCGATGTCGCCGGGGCGCTTCCCAAGGCCCTGCGAGAACATGATACGGACGCAATCGTAGTTCTTCCTTACTACGACCAGATCGATCGCGGTTTCCTAACTAACAAGGCCATTGAAAACGTTCCCGTGCAGTGGCGCGGCGGGATTCGGCCCACGCGAGTCTGGCAAAGTGATGCGGCCGGAGCTCCGGGCTACTTGATCGAAGCGCCCGAGTATTTTTCCCGGCCTGCCATCTACGGTTATGGCGACGATCACGAACGGTTCGCTTTCTTCTCGCGCGCTACGCTCGCCCTTTGTAAACATCTCGACTGGCAGCCGGACATCATTCACGGCAACGACTGGCCCTGCGGTTTTGCCATAACCGAACTACGTGCCCGCCGTCGTTACGACGCTTTCTACCGGCCAACCCGTACCCTCTTTTCAATTCATAACATCGCCTATCAAGGCGCCTTCGATCCGCAGGACCTCTGGTGGCTGGGTTTTGGCGAGCCGCCGGAACGCGACGATTTTATGTTCAAGGGTGCCGCGTCAGCCTTGAAGGCGGGCTTAGTCGCCGCCGATGCTCTGTCGACTGTGAGCCGTCGTTATGCCGAGGAAGTGCGAACGCGCGAGCAGGGATACGGTCTCGACTGGCTGTTGCGCGCACGTCCCGATCGATTTGTCGGCGTAACCAACGGCGTCGATTACGATATTTGGAATCCCGAGACAGATCCGCATATTGCGGCAAACTTTTCCGCCGAAGATCTCGCCGGCAAACGTGAATGTAAACTCGATCTACTGCGTCGCTTCGGACTGCCGCAGGAGCCAGAAAGACCGATCATCGCAATCATCTCCCGGCTGGTTGCCCAGAAGGGTTACGACTTGATCCGACAAGCAGCGGCTGCAATTCTTGAGACGGGTTCCTTCTTTATTGCTCTGGGGGCCGGAGCTAGAGAATATGAGGATTTCCTGCAGCGCTGGCACGAGAGCGCGCCCCAGCGGGTGGGTATCTATAAGGGCTACGCCGGGGAGCCGCTGGCACATCAGATCGAAGCCGGCGCAGACATGTTTGTGATGCCCTCGCTCTATGAGCCCTGTGGGCTGAACCAGATGTTCAGCATGAGATACGGCACTGTGCCTATTGTTCGGGCTACTGGCGGCCTTGACGACACGGTCGAAAACTTCGATCCGGCGCGCGGCACGGGCAACGGGTTTAAGTTTCACCCATACACAGCCTCCGCTCTGCTTGAAAAAATACGCGAAGCACTTTACTTTTATGGTAATCCCGAAGCATGGAGGAAGATTCAGCGAAACGGAATGACCATGGATAATTCATGGTCAGCTGCCGCTAAGAGGTATATAGAGATTTACGAGGAAGTCTCGAAGTTCTAGGCACCGCAGAATTGCCCCTTAAATTTGAGAGTGGGCTAGTGGTGAGGTCGTTCCACGAAACCCACGGAAATAACACAGAAATTCCGTTAAGTGACATTTCGTGGATCGTTTCTGCGGCCTAACCTTACGAACAGGGTTGGTGGGAGGAATAGGTTAGGACATCAGCTTCGAGAGGCCGACTTGACCGCAAGGCTGGTACAATAGGAACAAGTACGAACAACAAGGAGATTTTAATGAGCGAGCATGTAACCGAAGTTAGTGACGGCAGTTTTGAAAAAGACGTGCTGCAATCAGACAAACCTGTCCTCGTAGATTTTTGGGCCGCCTGGTGTGCGCCTTGCCGGATGCTGGCTCCCACCGTGGACGCCGTGGCGGAGAAGTATGCGAGCACCGCAGTGGTGGTGAAACTTAATGTCGACGACAACCCGTCCACATCGCAACGCTATGGAATTAAAGGTATCCCCACCCTCATTCTTTTCAAGGGTGGCAAGGAAGAGGAACGCGTGGTAGGCGCAACCTCCAAAGAGGCCATTTCCCGCATGATTGATAAACACGTCACCGGCGCAGTTACAGCGTGATCTTTCGGGTTGCGGCGCGGAGTTACCTGGTGGAGCTGCGCGCCGTTCGCGTTTTAAGACCTGACGCGTGTCATTGCTATTCCTACGATAAGGTCTTGGCAACCCACACTTATCGCCTGTTCACCTGAGCACCACTTTACAAATGAGATCCCTCCGTGCGGCCGCAATGGCGAGACAGCGCTCGTTTGAAGAGCGACTGGCGGAGAGGTTGCGCTCACGCAAAGTAGACGATGCGAAGTTGAGTGCGCGACAAGCCCAGGGAAAAATTCGACGCCTAATCAATACTAACTTTCGCAAGCAGGAGATGATTGAAGCGCTCACGCTGCGCCGTGGTGACTGCAATCGATGTGGGGCTTGCTGCGAGCTGCTCTTCAAGTGCCCTTTTCTGAAAAAGCAATCAGACGGCTCCACGATCTGCGGGATTTACGAGAACAGACCAAACTCGTGCCGCCTGTTTCCTATTGAAAGACGCGACATCGAGGAGGTGCGGGGCACCTGCAGTTATTACTTCATTGAAAAGCCGATTAGGCTGGGGAAAGCCAGCTGAGAAACCGGTGCCGGGTGTCGGGTGTCAGGTGCCAGATAAAGATCCGGCCGACACCCGGCACCTGACACCTGACACCAGATAATGTCCAAGATTGTTGTTGTGATTGGGGCCCAGTGGGGTGACGAGGGAAAAGGCAAGATCGTCGATCTGCTCGCCGAGCGTTTCGATATCGTAGTGCGTTATCAAGGTGGACACAACGCCGGCCACTCCGTGCAGGTTGGAGATCGTTCGTTCGTGCTGCATTTGCTTCCTTCGGGGATCGTTCATCCAGGCAAAATCTGCGTGCTCGGGAATGGAATGGTGATCGATCCGAAGGCTTTTTTTGAGGAGGCCGATAGATTAACAGCCCAGGGCATTGAGGTCTCACCCGATCGGGTCAAGATCAGTTCACGTGCGCACCTGATACTCCCGTACCACCGGGCTTTGGACCACACGAGCGAGGAGCGACTCGGTAACGAGAAGGTTGGCACCACCCTGCGAGGTATTGGCCCTGCTTATGAGGACAAAGCCGGTCGACGAGGAATACGCACTGCGGATGCCCTGGTCGCTGACGTCTTGCGATCACGCATCGAGCGAAACCTCGAAGATGCGAACCGGATCATCCAGGCCTACGGTGGTGAGAAACTTGATGTCGACGAGATCTTCAACGAGATGTCGCGACTCACGGACCGACTCGGCAACTTCATTGGGGATACCACGCACTATCTGAATGTGGCAGCTGCCGCCGGGCACTCGATACTTCTCGAAGGGGCGCAGGCCACTCTGCTGGACGTAGATCATGGCACTTACCCTTTCGTTACTTCCTCGAGCACAACGGTCGGGGGCGCGATTTGTGGTACCGGTCTCGCACCGAATCGACTCACGGGCGTCCTCGGAATTGTCCGCACGTACACGACGCGCGTAGGTGAGGGCCCATTCCCAACCGAAATGCTTGCGGGCGAGGCTGAACTGGGCCAGCTCATTCGCGAGCGTGGTCGCGAATATGGCGCCTCCACGGGGCGACCGCGTCGCTGTGGCTGGTTTGATGCATTCGCCACGCGTTATGCCGCGGAGATCAATGGCTTCACTTCGGTTGCGCTCACCAAGCTCGACGTGCTCGACACTCTTGACGAGATTAACGTCTGCACTAGTTACAAGCTGGACGGTCGAATCTGCGATTCACTTCCGGCCGTATCTCAGGACCTAAGCCGTATCGAGCCAATCTACGCGAGCTTGCCGGGCTGGAAGACTTCAACTGTGGGTACCACGGAGATGAGTTCCCTTCCCGCCAACGCCCGCCGCTACGTCGACTTTCTCTCCCAGCAAATTGGTGTGGAAATTGGTTTAGTGTCCACCGGCCCGGAGCGCTCGCAAACAATCATCGTCCACGACTCGGCCCTCGGTCGCTGGCTGGACAACTAGTCCGGAGTATCGAGTCCGGAGTCTCCGAGTCCGGAGTATCGAGTCCGGAGTATCGAGTCCGGAGTCTCCGAGTCTGGAGTCTCGAGTCTGGAGTCTCGAGTCTGGAGTCTGGAGTCTGGACTCTCGAGTCTGGAGTCTGGAGTCTTCAGTCTGTTTGTCAGCCTCGATACTTCGCAACTTGTCAGCCTCGATATTTCGCAACTTGAAAGTTTGGACTGGAGACTCTAGACTCTTGACTCCAGACTGTTTCTTTGTGGGCCGATAGCTCAGTCGGTAGAGCAACTGGCTTTTAACCAGTGGGTCGCAGGTTCGAGTCCTGCTCGGCTCAATACAATTCCTCAATACAATGCGGATTTTAACAACCTGTTATTTTTTAGGGGCGCATTTCAGGGACACATTGGGAGGATCCTTTGCGCACCTTATTGAGCAGTCTGACTCTTAATCAGCGGGTCGGAGGTTCGAGCTCCACGGCTCACCATTATCTCTAGCATTACCACAAAGTTGCGGACACAGCCGGAAAACGAAAAGCTGTGTCCGCTTCTTTTTCCCCATTATTTTTCTCATAATCGATTTTCGTGCCTGTTTTGCTGTGCGGGACTTTTACAAATCAGTTGTTGCCAACATCCATTTGCTCAGCGGCAGTCAGCGGAAACAATTTGGTGATGTGATGCCAGTCGAGCGGGCCTTCGTAAACATAATCCGTCGCTCCGACTTGCTCCAGCATCGGTTGATCTAATCTCTGGTTCTTTCGGTTTAACAGGTTCAGCTGATGGAGTACTGGCTGGTGGCGGCACAAACAATGAACATCCAACTTTCGCCCGAATTAGCCGAGTTTTGGACGAATTTAAGACAGCTAGTACTTTGTAAGGTTAGTTTTTAGACTTCACCTTTTCGTAATGGCGGCTCAACCTTTCTCGCGCGTGCGTGATGGAGAACGCCACTCGACTTTGACCTTCAAGTCGTTCCGCTCTTTGACAAGCGATTGGACTCTCGGTCAAGTTCCTCGATCGACGAGATGCGCCGCGGCTCGTCAAGAGGCACCTCCCGCTCCAGATGGTCGGGCGCATCATGGGGCACTCGCAGCCGCAGACCACGTACAGGTACTTGTCCGCCGACGGCGAGACGGCGGCGCGGGCGGCGGCCATACTCGACGCTTTCCAGGAGCGCCCAGACGGCCAGACGCAAACACCCGGAATGGTGATTTGATTACGCGCCTGAATATGAGGTGGAGCCGCCCGTTGGACTCGCGGGCGGCTTTCATTTTGGGCTTATTTCGGGAGTCCGACTCTCTGCACGAGTTCTTGGAATCGCGGGTCTGCTTGGAGGTCGTCGAAGTCCGGCTCTACTTTGAGGAACACCATCCCCTCGACCCGCTCATCGTAACCCTTTTGCAGCCACGCCATGGCCTGATCCTTGTCGCCGAGGCGGGCTGAAAATCTCGCCGCGTCGTAAGTATCGACATAATGCTGCCTCCTGTCTTCCGTCCACAGGTCAAGTTGCTTCTGCCAGTAGCCCTTTGCGCCCGACTTCCGGTACGCCTCCCTGAGCGCCGTCGCCCTCCGCTCCGCCTCTTCCCGGCTGACATCACCTGATAGCACAGCGTAGTTCCCGTAAGCCGTGGCGGCCTCCTCGAACATGCCCTTGTACTGGTAGGCCCACATCAGGAAATCATATGTCGGGGCGAAGCTCTGATCCATCGCCAACGCCTTCTGTAGCTCCTCGACTGCCTGGTCATACCGGCGCGCCCTGACGTAGATAAGCCCGATGTTCGCGTTGACGATCAGCGAGAGCGGATCAAGCTCCTGCGCCCGCTTCATCTCCGCGATGGCCTCCTCGTGCCGCCCCAGCGCGCTCAGGCACTCGCCGTACCAATGGTGGGTGGTTGCGTAGTTCGGGTTCAACTCGCTGGCCCGGCGGAACTCGCGCTCGGCACCGGCGAAGTCCCAGCCGAAAATGAACGCGGGGTAAGCTAGAGCCGTGTGAGCCTCGACCAGCGTGTCGTCGATCTCCAGCGCCCGCCGCGCCGCCGCCCGCGCCTTCGGGTAGCACTCCGTGGGCGTTACGTTGCCCCAGAAGAAGGACAGCGTGTGGGCGTCCGCCAGCCCGGCGTAGGCCAGCGCGTAGGAAGGGTCTTTCTCTATCGCCTGGTTGAAATACTTGATCGACTCTTTGAGAGCCTCGCCCGTCCGCTTGTTCCAGAAGAAGCGGCCTTTGAGGTAAAGCTGGTAGGCTTCGGAGTCCTCCGTGTAGCGCCTCGTCAGCCGCACCCGCTGCTCGCCCGTTAGCCGCAGCCGCAGCTTGTCGGCGATCTCTCTGGAGATGTCCTGCTGCACGGAGAGCGCGTCCAAGACCTTGCGGTTGTACTGCTCGCCCCAAAGTTGCGCGCCCGTCGAGGCGTCCACTAACTCCGCCTGGACGCTCAGCGCGTCGCCGCGCTGCGTGACCCTGCCCGTCAGCAGGGCGCGCACGCCGAGTTCTCTCCCGACCTTTAGCGGGTCGGCCTCCTGCCCTTTGTAGCGAAAGACAGTCGAGCGGGCCATCACGCGCAGGTTCGGGGCTTGCGACAGGTTGTTGATGATGCTCTCGGTGAGGCCATCCGAGAGCCACTCGCTTCCTGAGTCGGCGTTGACGAGGGGCAGCACAGCGATGGAGTCGATGGCCACCCCGCCGGTTCGTGCGAAATAGAAGTAGGAGGCGAAGGCGACCGTGACGATGATGGCCGCGAGCATCACGACGGCCCCACGCCTGTGCCGTTTGATCTCCGAGACAACGTACTCGGCGCTCGAAGTCGGATGCAGGCCACGCAGATCGGTGGTACGTGCCGCCGGTGTGTCAACCGTCACGACCGCAGTGCGTCCCGCCCCCGTCGGGGCCGCCGCCGCGCCCTCTTCCGGGGTCTGGGTGCGCTCGATCTCAGCCTCAACATCCAACTTCTGCTTGAGCCGCTTCAGGTCGATGAGCAGGTCTTTGACGTGCTGGTAACGCTCCTCGCGGTCTTTTGCCAGCGCCTTCTGGATGATCTCGTCGAGTCGCTCGTTAGCCCTGTCAGTGGAGAGTGTTAAGGCCGGTGGCTCCTTCGTCAGCACGTGCGCGATCACGTCGGAGGCCGTGTCGCCGGGGAACGGCACCCGGCCCGTGACCATCTCGTAGAGGACGACGCCGAGGCTCCAGATATCTGTGCGCTCATCCACAGACAGGCCACGCGCCTGCTCAGGTGACATGTACGAGATCGTGCCCATCACCAGTCCGGGGCTGGTGTTGACGAGGGCGCGGGTCGCCGCCTCGGAGTCGCCAGCGGGCTGGCCCGTCGGCCTCCCCGTCGGCTTCGCCAGCCCGAAGTCAAGCACCTTCAGGATGCCGTCCTCACGCACCATCACGTTCTCCGGCTTGATGTCACGATGCACAACTCCAGCCTTGTGCGCGGCCACCAGGGCCGCCGCGATCTGTACGCCTAAGTCGAGCGCCTCGCGCAGGCTGGGGCGTGAGCGGGCCATGCGCTGGCGCAAGGTGTCACCCTCGACGTACTCCATAGCGATAAACTTGGCGGAGCCCGCCTCGCCGACCTCGTAGACGGTGAGGATGTTCGGATGGTTCAGAGAAGAGGCGGTCTTCGCCTCCTGGACGAAGCGTCGCATCCGCTCCGGATCTGCGGCCAACTCGGCGGGGAGCACCTTGACGGCGACGGCACGCTCAAGCTCGGTAGTATCGCGAGCGAGGTAAACCTCGCCCATGCCGCCCGCGCCTAACTGCGAGCGGACTTCGTAGCGACCCAGTCGTGTGCCGGCATTAATGGCCATCTGATTCGGGCGGGGTGCCGCCGCGCCTCCGAAGTTGAAGAAACATGCTACGCCTGACTCAACAGCCGCCTGACGCTGGTTCTGCCGATCTGTAGTTGCCGGGCAATCTCCACCTTGCTGACGCCGCGGGCGAAGAGTCTCTTCACTTCTTTCTCTTTTAAGCCCGCCGACTTCGGCCTTCCGTGCGGCCGCCCCTCCGCCTTGGCCTGTGCGATGCCCGCTCGCACCCGTTTTCTGAGAATCTCTCGCTCGAACTCGGCAAAGACGGCCAGCATCCCGGCCATCGCGCGGCCGGAAGGCGTCGTCAGGTCCAGCGCCTACACAAAGAAACGAAACCGACTCCTAGCTCACCTAGATCCTTGAGCGTCACCACGAGATCAGCCAGTGAGCGCCCCCAGCGATCCAGCCTCCACACCAGGATCAGGTCAATCTCTCGCCGGCGTGCGGCGCGCATTAATGCCTCGCGTTCGGGCCGCTCAGTCGCACCCGACCCGACATCTTCGACGGCTAGAGCCACCTTCCATTTTCTCTGTCGCACATAGGCGCGCATCGCTTTGACCTGCAACTTCAAAGTCTGCGGGTCATGCGTCGAGACTCTGGCGTAAATCCCCACTCTCATTTCACTTTTACCCCCTGGCCAAAAACCCCTTGAAATCAGAGAGTCAAAATCCCAGCAAATCTCACTGTTTTTACTTTCAGTTTCCGCATGGCCGGAATCTATTCTTATTGGCCGGTTTTGAGGTGACCACGTATGGCCGGTTTTGGGTGATCCCCGAGGGCTTTCTTACCTTCACACAACTTCCGCATTTCAACAGCCAAACGCATCGTCATATAGAACTGCCGCTCACGGCGCCGCTTGCCCTTGTAGGAAACTGCGGTAATACAGTTGTCCTCAAAGTCCACGTCGCAAATTCTAAGGCTGTACATCTCACCGGCTCGAAATCCTGTATCAAACGCGCAGATGAGAAAGGGCCGCAGATGTTTGCGCCGGTAGTCGGCGTCGCAAGCAGCCAGGAGTCGTTCTTCCTCTTCACGCGTGGCAATGCGCTCACGCTGGGTCTCTTCGGCTTTTTTTATCAAGGCTTGTCCGTCTTGAAACGGATCGCGAAACAGCCACCTCTTCTGCACAGCTACAGTCAGGAGTCGTCGCAACAGTTCCAGTTCACGATGAACGCTAGCAATGGCACGCACGGAGGTCTTTCGGATTGTTGGACTTTGAAGCCGGTGGGCTTTGAAGAGGTCTAGGTCCCCGTAAGCAATCTTGCGAATTTTAGTAGAACCGAAGTATTCAGTAAGTATTGCGAGTTTGTTCTGAGTGTCCTTGAAGGCGCGCATCCCCGCTTTTTTGATTCCCGAAACATCGTACTCCGCGGGCTTGGCGTAATGCTTCTTGAAGTACTCCGCCAACTCCTTGAAAGTGACATTGGCGCTGCTTCCGCTCTCGTCACCAGCAATTGGGATTGCAGACCAAGGTTCTAAGGACGGTGCGCTGAGCAGATTGTCGACGTTCCCAGCCGCAGCGAAGAGGCAGTCAGGGACGAAGCGAACCGGTTTGTAGTTCGCGTAGTTCATCGAAGCGCAGCGGAGATCCTTGACAGCCTCCGCAGCTGCTCCAGTCCCGGCGTCAAGGTACGCGTGCTTTGCCGGCCACCATTGTCAATCCAATCGTAGCTGTAGGGCGCCACGCGCAGCTGACAGAGCCAGCGAAAAACGGTTTGGGGAGACGAGTCGATGGTGACACCGCGATAGAGTGAGTCTTCAGGATGAGGAATCAAGCGGTCACAAGGGTAGGAGAGTCGGCGCTCTTCGGGACATGTTCCCCAGGTGCTGGCGATGGTCATTTGATTCGCAAGTTACTGCAGTGTGTCAAAAATAACTGCACAACAATCAAGCATGTTCGTGGCTCTTATGAATGAGAGAAAAGCGTTCTGAGTTTCGCGATTCTTCGTGTCAGTCCGTGGATCGCATTCCGTTGCATTTACCCACAACAGCGCGTGAGTATCACTGATGTAGAAATTCATCCGACAAACTCATCTCCGCGCCATTCCTTCTGCCACTCGCCGCGAATCTCTTTCAACTCAACGTCGAGCTCGCCCGTAAAAGCGTCGCTCCAATCGCTGCGCAATGACTGCGCCTTCTCTGGTGGCTTCTCGCCATTGGCCTCGGCCAAATACTCAGCCAACGCATCCTTTTCTTCGGGCGTAAGATTCAGGGCCAGCTGTTTAATATGTTCCAAGACAGTCATGGGATCTTCTCCGAAATCGATATCCTTTTTATAACACATTTGCGCCGTGACTCGACGTGTTGCAGCTGTGTTAAAAACCAGTCCCCGAACATTCGTGTCAACGGCGTTCATGCATCTCGTCTCAGGTCAGACACGGGCCGTCGGCACGAAGCGGGTGCGCGTCCCAGCTTGCGAACAACTCGCGTAAGGCGCGCTCCCGCTCCTCGTCGCTCGTTGCCGTCGGCGGCAAAATATGAGGATCATGCACGGTTATTCCGACTTCCGCGTTTTCCGACACATTTAACTTCTCGCTGTTTGATATAGGCACGAATGCCCCATCCTTGTAAATTGCCTTTAGTCTGAGGGACATAGTCTCACCTCTTACGAGTTCATTCTAGCATCGTCATTGCATACGCAATCAAGCTAAGGCTAACCCAGCCTAGTGCACCAGCTCGTGCGATTCGTTCGGCATGAAATAGTCTCCTGCAATGAAGCGGTCTAAAGTCAGAGTGCTGGTACCCGCGCGGCCCAGCACATCACCAGCAACCAGACGTCAGGCCTAATTCTTGTTGTACCCGTATTCACCGCGAGTCAGCAAAACGTCCTTCCAATACTTCTCCCTCTGGATAATGACAAGGTCGTCCGTCTTCATCGTTCGATGTTCCAGAAGCGCGAAACGAAAATTTAGTCGAGCGTAATCGAGTCCGTATATATCAATAATCTGAGTTAACTCATCGCTGTGTCCGTGCCCGGTGCCAACATAGCTTGCCCAACGAGACCATATGCCGGTGACTCCATAGGCCGATCCGACATATCTCTTGCCGTTGCTGGTATCTGTAATCAAATAGACTCCCTTTGCGTTCTCCAATGCTGCCTTCCAATCCGCTCGTTGAATCGCAAAGATGCTCTCCAACATCGAGAATCCAATGTCAATACCGTCGTATCCGCAGAAGGCTTCGCCTGTGTACGGCTCAGGCAGTATCTCCGAAACGACGAGCTGATCATGATAATTCTCAAAGTTGACTGCCTTAGCACGACCTGGGCGCTTCAGAGCGACCTTTAGCCGCCCTATGAACGGCCTGCTCTCATCAAGTAGCTGTATTGTGTAGCTCGGAGCATGATTTCGGGCGCTTCTTGAGAGCACTCGATATCCTCCGCCAAATAGCCACCTGTGTCTCTCAGGGTAGAAGTCGATTAGAGCAAAAATGAAATCACGACTAAAATCATCTCGAACGCCCCGCCATGAATTCCACTCGTCCCACTCCGCGCGATTGCGAACGAATACATCGAGAGGTTGGTCGGCGCCGTTCCAGCACGCCAAATGCAACTTGTATTGTCGCGGGTTTGGCACCGCGTACACTTTCGAAAGCGGAATTTCCATGACTAGCGTTTCTAGGCCCACCTTCAAGATAGGCCGGTTTGCTTTCCTGAGCAAATTAGGAAATCGATGCCGCGTCACTAACTAAAGCCAAGTGGCTTGGACCAGTAGCTCCCGTCGTCGCTTTTTTGAAGCGCGAACAGCGATCCGCTTCATCACTGAGTCAGCTTCCGCTCTCTGAGATGACCGTCAGGCCGTCAACACCGATGAAATGATTTCTGTTGTGAGTGATGAGCGCCACGCCGAGATGTAGGGCCGTTGCAGCAATCCAGGCGTCTGCCGCCGCGATCGGTCGCCCGTTGCGTCTCGCGCTCTCCATTGCTTCCGCCCACCGCAAAGACAAGATGTCCGACGAAGGCTCTATCACGTACCTGTGCAAACGTGATTCGAGATGCTGTCGGCGTCGCGCGCCCCAATTCGCGGCGATAGCACCCCGAAGTAGCTCCGCTTGCGTTTGAAAGCTGATTACGAGAACGTTGCCGAAGAGGTGAGGCTCGTAGAGTTTTGCTTCGTCGCGCCCTTTGTAGAGATATGACCAGACATCCGTGTCAACGACGCGGACTGCCATCATTCAACGCTCCGGCTTGATGGCCGATTACGGTCCTCACGGACTTGGCGCAAGAACGCGTCAACATCAAAGTCGGCAGTCATTTCCGGATCGCCCGCAAAATCTTCTAGTGAAGTGAATGGTTTGACGCCCTGGGCCTCGGCGCGGAACAGTAAATCGGCGCGGGCTCTCGCCGTCTCGCGCTCGCGGTCAGCGTCTTTGAGAGTTGTTGTCATCGGAATTCACCCCTGAAAGTCATTCTACCATCGTCATTCTATAAACAATCAATCGGTATCGGTCTGGCACCCTGTCAAAGTTACCCATTAGAGCTAAGGTTAACCGAGCCTAGTGCACCAGCTCCTGCGATTGGCTCGTGGCAGATTGGCCAATGTATTCGGCAAGCCTTGCTGCTCCTTTTCGCGCCGCTTGCTCGTTGACATTGACGTAACGTGCGAACGTGACGAACTGAGTGTGGCCGGAGATCTTCATCGTCTCGGTCGCAGGTATCCCGGCCTGAATCATTCGAGTAATCGCAGTGTGTCGGCAATCATGGAACCGGAAGTCCTCAATGCCTGCGTCGCGCAAAGCCGACAGGAATCCGTTCTTAGCCGTGTTTTTGATCCCAAACTTAATTTTGCGGAGGAGATGTGAAGTGGTTCCCGGAGACCCCTATCGAGATCGTCGTACCATTCGCTCCGTGCTCCATCTTTGTAAGCGATTTACGCCGCTGATAAGAAACAAACTAAGCCCGCACAAAACAAGAACGGCAGCCCCGAGGGGTTCGGGGCCGCCGTTCTGCTTCGATCAGGAGGCGAGTCATTAATTTCATTACTCGGCCTGTCGCGCGGGGTGCGTTTGCTTCAGCGAACCATGGCTACGATCTCGATAGTTTCGTAGTTGTTTCTTGCAAGCTCGCTCTTTGAAGAAATGGCTGCGAGTTGGCTCTCAATCGTGCGCTCTTGCTTTGACTTGCTCAACTGCCGACCGGTGGTTTCGCCGCCACTCCAAACCTCGGAAAGGAAGTAGTTCTGCCCGTAGCGGTGAAATACCAATTTCCCTTTGTCCGACGCTTTGCTCACCTGGATTGGCATCGTAAGACGGACCGCGACCCTGTGGGAATCCTGATTTCTAATCACTAACGCTGAGCTGCTATCAGAAATCGTGCCGAGCGTGTAATCACCAGCCGGAAGCGCTTTGTCGCCGACCTTGAACTCGAACGGAACAGTCGCAATTACGGTGCGGGATGACTGACCATTGGCAGAGGCTACTGCCGTCATGAACGCGACCGCAACAACAAGCATTAACATTGTGATGCCTTTTAGAATCTGTTGTCTCATTTTCTCTCCCTATTGCCTCAGGGGGCTTGGTCGAGACGGCTCGACCTCTACTTATAGTAAGTCGGCGATCGTTTGATCACTTCTTACCGGTGGTGGCTCAACCGGCTCAAAATTGTTTGTGAAAATCCGGGAGCCGACGGTCAGTATTGCTAGTTGCGTGCCGTGGAATTTTGCGGCGTGAAGCCGACCCAAAAAA
>JBGTLM010000276.1:0-8062 GCA_041744135.1 Pyrinomonadaceae bacterium
GCCATCCGGATTGTCGGTGAAGGTGGGTGGCATTTTCCAGAGCATCTGCTGGTACCACATGCCGCCAACGAAAAAGCGCGCTAGCCACATGTAAACGTTCTGAATATTTCGTTGCTCGGAATTTCGCACGAGCGTGAATACCGCGATGACTACGCTCGCAATCAACAGGAAGATCAACGCGTAGATTGGAAACCGGCCGTGCAGCGTACTTTTCTGAAAGAACGCGAAAAGATCTTGGAACGGATTTGACATGTTTAGCTCCCCGAACTGGCCTTGGGTTTACGACGCTCCGCTTTAGGTCTCGGCGTTCAGGCGATAGATGCCTTGTGCTGGTCCAATCTCTCAGCGCTGTTAATCATAAAAGATGCGAGAAGACTTCACTTCCCGAAACTATTTCTGATGCCCCCAGCTACGCTTTTTCAGCCAGCAGAGTATCGAGACGCTTGGCGTAATCAGCCGGCAATTCGTTTGCTGTGTAGCTCACGACACCGTTTCGATCGAGGAAGATCACGGTCGGAGTGCCGGTGACTTTATAAAGCTTTGCTACGGCGGCGTCGGCATCGCGGGCCACTGAGTACTGAATGCCAAAATCTTTGATGCCCGCTCTTGTGCGTGCTTCGCTGTCCTGAATGTTAATGCCCAGCACCCGCACGCCCTTTGATTCATAACCAGCGGCCAATTCATTGAAATGAGGCGCCTCCTCTTTGCACACCGGGCACCAGGCTGTCCAGAATATAAGGACTGCCGGATGACCACGCAAGTCGCTTACTGAAACAGGTAAGCCGTCGATCTTCGTCAACTGAAAGTTTGGCGCAACTTCGCCAATGTTACTGCCGCCCTCAGCTTCCGAGTACCGGCCGGAGCCAGTTGTGTTCTGGGCCGACTGGTTGTTGCCAGGCTGCTTGATCAAAGAACATCCCGCAAAGCCTACGGCGATAAACAGTATGAGGCCAATGACAGTTATCGATTTCCAAAGGTTCATTTCAGTCACCATTTCCATCTCAAACGAAACGTTGGCCAGCCTGTAGCAGAAGATACTCAGCCATCAAGATCATCGCGATCCCGAAGACCTTCTTAACTCTCACCATCCACTCACCCGAGCGCGGCAGCGAAGCCAACACACCACCAAAAGTGCCGAGCGCAACCATCAAGACGCCCATGCCGAGGGCAAAAACAAAGAGGACCGAGGTTCCGAATACAAGGCTACCTTGCGTGCCGACGAATGCAAGCACTGCCCCGAGCGCGGGCGCAGTGCAGGGCCCAACAATCAGTCCCGAAGAGGCGCCGATAAGTAGCGCTGAAACGTAGCCATTGCCTTTTCGCTCCGGACTCCATCTGGTGAGGAACTGGAACGTGGGGAGCTGAAAAACGTCAAGCATGGAAAGCGCCAGCAGCAGCAGAACGTTGGCGACGAAGATGTAAGTCCAGGGACTTGCCGCCCACACTCCAAACAGCGTTCCTGTCAAAGATGCAAACGCCCCGAGCGCTGCATAGACCGTCGCCATGCCGATCACAAACAGCAACGAGAGAACAAAACCTTGAACGCTCGCTCTCCCGGTCTTGCCGCGGCCTGCCGCCGTCTGGGCGCCGATGAAGCCCAACTGGATTGGAATGACGGGATAAACGCACGGAGTGAAACTGATCAGGAGCCCGGCAATGAAAGCGGCCGGGTAAGCCAGCAGGGAAATTGCCGACAGGTAACTGTTGAAGGTTGGACATGATTTCAGTTCGGCTCAAAAAGAGAGGAGCGCGCCTTAGCTGCGCTTGCGAGATGCATGCGACCCCCATTAGCGCGCTCCCTCAATGCGCCGAACCGCCCCAGATCCGGCGCTGCTGCAAGGTCTAGCCATTCTTTTTCATGGACATGGATTTCGACTTGGCGACGGCATCATCAAACGCGCGGACGTATGCATCACGATCGAAATTCTTAGCAGTTTTGAACAAGATCTTGTTCTTCTGATCCACCACGGCGACTGTTGAGGTATTTTTCTTGTTCGCCTCGAAGAACTTGCTGATTCCAAGATGCTCCGCTGTCTTGGCTGACTCAGCCGCCTTCTCATCAGTGGTAACGTCGAGCATGACAAAGTTGAGTCGATCCTTGTACTGGCTCACCAACTCCATCATGGTCGGCTCGAGTTTCTGGCATGCTTGACACCAGTCAGCCCGAATGATCGCAACTGTGGGCTTGGACTTGTCCATCATCATCTTATCCTGCACCATCTCCTGCGCCGCGACGCTCATTGCCATGAACGCGAAGAGCACCGTCAGCGCGCCGCCAATCGAAGCCGCGCGGTTCATCTGTTTTTTCATTTTGTTCTCCATCCTTTTCAAGTTGTAGGTTCGCTGCAAGTCTTGCTCGGCCGCGCTTTTCACTGCTCGCCCGCTTAAACTCAGACATTACAGCTACGCCCCGAAAGATTTCGGGATTCCGGGTCTTCGGTGATTACCGAAAGTAAATAATTCACCATCCACATTGCCAATACCCAACCGCACTGCTTTTATTCCCGCTATCGGTTGTTTGGTTGTTTAGCAACTCTCGCGGGGACCTTGGGTTAGTGACTGGAATAAAATGATTAGCAATTGGTATAGACTAATTGGAAATTAAGAATGAGGGGCGCATAAGAAGCTGGCCGGCTTGATGTTCAGAGTCTCCCGAGAAGATACACGGTTCGCGGACTGGACTTCGTTTGAGGGCGAAGCGCTGCCGTGCCAGGGTGATCTGTATAACGAATTGGGCCGCGAGACACCGACGCCCGTTGGAAACGAGCCGCAAAATCCAACCAGCCGCACGGCCCTGGTAAATCCGCTAAGTGCGTTGTTCACCGAGAACGCTATCGGTAACCATCGCGACTGTGCAATCAACCACCGCTTAAACGAAAAGCCGATTGATCTCGAAGAAGCTGGTCGCAGCTATCATCACGCGATTTCATTCTCTCGTCTCCTCATTAGTTGCCATTCGCTCATGCATAGATCACTTTTCGATATCCGGATACGTCATGTGCGCCGGCCGGTCCACGATGCTCAATTCAGCAGTCAAGCGGGTGCCGCTGCCCGGCCGTGACTCGACGGTCAACCGCCCGTCCAGCAGAACAACCCGCTCACGCATTCCCGCCAAACCACTGGTTTCGCTCGCAATAAACACGGACTCCGTATCGAACCCGGTGCCGCGATCCTCGACCTCTATTAATAAGGTCTGCCGATGTGTCGACAGTCGCACTGTCGCCTCGGGCGCATTAGCATGGCGGGCGACGTTCGTCAACGCCTCCTGCACCAGGCGGTAAGCCGCTGTTTCGACCTCCGGCGTGAATCTTCTTTTTTCTAGTCCGCTGTGTTTGAAGTTAACTCGCACTTGCGTCTGCGCAGTGTAGTGTTCGAAATGCCACAAAAGGGTAGGCAGCAATCCCAGGTCATCCAGCATCGCGGGCCGTAGATCGAGAGACAGTTTCCTGACTCGCGCCATAAGGTCATTGACCAGGGCTCGAGCCTGATCGAGACTCGCGCCAACTTCGTGAGCAGGCAGGCGCGACCCAATCTCAAGACTTAGCTTAAGTCCGGTCAAAACCTGCCCGATCTCGTCATGCAATTCCAGAGCAATCTTACGGCGCTCGGCCTCTTGCACTTCCATTAACCGGCGCGATAGAAATTTCAAACGCCCCGCATACTCACGACCGGAAGCCTCGGCCTGCTTGAGTTCGGAGATATCAAAAGCCACCCCGTGAATAAACCAAGGTTGACCATCATCATTGCGAACCATCTTGGCTTCACAGTGAAACCATACTACGCGGCCATCGCGAGCGAGGACTCGATAGAGAGATTTCAACGGGAGGCCTGACAGAAATAACTGGGCTGCCTCAACACTCCAGCGACCTTTATCGTCCGGATGTATTTGCTGGTACCAACGAACCGGATCATTGAGCCATTCTTCCTGGGAAAACCCTAGGATAGCTTCGATCTGGGGGCTAACGTAAGCTTCGCCAATGCCTTTATCCAAGAAGGCCATGAAAACGACTGCCGGGATCTGCTCCACCAAAGTTCGGTAGCGGGCATCGACCTCAGGCAAAGCAACTCCGCCGACATTGGTCTCCCCGGCAGAATGAACCGTTTGTCTTTTCGGTGAATTGCCAAGGGGAAACGAGGCCGCGAGGTCCAGAAGGATGTTTTCAGCCTGTGCCCAACTTACAGATGGGTTCTCCTCAAGCGCAGAGGTTTCGCTTGTCGGAATATCGAATTTAGCTAGGTCGAAAATGTGGGTCGCCATCTCTCATGCCGAAGAGTTTCCGCAAAACTCTTCAAGTTCGGGCAAATTGTGATTCACGGGTAATTGCTTCTTCAGACTCTTTCGCTACATCATTCGCATTGTGCACACGCCGACCCCGCCGCCGCCAGGCGGGCTCCTTGTTCAGAGAAGCCTGCGTAAATCTTCGCAACGCATGAATAGCCTTGCCGTAGGACATCACTGCTTGCGAAGACACTAAGGACCCGGGGGGTTGATTCATAAAGGGCATAAACTTATCAGGGAAACCTGGCATCGTGCAGCCGATACAAATACCACCAACGTTGGGACAGCCACCCATTCCGTTTATCCATCCGCGCTTGGCGACATTACATTGGACCACCGGCCCCCAACATCCGAGCTTAACTATGCAAGTACGTGATCCATATTCTTCAGCAAACTCGGCTTGCTCGTAATAGCCACCCCGATCACATCCTTCATGCACCGTTTGACTAAAAAGCCACGTTGGCCGCAACGCATCGTCGAGAGGAATCATTGGCGCCCGGCCCGCAGACTGATAGAGCAGATACAACAATGTCTCCATGAAGTTGTCGGGAAGCACCGGGCAACCGGGAACGCAGACGATAGGTAATCCCGCTTTAGATTTCCAGCTCCAACCTAGATAATCAGCAAGACCCATGCAGCCCGTAGGATTTCCTGCCATCGCGTGAATTCCGCCGTAGGTGGCACATGTGCCGGCTGCCACGACGGCCCACGCTTTGGGAGCCAGGCAGTCGATCCACTCACACGTCGTGATGGGCTGTCCGGTTTCTCGGTTTGTTCCGAATGCGGCCCAGTAGCCGTCGTCCTTGTTGTCTTCGTTTGGTATTGACCCCTCGATGACAAGGATAAAAGGTTCGATCTTCCCTTCAGCAGCTCGATAGAAGAATTCCATGAAGTCCTCGCCGTTTTCATAAGCGAGGAAAGGATTATGGAAGTTAACTTTGGGAATTCCGGGGATGGCTCCCATAACAATCTCCTCGAGACTTGGTTGGGTAGCCGCAGTAATAGCGATGGTATCCCCATCACAGCCAAGCCCGGCCGTAACCCAGAGGATGTCGATCTCCCCGAACGGTCCACACTGTTCGCTTGCCCCATCTCGGTAAGCCATTTTTTCTTTTGAGAATCTTAGCGGGTTGTCTGCAGGTCAAGGAACCGTGGTGCCTTGCCCGGCATCTTGATGCTCTTTTAGAGCTTGAAGCTACTACCACTGCCGGCCCTTTTAATTGTTGTTAACACATTAGTCCCGAGTCTCCGGGCAGTCAAGGATTGCGTTGGAGCCTGTATTTGGCCGTCATCGGAGTTCGCTTATTTGTTGATCAGGTTCAGATGCGAACCATAACCTAAGGCTGAGTCGCGCCAGCCCGCTATGGTATATTACGACCTCCCTTGAGTCATCGGTGAAGCAAACTGCGCCGGCGCATGAGGCGAAAGTTTGCTCCTCCAATCCAGGCCTTGGAGGAAATCTTGTCTTTCAGTTTGCAACCTAAAAGTGGCATTGACATAAATGGATACGTATCGCAACTACATTGGCGGCAAGTGGATTGAATCCGCTTCCGAGCGGACCGTTCCGAACTTGAACCCGGCTAACACCGACGACATTCTGGGCACCGTTCGCCAGGCTACTCGTGAGGAAGCGAGGCGGGCTGTGGAGTCTGCTACGGAGGGATTCCCGGGTTGGCGCGCTACTCCAGCCCCGGCGCGCGGGCGAATCGTGGCGCAGGCTGCTCGTCTAATGGAACAACACAAGGAAGAGCTCGCTCAGATTCTGACTCGCGAGGAAGGTAAGACCATCGCCGAATCGCGAGGCGAACTGCAACGCTCAATCAACGTGGCAGATTTCTGTGCCGGCGAAGCTCGTCGCATGACCGGCGAAACAATTCCCTCTGAGCTGCCATCAAACTTTGCTTATACTCTGAAGCAACCGCTCGGGGTCGTGGCTTGCGTCACTCCCTGGAACTTTCCGGTTGCGATTCCAGTTTGGAAGATTGCCCCGGCGTTGGTAGCTGGCAACACCGTTGTCTTCAAACCCGCCTCTTTAACCCCGGCTACCGCAGTTCGCATCGTGGAAATATTTGCAGAAGCCGGAATTCCGGCCGGTGTACTGAATTTGGTCCTGGGTTCAGGCTCACACGCGGGCGACGAGATCATTAATCATCCGGCGGTCAAAGCCATTTCGTTCACAGGGTCGAATGGAGTTGGCATCCGTCTGTACGAACAGGCATCGCGGCGCGGCGCTAAGGTGCAGTGTGAGATGGGGGGAAAGAACCCGGTGGTGATCTTGGAAGACGCGGACCTCGATCTCGCGGTGGAGTCGACAGCCCAGGGCGCTTTCGGATCGAGCGGACAAAGGTGTACCGCGACGAGCCGGGCTGTAGTGGTAAATGATATTGCCGACGAGTTCGTTCAACGTCTCATGCGTCGGGCCGAGGGTATGCGGATCGGCAACGGCAGCGACGCGACAACCGAGATGGGACCAAGCGTTGATGAGAACCAGTTCAAAACTGTGTTGAGCTATATCGATATCGGACGCGAAGATGGCGCAACTCTAATATGCGGCGGTGCCCGGGCAAGCGGCAACGGGCTGGACAAGGGATTCTTTGTGCAGCCGACGGTGTTCGATCACGTCACGCCCGACATGCGCATAGCGCGGGAAGAGATCTTTGGGCCGGTGCTGTCAGTACTTAGGGTGAAGGACTTCGATGAGGCCATGCAGGTGGCGAACGATTGTGAGTATGGCCTTTCTTCGTCCATCTTCTCGAACGACGCTGCTCGTATCTTTCGTTTCGTTGACGAGATAGAAACCGGAATGACGCACATCAACTCGCCCACGACTGGCGGCGAGGCTCATATTCCCTTTGGTGGCACTAAGGGAACAGGTATCGGCGATCGAGAACAGGGCTCAACCGCACTGGATTTCTATACCGAACTAAAAGTTGTCTACGTCGATTACACCGGACGGAAGCGGGAAGGCAACCTGTACTAATCTAGCCACCGAGGATCCCATGAGAAATGTGAAATACACATTCTGGCAAGACGGAGACTTCTTTCTCGACTACTTGAACGAGTACCCAGATTACTGGACTCAGGGATATTCAAAGGACGAACTATTGGAGAACCTGAAAGATCTCCTTGCCGATCTCCCATCGGGGGAAGTCCTTGCGTGAGAAAGGTGGAAGAGATGGTGGTCGCTTAATGAAAAGACGCAATCTGATAAAAATCTTAACTGACATGGGTTACACTGCGCTGCCCGGCCGCGAGACAAACAAAGACGATCCACGAAATCACATGAAGTCACACTAACCAATTTCGCGTTGTTTCGTGTAACAAACCTTCGGAATTTTGTTTTTCTGCGATCATGTGATTTCGTGGATCGTCTTTGTTGCTGGAAGTTTGCCTCAAGAAACAAGAAACTGAAATTTATGTTAGGCAAAGAGACCTTGGCAAGGGCGAGCTCTATGGAAACGGAATCCGCACCGGGATGATGTTAAATTCTACGAGGGATAATGTCGATGAGTTAATAGCGGCCCTGGATGCGGGATTTGCCGTGGCCCAGTGAGCTTTCGGTTCAGCTCGCTGTGATAGAATATTGTTAAGTTATGAGTAATCAAACACCGAATGAGTCGAAGCCTCGTTTGGTAATGAGTAGACTAATACGTTTAGAAGACGCTGACCGTTCGTTCGACATCGAGTTCTGGCAGCGACTTGGCGCCGCCGCCATCTTTGCGGCCGCTTGGGAGATGGTTCTCTTCGCACATAAGTTCAAAGGAAGAAATGCCAGCGAGCTCG
>JBGTLM010000277.1:0-14192 GCA_041744135.1 Pyrinomonadaceae bacterium
TTCAGACATTGGACGTCGGACTGTTAGCGCCCGGATTGCGAAAACCTAGTCACGTCGAGAATCCCGTATCCATCCATCACCCGCTCAGCGGCGCGGAGGTACTGGGACTCACACCGGTTAAACCGTAACAACCTCAGCTTCCGCAGGCTGGGCTCTCTTTCGGGTCAACCCCTGAATTTGGACCGGTTTGTCCGCTTCCTTGGTGTCGAGCTGCTGCTTGAGCACGAGCTCCTGATAGAGCTTGCGCATCATTACAGCCTCTTCATGAGCGGTTTTTGGTCCTTCCATCTCCGGCTTGTTAGGTCGCGCAAGGTCGATGGGATTAAGCACCATGTTATGCGCAGCGTCACTCAAATCCACCTCTTTGCCTCTGGCGAAGATCTCGTGACGACCGTGCTCTTCATACCATTTCGCAACCGTGGCATTCTGGTGCATGTTCTCGATAATGTTTCTCCAGCCGATGCCTGTGTTGTACGCACAAAAGGAAATCTCACCTTCCTGAGTACCGTAAGGAATGATGCACATCTCAGTGCGGCGAAAATCATAGTTAAATAAATCCTGGAACCACATGCCGGCGATGAAAAGGAAGTTCCAACGATCGGACCGTCGTTTCTCGATGTCGTCCGTGGTGCGATCACCGGAGACCTTGCCATACTCCTTGCCAGTCAACCCGAACGACTTGTCGAACTTCTTGAACAACTCATAAAGCGTAAACTGACTCGGTGACTTGTAGGGATTGTAGTGCTTCAGCAGCGCCAATCCCATCATCAAATTCGACATCCATTTCCCGCGGGCAGCGTCGGTGATTTTCTGCATGTCCTTAACCAGACCCGGGATGTTCAAGAACTCCGGTACCGGCCGCATTTCTCTCGTTTCCTTATCGACCATCACCGCAGTGCCAACTCCGCAGTTGGGGTGGCAACCGCAGGAGACCTGGCCCCACTCAGCTTGGGGACCATGTACGAGGTCAGCGAAGTCGGCGAAAGCGCCCATTAACGAAAGCGGAAACCAATCACGCGTCGGCTCGGTAATACCAACCTGGTCCTTCACATCGTGAGCCAAATGCGAAAGCGTGTAGCGCTGCTGCAAGCGGCGTTGCTCAGTAATCTCTTCGTCACGCCCGGTGAACGAAACAGGTTGGAAAGAAAGGAAAGCGATCTTTTTGGGATTGTCGAGAGCGAATCGAATAATCGAGCCAACCTGATCGTTGTTGATTCCATTTACGAGTGTTGTAACAAGAACGATCTCGACTCCGGCCTCGTGCAGGTTGTTAATGGCGCGCATCTTGACGTCGAAGAGATTGCCGACTTGGCGATGGCTATTGGCGTCGTTGCCGATGCCATCGAACTGCAGATACACGTACCGCAGACCGGCTTCGGCTGCCTGGCGGCAGAATTCTTTGCTCTTGGCGAACTCAATTCCGTTGGTCGCGGCTTGCACACTGTTGTAGCCAACTTTTCTCGAGTACCTGATCGACTCCAGAAAATGTGGCGAAATGGAGGGCTCGCCGCCTGAGAACTGAACCGACATCTGACGCCGCGGCTTGATGGAAATGGCGTTGTCCAGAATTTCCTTAATATCGTCCATGCCCAACTCATGAACGAAACCCACCTGGTTGGCGTCCATGAAGCACGGGTCACACATCATGTTGCAGCGATTCGTTAAGTCGACCGTCAGGACAGCGCCGCGGCCATACTTGATTGTGCTGGTACCGTGGTTGTGAAGCTTTTCGTCGTTGTGGGCGTCAATATCGCGGCCGGGAAACATCTTCTCGATGTGAGTGAGGAACTTCGCGTCAATGGCCATCATATCCTCAAAGTGTCCATGGATCGCACAGTCTTTCACCATCCAGATCTCGCCATCGCGTTCGATGATCTGGGCCTTGATCTCGCCCACTTTCTCATTAATTAGAACGCTGACATCCTGCTTGCCGCTGAGAATCGACTCCCTGGCCTCAATTACACAGTTCGGACAAAGCGAGTCAGTCGTTCTCGGCCAACCCAACGTTGGCTTGCTCTTTTGCCAGGATTTCAGCAGGGGCTTATCTGACCACTTGGGAGTAAAGGAAGGATTCGGCTTATACTTATTTACTGACTGAATCGTGGAATGGACGGCCCCCGCAACTAGCGTTAGGCCCTTCTCGACATGTTTAATAGGTCGCATCACTGCTCTCGTTTCCTCTTATCCGGATTTATTTATTGCTTATCGCAAGCAGGGAAGGCCGCACGGCCGCTTGCTTTGGTAACAGGAGAGCTCCCGCAATGATTGTGCCGCTAAACCACCCGCGCTCTAAGTGCAGAAATAATTAGAGTTCGCTGGATTTCGAAGATTTCGCTCGACCCTATGCGTGTATCATCACGGCACAGACTGCCATGATACGGCCGAGGATGGGCCATTTTGCGCTAGGAGTTGAGAGGCAACGAACGGAATTTACTTCGGGGCAAAGTAGCCTATACGGGCGGAAACCTGGTGCTTCGGGTTGGTCGATTCGACTCGAACCCGACGAAACCCACCGTCGCGAGTTCTATTAAGGGGCGAATAGTAAAGTGCGTATTGGTGACGCAGCTCTTCAGCGACTTCTCTATAAATTTTTTCCAAATCGTTGAAAGACGTCGGCTTGTAAACCCTTCCGCCGGTTGCCCGGGTTAGTTGGTCCAAGTTGCGCTCGCTTGCGTCGAGTACCTCGAGACCAAGCCGCAGATCGCCCATTCGCAGCTCGTTGAAGCGTTGGGCAGAGCTTGACGCTGATAACAGGACCGAGAGTTCAGATTGCTTCTTTGCCCTTTCGATCTCGGTATTGCTCACCACGTATACTGTCGTCTGCGACTGTAGCGCCGCTCTTAGGGCAGCGTCGAAGGTTATGCCACGTCCACTGTCAATTCCATCGGTGAGGACAATAATCGCGTGCCGGGCATTCGCGCGTGGCAATTGCTCACGGGTGGCCAGCAACATTGCATCGTTGAATCGGGTGAACATTCCGGGGGCAACCCGACGAAGCGCGCGTCGCAGCTGGGCAATGCTCCTGGTCCAGTCCTGCAGTAACAGGACGCGGTCGTCGAACTGAATCAAGCTGATCCGATCGTCGGTCGCGAGGTGCACAGCAAAGCCTTCAGCGGCCCTGCGGAAATCATCCAGATTGTCCGAGACAGATGATGAAGCATCGACCAGGAGTACCACATCCACAGGGACCTGTCGCAGACCCAAGTCACTAAGAGGTTGCTCAATACCATCTTCAAAAATGCGGAAGTTCGTGCGAGTTAGACCAGGAACCAGCTGGCCCGTGTGATCACGAACGGTCACCGGCAACAACACTTCAGTCGTCGTGACTGAGATAACATCGTCTGGATCAATTACCTGTTCTTTCTGCTTTAGTTTAGGAATGGGCGGTGGTGTGGCTTCGGCATCCTGCGCATTTGCTGAAGAGAAGCCTGCGATGGCAAAGCACACAGTAAGACAGAGGGCGAGCTTCAGCTTGAGAGCGAATGGGGCGGTGAGAGAGATCTTGCCCGACATTCAGTTAATTGTCCCCGCTTCTTGCGGGGCCACCTATTTTCAACCCTGACTCGTCCATGGCGGCGGTCATCACCAGGATAATTGCGTCCGTGACCCGACGTTTTCGTAGTTCGATTAGTTTTGGTTCGGACAAATCAAAGTCCGCGGGAGAATTTTCAATTCTCTTAATAATCGTGCCCTCCGAAAAACCTGCCTCCACGAGCTGGACTATCGACTCGTTGGTGAGCGTGGGCGTTTTCTCGAGCTTCAACGCCGCCCCCCCGGCTTCGGATGGGGGGCGAATAATCCGGACTGTGGCGCTGCCGGTGGTTGTGGTTTCACCCTGATTGGATCCGTTCAATCCGCGTCCCCTGGTCTCACCCCTTGAACCGCCACTCGAGCCGAAGATCTCAGAATCGCCTCTCTGCGCACCACCCGCATTTTCGCCTGATCTCCCTTTACTATTGAAAAATGAATCATCGCTCCACTGATCATCGGAAATATGTGATTCGTCGAGTGCCAGCATTGTGAGAATGATGTTCTCGGTGACTCCGTTGCGCTTCAGGTCGATCAAGCGATCAGGGTCGAGGTCAAAACGGTTAGGTCTGCTGCGAACAATAGCGATGACCGTTTTTTCCTTAAACCCCGCTCGGACTAGTTTAACGACAGCAGCATTAGTCAGCGGTGGTTCGGATCGCTGTTGAGCAGCTACCGACGATGAAAAGAAAAGCCCGCACAGGGCAAGTACGGGTATGGTTCTCAAGAATAGGAATTTCATTTGGTTCAAATTCAACATCCAGATCGAGGTCTTGAACGAGCGCAGGGGTTCACATGCCACCTACACCCGGTGTGGTGGGTGGGACGGAACGAACGGGTAATTTCACCTGACGGTAACGGTAGCCAACTCGTTTGACGTAATTGCGCGTCTCGCGGTACGGCGGCACTCTACCCCCGAATTTAGCCACCGCACCTTCCCCGGCATTGTAACTGGCAAGAACAAGATCCACCCGGCCATTGAATCGTTGCAGAAGCTGCTTCAAGAATCGTGTGCCACCGGCAATGTTTTGAGCTGGATCAAAAGGGCGCCGAACGCCAAAACGGGCACCAGTTCCCGGCATCAACTGCATCAATCCCTGGGCCCCTTTCGGTGATAGCGCGTGAATGTTGAAATGTGATTCCTGCTCCATAACGCAAAAAATCAGGTAAGGATCAACGCCATGTTTCGCGCCGCTGTGTCTGATCAAAGCGTCAATCTTCGGACGCCCGGTGCTCCAGCCTCTCGCTTTTTTTGCAGAAGAGTCAGAGGCCAGTGTTGCCAGAGATTCGCGTTCAATGTGGTCGATGCGGCTGCGTTCGATAAATACGGAAAGTGGGCCGCGATTGTACCAAACTCCCGCGGCAGACTCAGTTGCAGAGTCGACCTCAACTCGTGCTCCACCTACGAGGTGAATCCAGACCGGCTGCTGCGCGGTGGAGGTTTGAGCGGGCGCGAGGTCAGTCACCTTCGCATTCTGCTCGGTTTTCGGCTTCACCGCCGCACCTCGCACGACACTCTTCACGCGATCGCGCGGCAAAAGGTGAGTGACTCCTCCCTGGGTGTACCAGATCCCCTGTTCGCTCTCCCAGGCGTCATCCACAGCTACGAGCGTGCCGTCGCTAAGCTTGAGGCGAACCTGACCCTCGGCAAGTTCGGGTAACTGATCTTTAGAAGACTCGGATTGCGCGGCAGCTTTAAGGAGACGTTTCTTTGAACGCTTCTGAGCGGGCGCAGTGAAAAGGCTGCCGCAGAGCAGCAGGGCGGTGCAAAGCGTAAAGAGTCGCAAGGCGATTAAAGCATGGGTCATCGGGGGCTCCAGACTGTGCGAGCGGCTTACAACTCCAGCGGATCGTCGCTTGTCCGTTCAATCATTGTTTCCTGGGTTCGTACTGGCGCAAACGTATGAGAAGCGCCAAAGTAGTTGCGCCAGGCAACGTCAAGAACCTGCGGGTTCAACTCAAGCTTCTGCCCTTCAAAGAGACAAATATCAGTTACGCGGTCGAGTAGGTCGCGCGGCTCGCACCCTTTCATCTGTCTTCGTTCGATCCGGTATTTGCTCAGCAGGTGATCCAGAATCGCTTGCTCGCACTTTATGCCCCGTGTGTAGGCGGCGCGCCGGAAGATTTCGGACCAGGCTCCTGGTGTTGGTGGCTCCACCCGCGCGCGGTATCCCATGCGTCGCAGGAAGGCCTGGTCGGCGAGATCTTTTTCCTCGAGGTTTGTGGAGAAGACCACAAGCTGCTCGAAAGGAACTTCTATCTTTTTACCTGTGTGCAGCGCCAAGTAGTCGACCCGACGCTCAAGCGGCACGATCCAGCGATTGAGAAGGTCCTGAGGCGCGACTCGCTGACGGCCAAAGTCATCAATCACCAGCGTGCCGCCATTCGACTTCATCTGGAAAGGAGCTTCGTAGAACTTGGCTGATTCACTCCAGGTGAGGTCGGCATTCTCGAGGGTCAACTCACCGCCAACTATGACGAGCGGTCGATTGATGAGGGCCCAGCGCCGATCGTATTCTCCTGCCGGTTCTTGTTCCGGCGCCTTGCGGTGGCAGTGTGCATCGAAGACCCGAATGATTTGTCCATCGATCTCGACAGCGTAAGGAATCCAGATGGCGCCCGGCAGGGCGCCGTTAATGCGCTCGGCGACTGCGGTCTTCCCGGTTCCGGGTAGCCCGGTAAGAAACAAGGATCTTCTCGAGTTGATTACACAACCGAGTGTTTGGAGGAGCGAATCCGGCAAGACAAGGTCGTGAAACGCAGCCTGGGCCGTTTCCATAGACGCTGGGTCAGAGGGGATCGATTGCAGGCGCATCATATGCGTGTAGTCCGCAAGAGAAACCGGTGCGGCGCCCACGTAACCGCACGCTGAGAGCAAGCGGGTAAGGCGATTCCAGCCGTGATCGAGCATTGCGTAGCGCGTCGACCCAATGGTGGTCTGCACACGCACCTCGATTAGTTTCTCCCGATAGAGTTTCTGCAGTATGTCCTCGGTCATCGCCCGTGTCAGATGAAGCCGCTCAGCAATAGCTGCAGTGGTCGGCTCGGGAACCATGGCAACGTGTTTTAGTGCCAGGTCGCAAAGAAAGCCTTCGGCTACTCCCGTATCCGACAGTTCCTCCGGCACGGGTGGTCCCATGCTTTCAACTTCCGCCCGCGTCAGTATTGTTGTTTGCGATATCATCGTCTTCTCTTTCGTCCGGCAGGATTCACTTGCCGCTCAGCGCGACATTTGCTTCAGCTGATATGGCAGCCAGCTCGGTTCGGGCGCTTTGTGAGTCTTCAGGTCTTCCGATCCGCTGGTACAGGTCGGCGAGCCGTCTCAGGGCTATGGATGAATGTGGGTCAACGCGACGGGCGCCTTCGTAGTATTTGATCGCCTCTTCATCACGGCCAAATCTTTCCAGCATCTTGGCTATATTCAGATTGCCGGTTAGTTCCCCGCCCGCACGCGCGAAGTTTTTGTACGCTTCGTCAAACTTCCCTACGCGGCAGAGCGACAGGCCCAGGTTATTAAGGATGCGTTCGTCGCGAGGAGCCAGTTTCACGGCTCTCTTCAACCGATCAATCGCGGCGCGGTAATTTCCGGTCTGGTACAGAGAAAAACCGAGGTTGTTCAACGTTTGGGCATCTTCGGGCTCCACCTTAACGGCGCGTTCGTAAGACTGCTTCGCCCTATCCTGCATACCCTTCTGTGCAAATGCGACACCCAGCAGATTGTGAGCTTCCCCAAGGCGAGGATTCAAAGAGGCGGCTGTAGACAATTCTGAGATCGCCTCATTGATCCGGCCATCCTGCAGAAACGCACGGCCAGATTCGAGGTGCTCTTTGGCCGAACCGGACGTGGATACCTTGCGGGCACCAGGGTCGCGATTGTCGTCGACCCGCGCGAAACCAACGCTCTCGAACTTCTCAGAATCGCTCTCCGTCATACGCTCAAGCCTGTTGTCTTTACCTCTAAACAGCCTGCCGAACGCCTTAAAGGGAGCGGCGAAAATGCGCGCTACCTTATTGCCGCCCTTCTTCTTTATCACTTCACCGTTCTCGTTCACCTCCCCGGCAGGCGAACCTGAGTCCTCGATCATATTGGCGTCGGGATCTCCATCTCGTTCGATGGTGGAAGCGCTCCACATCGCGGACACCGCGATGGTCAGTACGAATGCGATTAGGATGGCGATTATTCTTCGTTTTTGCATTTGCCAACTCCTTACATCTTGCTGAACGTATCCATTAATTGGAGGGCTGCCGGGCCAAGAAGGGCAATGAACAAGGTGGGAAACAGGAAACATGCCAGGGGAAGGAGCAACTTCACCGCAGCCTTCTGCGCCGCCTGCTCGGCCCGCTGACGTCGTTTGGTTCGCAGTGAATCTGAAAAGGCCCTGATTGCTTTAGTGATCGACGTACCAAACTTGTCTGTCTGAATTAGCATGGCCACGAGGCTGCGAAGATCCTCGACGCCGGTTCTTTCGGCCAAATTACGCAGCGACTCTTCCCGATCGCGTCCCACTCGCATTTCCAGATTGGCCATCTCGAATTCTTCACTAATGTCGGGATGCACATCCTTAAGCTCGGTGCTGACCTTGACCATTGCGGCGTTTAATCCCAACCCCGCTTCAATCGAAATAACCATTAGGTCCAGCGCATCGGCGAGTCCCCACCGCACAAGTTGCTGACGAGTGCGGATCATTCGTTTCAACGCATACCGGGGCAGGAAGAAGCCGATGACGAAAGCAAACAGGATAAAGAGCACAGCGCTGCGTAGGGGCCGTGCCAGCAACGCACAGCCAAGCGCTACCATCCCCGGCAAGGCGGCGAGCATGGAGAGTTGAATGGCGCGATACATGATCGGGGCACCGGGGGATCTAAATCCCGCCTGCATTAATTGCTTTTGCAGTTTTTTCGCCTCGGCCGCAGACGGCGGCAGAAGCTTACTGAGCGGTGAAGCAAGACGCTGCGCCAGGTCGGACGCCGAATGATCTTCATCGAGCGATACAGGGCCGCTGATCGGGCTCGCCGTTCTGTCACCGAGCCTCTTTAGACGCTCAGTGGCAGCGCTCTGGGGCCGGTACATGAGCCAGTAAACGCCCATCATCCCGAGGGAGATACAAATAAAAGTTGAGATTGTAATTATAAGAAGCATGGCTTTGGTCTTGGTGCTTTGTTTTTGGTGTTTTGTTCTTGGTGCTTTGTACTTCGGACTTTGTTGCTTTTTCTCTTATCTGCGCTATGAAGATTCATCCACGACTCGGAACTCAAAAGTTCAAAGTACAATGCTCAAAGTTCAAATCTTGATATCCAAGATCTTCCGCACGATCAGCATGCCGGTAACCTGCAGGAACATTGCCGCCGCAATCAAGTAATGTCCTCTCGTATCTTTCCAGAGGATGCTCATGTAGTCGGGATTCATTATGGTGATCATGATCGTGACGAATATGGGCAGGCCGCAGAGGAGCCATGCTGACATTCGCGAGCTCGTCGTCAAGGTCTTCAAGTCGCCCATGATGCGGAAACGCTCACGAATGGTGTGGGCCACTTTTTCCAGAATCTCTGCGAGGTTTCCCCCTGTCTCACGCTGAATCATCACCGCAGTGACGCACATGCGCAGATCTAGTAGCGGAATTCGCTGCGTAAGATTTTCCATGGCAAGCTTCAGCGAGAGACCGAGGTTCTGCTCTTCATAGGCCTTGCGAAACTCGCCCGCAATCGGTTCAGGCATCTCTGACGAGACCATATGGAGAGCTTCCGAGAAACCGTGGCCGGCCGAAAGCGAGCGGCTCATTAAGTCGAGCGCATCGGGCAAGTTCTCCAGAAATGCTTCAAAACGCTTTTTGCGTTTCCACCACACGTGAGCAAATGGGAGGGTCGCGGCTACCAGCCCCGCCCCAAGCGTCAATAGAATAGACACGCTAATGACCGATAGCGCCAGCGCTGCGAGCATGCCTGCCATGCCGGAGAACATCACCAGACGCGATGGCGTGACATGCAGGTCAGCCTGGTCCAGCATTAGTTTCAAGTGTAAGGCGGCCTGAAGACGAACAAGAGAGCGGTTCATCCAGGGGATCTCGCTCATCAGTTCATTGCGCGCGAGTACAATCTCTATGTCTTCGCTGTGGGCCGAATGCAGCAAGGCTTCTGAGAGCCGGCTTCTTAATCGGGTGCGTTTCGCGTCGGTGCCGAGCGTAGCCAGGAGGTATGCGCCCAGGACTAGGAATAGCCCGAACACAAAAACTAGAAAGGAGATCATCATGTGATTCTATAGCTCCTCAAAGAAGACTCGGGGCAATTGGATCCCGCTGGCTTTGAGTCGTTCGGCAAAGCGCGGTCGAATACCAGTTGGCCGGAAGCGGCCGATGACCTGTCCCTGGGCGTCGACCCCAGTACGTTCGAACAGGAAGATTTCCTGCATGGTGATCGTTTCGCCCTCCATTCCAGTAATTTCAGCAATAGACGTGAGGCGTCGCGTGCCATCTGAGAGGCGCGCTATTTGAACCACCAGGTCGAGCGCGGAGGCCATCTGCTGCCGCATTGCGCGATCGGAAAGACGCATACCCGTCATCTGGATCATCGTTTCCAGACGCGAGAGCGCGTCACGAGGGGTGTTAGCGTGGACCGTAGTTAAACTTCCATCGTGACCAGTATTCATCGCCTGCAGCATGTCGATCGCTTCGCCGCCGCGCACCTCACCTATCACGATGCGGTCTGGACGCATGCGCAGCGCATTCCGAACGAGGTCTCGCTGAGTGACCTCACCTTTTCCCTCGATATTTGGCGGCCTGGTTTCCAGACGAACCACATGGGGTTGCTGCAACTGCAATTCGGCGGAGTCCTCAATAGTCACGATGCGCTCATCTTCCGGGATGTAGGCCGAGAGCGCGTTAAGCAACGTGGTCTTACCGGCGCCAGTACCCCCGGAAATCAGAACGTTAAGTCGCGCGGTCACGCACATCTGCAGCATGTCGGCAATGTCCCTGGTAAGCGCCTTGTTCTCGATAAGCATGTTCATCCGCAGTGGCTCAGCACCAAAGCGACGAATTGAGAGCACCGGTCCATCGATAGAGAGCGGCGGAATAATGGCGTTGACGCGCGAGCCGTCACGGAGCCGGGCATCAACCATCGGTGAGGATTCATCAATACGACGGCCGACCGAGGAAACAATGCGCTCGATCACCCGCATCAGGTGTTCATCGTCCTTAAAAGCGACGTTGGTGACTTCGAGCTTTCCGCGACGCTCGATGTAGATCCTGCTGTAAGAGTTCACCAGGATGTCTGAGATGGTAGGGTCTGCCAGCAACGGCTCGAGAGGGCCCAGGCCAAAGAGCTCGTGCTGGACATCATTGACCAGACGCTCCCGTTCCGCAGAAGACAAAGGCATAGCTTCCTGGGCTAGAACGGTTTCGGCCAGTCGCGAGACTTCGGCATGCACCTGGTCGGGCGTTAGCGTTCCCAGCTTGGTCAGATCCATACGGTTGATGAGGGCGCGATGGAGCCGCGATTTCATCTCTTGAAATGAATGCTGACCGTTATTGTCTGAACCGATTCCGTTGCCCGAAGCCGGACCACCAATCGTCTCTTTGATTAATCTTTCTCGCAGTGCCATATGAGTTTTAACCCGCCCGGTATTCTCGTTTTAGAACTTCTCCAGAGAAGTCTGCAGTTTCAATTGACTCTGGGCCGCCTCCCGCTTGAATAGTGAATCCCACAGTGTCCGCCTCGGCTGTACATCCTCCTGGATGCGCACCGAGCCGCTAGATAAAGTTCTGGCAATTCGTTTGATTTCAAGCGAAATCTTGGAATTCGGGTCAGACTGGACCAGCGGTTGGCCCAAATTTATCGAGGTAACCGCTGTTTGATAATCACTGGGAACATAGCCTATGACCGGCTCACCGAGAAACTTTTCCACCTGACGCAGATCAAGATCGATCTGCTTGCTCCAGCGATTAACTACTATGCGAATCTTCTGGCGGGGATAGCCAAGCCTATCAAAGATTTCGAGTGCGCGTTGTGCGCTGCGGATGGAAGGGATATCCAGAGCGAGAACCAGTAAGATCTCGTCGCATTGGTCGAGTGCAGCCAGGGTTATGGAATCGAAGGTATGCTGAGGATCCAAAACGACATAGTCGTAAGACTCGCGCAGTTTTTGCAGCACCTCAAAAACGTGTTCCGGCTCTATTTCGTCGGCCGAGTCGGCCTCTTTTGGAGCTGCCAGCAGGGAAAGAGTGGAGGAATAAGGCGTCACGAAGCTGGTAATCAGAGCGTCATCCAGCCGCGCCCGGTTTTCCGCCATATCGGCAAACGAATACTTTGGATTAACCCCGAGAAAGAGCGGCAAGTCGCCGGCTTGCAGGTTAAGATCTACCAGCACCGTGCGCGCATCAGTTGCTGCGGCAAGGTTGGTAGCGATAAAAGACGTGCCGCAACCGCCTTTGCTGGAAAAAACGGCAATCATTCGGCCTTTTTTCTTGGGCGCTTCAACCTGGCCTACGCAAAACTCGACCACTCGGTCTAGAACCGTTTTCAGCTCTTGCGCGCTGATCGGGAGCTGAAGAAATTCTCGGGCGCCGGCCCGCAGGCTTTGTAACAGCAGCTCGTGTGAGAGGTTATTCGCGGCCGAGATGATCGCCATCCTCGGCATTTCAGAACTCAAGCGCTTAATAAACTTTATTGCTTGCTCCGACTCCGGGCCCAGGGAAATGATTGCGGCAATTGGCTTGAGGCGGGTAATCTCCTCGTACAGCTGTTCAGCATCGTTTCCACCTGCCAGCAATTGCACACGGCTGTCAGCTGACAACGCAGTGCGGATTTCCTTGAAGTTATCAAGGCCCGTGCTGAGAACTACGATTGTTAATGGTTGGGTCATTGGTTGCTCTAAACGGTTAAGGTGGAGATTCAGAATACCGGCGGGGCTATTGTGTTCGGCACTGGCTTCAAGGAATGGTACCGGCGCTCTCGCCAGTCAGCGTTGTGTTGTAATCAGGCATCTGAATGGTCGTACCTATAATTGGGATCACAAATTGGAACTGATAATTTGTAACCGTCACTGCTACGGTGCCCTGACCAACGCCGAAGTCGGTGTACTGCACATTCAAATTGTTTGGGGTAAGGCCGTTCACCATTGGTTGAGAACCGGCGGCCGGCTGCGGATCCCCGTAGACGGCAACATTTCTGATCGCTGCATAACTCGGGCCAACATTCTTCCCGTTAGTCGGAACTCCTGGGTCCGGACTACTTGCCGGCTGGTTCACAGCGTAGCGGGCTCCACGTCGGGCAGCGTCGGCCAGGGCGTTGTGTGTCCAGAGGGCGCGGCCAAACTCGATGACTGCGAAGCTGGCCGTCAGAAAAATAGACGCGCCGATGGCAAATTCCACGAGGGTGGCCCCGCTCTGACCTGATTTTGTTTTTGTCCAGCGCATCATTTTTCCAATAGACCTCTTAGCAGGGCACAGACTGTGTTAGCAAGTAGCGCATTGTGACGCTCGGTTTGATGTCGATATTCATCGTCAGCGAAGTCTTCATCAGCTTACCGAGATCGAAAATAGGCGTGTGTTTGAAGTTCGTGATCTCGATAGTGACCGTCACTGGAAAACCGCTAGTTTCATTGCCTGCCTCGTTGTACCGAGTAATCTTCACGTTATTGACCGTCAGGCCGTTAACTATTGGACTGCCCGTACCCGCCAGGTTCCCGTAGACGACAAGATTTTTCGTATTCATATCATCGCAACCGCCTAAGCGCGCTGTCGCCAGATAACGAACGGCTACGCGTGAGCCCTTCGCCAGCGTCGTGTACGCTTCAAAGTAGCGCCCAAACTCGGCGACGGCGGCAAACATCAGAATCAAAACCGGCAACGCAATGGCCAACTCGACAAGTTGCAAGCCGCGGTCGTCACGCCTGAAGGTGGTTATCTTTGTGAGAAGCAATATCCACATAATATTCCTTATCGGTAGAGCACGGGCTTTGTGATTGGGGGACCAGGGTTCGTAGTACCAGTCGGATCGTATTCGCCATTCCCGACGACAACGCCGACTCCTATGTATTCGGCCCGCAAATCGCCTCCGTTTCCTCCCTGAACTTTGCTGCTCAGGAAGAAGGCTCCGAAGTGATCGATCTGAACCCTAGTGCGACCGCCACTGAACTCGCTTGCTTTGACAATCGGAATCAACACAACTCGACGACCGGCAACTCCATCATTCGACGGAGGCTGCTTCCGGCCCTTCGGGTCGGAATATTCATCAAAGTCGATGCCCTCCTCAATGTTTGAGTCCGGAGGGAAGTTGACTGGATCGAGTTGGCTGGCGTAATCGTCGAAACGGGTATTGATGCCCTGCCGCACGGCTCCTGCTGATACTCCTGGCTTTGTGTCGACATAACCACCCGGTCCGACAATATTTTTCACACCGCTGGCCAATCCGATTCGATCGTCGCTCGCTCCCGAACCGTCGATTGCCAGAACCTGGTAGTTACCAGGCGCAACGGATCCCTGCGGTCCGCCGCGAAATGTATACATCTGCTTTGGCACAAGCGACGTACAGGTAGCGTCGCAAACGACTGATACCGGAAGATACCCTGCGAATTGATTCAGCGGAACCGACACCCCAGCGACCGCCTCAGCCCATAGGTTCTTGCTGCTGCCAAGCACCATTGAGACAAACGCAATATTGACGGGCGA
>JBGTLM010000278.1:0-20613 GCA_041744135.1 Pyrinomonadaceae bacterium
TTAGTTAGTGCGGTTGTGTACTCGCTAGGAAAAGTCCGCACAATGTCCGCAACGGGTCAGGAGGGATTTTGTAAGTCCTTTAGACACGCAATCTAGGGGTGATTGCTCTATTGCTGAGCCAAGCGGGCGTAAATCCTTTTAGAATCAGGGTTTACAGCCACAGCCCGGACAGCATGTCAGAGGAGTTTATGCTGTAAACGTGGTCATCTTAAATGATCTGTGCCCGCAGGCGCTAGCTATCTTCGACGGCCCTTTCGCGGCTGAGGACGCAGATGACTCTTCCACATGAGTGACTCCTTATCTCGCTGAAGAGCATGAAACCGCTGGCGCTTACGTGCTCAGCCGCGTTACGCTGTTTTGCGGCATTCCAGGCGGGACGCCTCCGTTCCAGTTCCTACGCAAAACGGTCGAGGTCCTACTGCAGTGGATCCTGCGGCACGAGCAGATTAACCCGCGGACGTTGCAGCACGTACTTGATACACTTGCCCTGGTTGCCGAAGGTCGTCGGAAAGTCGAACATCGCCCATCCCTCGTTCTTGCATTCCTCGACTTTGCTCGGCGGACCACAGCGGCGTTGATTTTCGGGAATGAATCGCGTTAGCGGCTTGCCTTGTTCTCGGATGAAGATGTTGTATTCAACTGCATCGACAGTTCCCTCATTGATCGCGCGGTGGACGCGGCCTTCGGAGGTTTCGAATGCTTGCCCGGTGCTGTATGTCGGCGCCCCGCCGCAGCCATCCTCGATCTTTATCGCTCCGGACGTGACCACGTTGTGAACATAGCCCGGATGATAATGCCACGCGCCGACGTCGCCAGGCGTCGTTGTTAGTTGGCGGAAGGTGACTGTTGCCGGACCGCTGACGAGCGGCGCGTCCGCGTTCGTCCCGGTTCCGAGGATGACCGGAATGATAGCGGCATAAGTAGTGACCGCCGAGATCATCAGAAAGGCGAGCCCGATCGACAATGTTAGTTTTTTTCTTGAGAATAGATACTTCATGAGTTTTCTCCTTCTGGACCAAAGGTCCGCTCCGTTTTCAGATCGCGCACCGAGCACACGAATATCGGCCAACAAATTCATTGTTTCGTATGCCGCTCGGCGCTAGACTGTGAGCATCGACACGAGCGGCCATCTGGCTTTTAAGACAGGCGAATTTTCGCCGACGCCCTAGCGGTGCGTCTTTCGGTTCGGGTGAAGTTTTTTTTCTGTTTTTTTTCTGCGTATGGGAAGAGGAAGCAGCGAGCGATATTCGTTCGGCGAGTTTCGACTCGACGTCGCCGAGCGGAGGGTCGAACGTCACGACGGTCGCGCGTGCAGCGCGCTTCCCGAAAAGGCGTTTCAGACCCTCGTTTACCTCGTCCGCAATGGCGGCAAACTCGTTCCGAAAGAAGAACTTCTTTCCGCGATCTGGCCGGACACCGTTGTCGAGGAAAACAATCTCGGTAAAGCGATCCACGCCATCCGAAGTTTTCTCGGCAAACACCCAGGCGATCCGAAGTACATTGAGACTGTTCCGAAACACGGATATCGATTCGTGGCCGAGGTCACGCCGTTATTAGTCGGCAACGGATCGTATGGAATTCCACCAAGCGTCGGTACGCTGCCGATTCAATCGCCGGCATACGATCTGTATCTTCGAGGCAAGGTAAAGGCGGGCAGCGAAAATCGGGAAGACACCGAGGCCGCTATCAAGGTTCTTGAAGCGGCGGTTGCGATTGATCCGGAACTCGCCGGAGCGCATGCACAACTCGCGCGGGCATACAACACTCTGGCGTTCAAGTTCTCGTCAAATTCCAAGGGCAAGCTCTATCACGAAAATGCCGAGATCGCGATCTTGAAAGCACTGGCGCTCGACCCAGATCTTGCCGAGGGACACTTTGCCCGAGGTCTGATCCTCTGGACAAACACGAAGGGCTTCCCACACGAGCAGGCGATCCAGTCGTACAAACGCTCGCTCGCGATCGATCCGAATTCGGACGAGGCGCACCACCAGCTGTCGATGGTTTATTCGCACATCGGTCTGCTGGACGAGGCGCACCAAAGCGTCAGGCGAGCGCTCGAAATCAATCCGAACAATACGATGGCCCGGTTTCGCGTAGGCGTTTATTACGCTTACCAGGGAAAGTTCGATGATGCGCTCACGGTGTTCAAGACCATCCCACGTGACGTGAGTCCGATGCTGGTCGATCGCAGCATTGCCGACGTGCTGGTTCAGATCGGATCGCTTTCGGAAGCGGACGCGATGGTCGAACACTACCTGGAGAAATTCCCACAAGACGAGGGCGGAAGTTTCACGAGCGTGAAGGCTGTGCTGTTGGCGAAAAAAGGTAAGGCGACGGAAGCCGAAGTGGCGATCGAACGCGCGTTACGAATTGGCCGCGGCTTCGGACATTTTCACCACACGGCTCACAACATCGCGTCGGCTCATGCCGCCATGAAACGTCCCGAAGAAGCCGTCAAATGGCTCGAACATGCGTCCGATGACGGCTTCCCTAATCTGCCGTACTTCGAGATTGATCCAAACCTGAACAAAGTCCACCGCCATCCGCGCTTCGTCAAGTTCGTCTCGAAACTGCGGCCGAAGTGGGAGCGGTTCAAGAAAGACGCGGCGGTTGATTAGGTTCTGTTGAACATTATATTTTGGCCGCCAGGTTTAGAGCCGAATGAAGCGGATCACCGTCCAGCTTCATTTGGCGAATGAAAAGAATCTCTCATTTCTAGTTATCACTCATCTATCATCTGTTCTGGAGAAGTATCATCCGGAGCAGACTAAAACTGAAAGACTAGAGAGATTCGATTCGGCCCGTGTTCTAATCCCCTCTAATTGGCCGACGCGTCGTGACGTAGATATCAAACGTCCCCGGACCGATGCCTCCCGGACGACGCGAGGCCATTAGCATCGTTCGGTTGTCGAAGGAGAGCACCGGGTTCACATCCTGCCAGTCGGGAACATTGCTGTGCAGTCTGGGCTGGTGCTCAACGCCTTTCGGCATCATCGGAATTCTCACGGTCCGCGGTTGAGATCTCTCCGTCAAGCGGTTCCGTGCTCAACGCCTTTGGGCATCAATGTAGTGTAGAAGGAGCAGGCAAGATGCCTGCGCTCCCAGCGAAGCCCTCCCTGACCGCCCCACCCCAGCCGAGATGCTCGGCCGGGGACCCCGGTGTCGGGCTACTGCCCCGTTGTGTGGCTTTCGAAATCGCGGAGTAGAGCAGGTATCCGTGATCAGCCGGCAGTTGTTTCCCAGCCAGCGAAAAACTCACGTTAATACATGGACAGAGTTCTACCTGAGGGACTGTTGCTTCTAATGCGTTAATCAATGACCGGAACCTCCTTAGCTTAAGTGAGCAACTCAAGGACGGGTCGGACTATGGCTCGGCCTCACAAAAAAGGTGGGCCAGAGTCTACAGTCCCTTTTCATTAGGAGGCAAGACGGTGGAACCATTGTCGCGATGACATTGAAGCGTGAATGAGATCAGTAGTATGGCTTGGAAGACACTAGAACCGAATTCGAGCCGGTTGACAGGTGATAGGTAAAGCAGACCTTGCAAGGACAAGCCTCTAAGAGACATACACGTTGAAGGATTCTTCGGGATCTTATATTTTGGTCGGAACCGCGATGAAATCGTTCTTAGCATCCTCATGCGAGCCTTCACCGTTAGGTGTACCAGAACTCTGCCGAGGTAGTCGACAGGAATGCGATAGAGCGTAGGTACAAACTTGTTTCTTTCCAACATGGCGACGTAGTAAATCAATTCGCCGTCAGACGAGAAGGTTGTGGTCAGGTAACCACCGTTTTCCGCCGGAACGATCCGCACCAGGCTGTTCGTCTATACTTGCCTGAGCTACAGGCCCTGTAAAAAAGCTTGACTGTCCAAAGAACTTCACTATATTATTCGCGCCCCGAACTAAATAGGGAGACCTATATCATTTAATGAGAAAAATTGACTTAACTAGTTTTAGGGTGGCGAGGAGTGAAACGGCGCGAGACATCAATCGGCGAATAGTGCTTGATTTAATTCGTACGCGCCAACCGGTCTCGCGAGCTGACTTGGCGCGACACTCTGGACTACAACCGAGCACGTTATCAGCCATAGCAGAACAGTTAATTGCTGAGGAATGGGTTACGGAGGGCGCTTTAGGGCACATACCGCGAGGGCGCAAACCGAGATTTCTGCAGTTAAACGGTCAACGCGCAGCCGTCATCGGGATTAATGTGCGCCCGGCAATTACCACTATCGCCCTCGCAGATCTGAACGCTCGATTTATTGCGCAGCAGTCGATAACAACGGCAACAGACCCTCAGATTTTTGTCAAAGAGTTAGGTCAGCGCGTGAAAGCGTTCGTTAAATCAAATGCGCAAGTCTTCTACGAAGGGATCGGTGTCAGCTTACCGGGACGTGTCGACCGCGAGTCGCAACGGTTAGTCTTTGCCCCGAACCTGGGTTGGCGCGACGTGGATTTCAAAGGGCCCCTTGAGCGGGCGACCGGTCTTTCGGTGGAGATCGAAAATGCCGCGAATGCCTGCGCTTTGGCAGAAATCTGGTTCAATAATCACTCGAATGGAGTGCGCGACTTGATTGCCGTGACTGTTGCAGAAGGCATTGGTACCGGCATCATTGCGAACGGGCAACTCATTAGCGGTTCGACTGGGATGGCGGGCGAATTTGGTCATGTCTCACTCAATGAAGACGGCCCGCCGTGCAAATGCGGCAATCGCGGTTGCTGGGAGGTATATGCCTCAAACTCAGCGACAATTCGGGCTTACATGCAGGCAACATCAAACAGTCGCTCCCACAAACCCAGCATCTCGCAACCTTCCAACGAGCCGACCTTTGAGGATATTTTGCGATTGGCCGGACAGGGCGACGTGAGAGCTGTGGAGGTGCTTGAGCGCATGGCGTATTACCTGGGCGTCGGCATGTCAATGCTCATCACCGGGATAGCACCAAGCTTGATCGTTTTGGTCGGAGAAGTTACGCGAGCCTGGGATCGCGTCGGCCCCATCGTCCAGAGAGTTATCGCTGAACGCTCGCCGACAGCACCGATGACCCGCATTATTCCGGCAGAAGAGGCCGCGCAACCAAGACTCCGCGGCACTATCGCACTCGTATTACAAAAGCATTTCGGCGCTCCATCGACCGCGTGAGTTCGAGGCTCGACGATTATTCCAGATGATGTACAGGTAATTTGTTTTGGTCGTGAACTAAAGTCACAAAAACGCCGAAAAGTTGTTCCGAAGGCTAGCTAGCCCCTCCGTCGTTCGGCCAAGGTTTCTCGAAAGGCGCAGCAGTCAACACAGCAAGGCCGAGAACTTTCGGTCTCAAAAAAAACTATGGAGACATAATCATGAAACAAACAACACTCACCCGCCTCGTCGCCGCTTTTTGCTTGATGTGCGCATGCGCCGGAGTAACGACGGCTCAAACCGTTACGGGATCGCTCGTAGGGCATGTCGAAGATGCCAACGGAGCGGCGATTCCCGGGGCGCGAGTGATCGTCACAGATGTTGATCGCGGAACTACGCGCGAAGTTATCACTAACGAGGAAGGAAACTTCTCTATCAACAGCGTCGAACCCGGGGCCTATCGCGTTGAGATAGAGCAAGCGAACTTTAAGAAATTCGTGCGCGAACGAGTCGAAGTGGCAATTAATACCACCGTGCGCGCAGACGCCATACTGAATCCGGGGGGTATTTCTGAGCTCGTTCAGGTCACCAGCGAACAGGTCCAGCTAAAGACCGACCGCGCCGATGTCAGCGGCCAGATTACGAACCAGCAGACAGCTAACTTGCCGCTGTCGGTTGACCGCAACTACCAGAGCGCGTTGGATACGGTCCCCGGTGTTTCCGATCCGGCAACGGTCGGCTCAAGCTTTGGCAACCCTAACGGCTCGCTTATTAGCCGGGTCAACGGGCAAAACGAGCGTTACAACAACTTTCAGCTTGACGGCACGATTAACAATCAAACGAACGTCATCTCGCAAACCGCCATTGTTCCGCCCGCTGAGGCGATTCAAGTCGTTGACATTTCAACGAATTCATACGATGCGGAGCAGGGACGGGCGGCGGGCGGTGTAATCAACGTGCAGATCAAATCCGGCACCAACAACCTGCGCGGTAGTGTGTTTGCCTACAACACTAACAGTGCTTTCAAGGCTAACAACACTCTTTCGACGATTAAACAGCCTAATACAAACTTGAATCAATTCGGTTTTACGATCGGCGGACCAATTATTAAGGACAAAACCTTCTTCTTCGGCGACTACCAGGGGGGACGTGATCGCCGCGGTCAAAACACGCTCTTGGCCGTTCCCATTCCTGCATTCCGGAACGGTGACTTCAGCTCGGTTTTGGGGAGTTTCATGTGCGCTAGTGGAAACACTGCAGTTCGGAGTTCACAACCTGGTTGTCCGACCGGTGGCACCCCCATCAACGTCACGAATTCCAACGGGCAGGTCGTACAGTTGCGAGACAATCAGGTTTTCCGCCCGTCCCTTACCAGTTCAACCAACCGCATTGCTTACGCTAACAACATGATCCCGCAAGCTGAATTCAGCCCCGCGGCGGTGGCGCTTCTCAAACTTCTACCGGGACCCAATCGTTCGGGTGTGACAAACAACTATGAGGGTACGGGGTCGTTCATTCAGGACCGCGATTCGTTTGACGTCAAAATCAATCACAACTTCAGCGACAGGACCAATTCCTTTGCTCGCTACAGCTACTTCAAGTCGTTAACATCAGACGCGCCTGTGTTTGGTGACCTCGGCGGACCGACGAGCAGTGGCGGCGCAACGGCATCAATCGGTCCGGGCAGAAACGACAGTGTCTCGGTCAATCTAACGCACGTTTTTTCGTCGAATCTAATCACCGAACTTCGTTTCGGCTATGTGCGCGTTCACATTACTGGAACTAATCCTTCAAAGGAGGGCTTGGGTAATTCGCTCGGAATCCCCCGAACAAATATAGACGAGTTTTTCAGTGCCACAGGTATTCCGCAAATTACCATCAGCGGCTATGATTCGCTCGGCAGCGCGACTACTCTTCCGTTTGACATCACGGAAAACAGCTACAACATCGTCAACAACTGGACGCGGATTGTCGGCAATCACACGATTCGTTTCGGCGGCGACATCAGACAGTTAAAACTCGATAAATCACAGGCGACAAGCAGCAATCCGCGCGGCTTATTTACTTTTACGACCGGCGTTACCGGTGTTACCGCCAGCACAGGGCGTCCGGCTCCAGCCATTACGAATGCCAACGCGCTGGCCGCGTTCTTACTTGGTACTCCACAGTCTGTGCGGCGCACAACGGTTGCCCAATTGGGCGGTTACATCACCCCGCAGTATTTCTTTTTTATTCAAGACCGTTGGCAGGCAAATCCCAAGTTAACCGTCAATTACGGGATGCGTTATGAAATTTATCCGTATCCGATCGGAACGAACTCGGGGGACCAATCGCGCTATGACCCGGCAACCAATACCGTTCTCGTCAGCGGTTATGGTTCTGTTAATGACCGTGTGAACGTGAAAACGGAATACGGCAATCTTGCGCCGCGGCTCGGTATTGCCTACCGTCTCGATAATAAAATGGTTATCCGCACTGGCTACGGAATCAGTTATGTCCCGATTACGCTGAACACGCTCGCAAATCAAAACTTCGGCAGTCAGATTGATTTGCAGATTGCCGGGACAAGCGCCGCGTTCGCGCCCCGCGATGCAAACGGCAGTGCGATTACATTCAGCACCGGAATTCCCTCCCCACCGATTATTGATTTGACGAGCGGCGTGGTCATTCCGCCGAACAATGCGGTGGTCGGCGTGGTTAATCCGAATGCCAAACGCGGTTATATTCAGTCTTATAACTTTACGGTCGAACGCGATTTCTTCGGGTTTGTAACTTCCGCCGGTTATGTAGGTTCGCGCGGAACCCGCTTACCCGGGACGCTGAACATTAATGCTGCCGGACCCGGAGCCGTTACCGCCGATCGCCCGTTTGCCAGACGTTACTCACGCACGGCCGACGTTCTGCTTTCGGACTTCATGCTGAGTAATAATTACCATTCGTTACAGGCCCAGATTGACAAGCGTTTTCTGAAACGCGGCGGCAGATTGACGTTAGCCTACACCTTCAGCAGATCAATTGATTACACCGATGCCTTCGCGCTCGCTAATGACATCAACATTGATGCCAATCGCGGCCCTTCGCCGTTTGACCGGAGGCATAATCTAGTTGTCAGCCATGTAATCCCTTTGCCGTTTGGGGATGGCGGAAAATTGTTTGACTCAGATGGTTTGCGCTGGCAGTCGCTAATCGGTGGCTTTACGCTAAGCGGTATTTTTGCCGCACGATCGGGAACGCCAGTTGATATTACCGGTACAAGCGCGACGAATACTGTCACCCAAGGCAGCGCTAACAAGCCGACTCAGACTGGGGAACCGAGAATCTTAGGAGGTCTCGGGCCCGGACAACTGTATTTCGACACCAGCGTGTTTGTTAATCCCGACCCATTCACTTTCGGCAATGTCGGGCGCAATTCTGTCCGTGGTCCAGGGTATATAAACTACAACGCGACGCTGGCACGGCGATTTACGTTTGGTGAACGCTACGGACTGCAAGCGCAAATGACGGTGTTCAATGTGACCAATACGCCGCATTTCAATGACCCCAGTGGGTCGTTCACTGGCGGCACATTCGGCCAGTCAATCAGCACATTCGGCGAACGGCAAATTCGGTTTGGTCTTAAGTTTACGTTCTAGTGGAAGTGCCGGCTGGCCAGCATGAAATTAAGTAGTCGAAAGCAGCTAAAGCGGCGTGTGTCTGCCCTCCTGCGAGGGCTGTGCGCGTCGTTACTGATGGTCTGCACAGTCTCTGGCACTGCTGCCAACAAACGAACTGCGTCGAATGACGTAGTGATAGTAAACAATCATCCCTTTCGCGTGCGAATGCCAATGCGCATTCACGGACAGGAACTGCACGCAGGTAGTTGGGTCACGAGCAAGGGAAGTCCCGTGCAACGGGTCGGAGATGATCTTGTTTTCGTGGCCGACCTGAATGCCTCCTCCAGCGAACGCCTGTCATTGCGCCGCAGCGCCAGCACAAATAACTCCGCGGCTCTTACTGTACTGCCCGCGACTGGAGGCGTCGCGCTTCAGTACCAGGGTAAAGGCGCCGGACACTTATCCTGGGATGTTGTGGTGCGCGAGGCGCAGTCTGCTTCGAGGAAAGAGTCGCGTGCGATGACGCGCCCGGATTTCGCCAAACAGTTCGTCGCCATTCCGCTCACCTTTCAGAAGAGCGCGAGCGGCGCAGTTTTCGATGTATGGCGCGCCGAAGGTACGAAGAGCGGCTTGAAATTGCTCGTCGAGTTACAGGCTTATCACACCGGCTTTCTCGACCTCAATGCGCACATCGAAAACATTTCGGCCAGCACGACAAACGTTTATGCCGCCGCCGTGTGCCGTTGGCAACAGCCGCAGGTCAGTTCCCGCGCGCTAAATTACAACAATGAAATAGCGGTCTTAAGCAATGCCGGGTGGTCACCGCTTCGCGGCACGGATGACACCGGCGCGGGCGATTTCCGCCACATGTTTATTCAGCGTGGCGTTGATTGGATCAACACGACACTAGCGGCGAGCGCGAGCGTGGTGTGGCTTAACGATTTCGCGCCCTCGTTCACAATTCATCGAGCTGCGACCGACAAGCGTCCCGGTAGCTACACCGGCGCAAACAGCCCGCAACTCGGACAGGAAGTGCAGACCGGGAACGGCAACTTTTATTCGATTACGGAAATCGCGCGCTCGAATACGCGCTACTATCTCGAACGCTTCGTGCCGAACGTGCTGCCGCCAGCCGGTGAGCCGCTAGGGTTCGCCTCAAGGCTGGTCTTCACGGACGCGCCCGTGACCGACCAGCGCGCCGACGAGGAGTTCATCGCCTACGTCGGTTACAGCGAGCAGCGCCGCAGCGCGCAAGGCACGCGGGTCTCAATCGGCGTTCCCGGCGTGCGCTTTGGCACGAACTACTTTCCTTATTCGACACTCGGCGAAAATTTCACCTTGCAGAAGCTGCCCGGCATGGATCGCGCCGCTTACTGGCCTCTCGCCGCTGACACTGTCACACAGTGGCGTCTCTTTGCCGACGAGATTCGCCGCGATCTACGGATCGCCAAGGCGATGGGGTTCGAGTTGATTCGATTGCATCACCTTGAGTTGATCGGGCCCCTTCAAGAGAAGGTCAAACGCGAGTATCTGGATTTTGTCTTTGGCGAAATGCGTCACCTGAAGTTGCGTGCGCTCCTCGACGCGCAGATGCAGCCCGGTGAAATCAGCGAGATCGTCAGGCGTTACCGCGACGTGATTCACGGGGTTGAAATAGAAAATGAAGTCTTGATCTTCGGCATCAACGACGGGCGGGAAAAGTATTGGAACACGGTGTACGACGCGGTCAAGCAGGTCGATCCTCGCATCCCCGTGCATTTGACCGGACACACAAACACGGGAGCATTTACGCGCCTGGCGCGCCTCGGCGTTAAATTCGACCGCATCGGACAGCACGCCTACATGGATTCGCTCCATGCGATTCCTAGTTCACGCGGATTTTCACTCGCGGCAGCAAGCTACGGCAGAAAGGTCGGCAAGCCATCGGTGATCACCGAATGGAACTGGCGCGGTCTGTCGCGCCTGACCCCTGAAGCGCGGGCGAAAGTTTATTCTCCTATCTTTGAGAACGTGCTGAAGACTCGATCTGTGCCGGAGATTTATCAATTTCAATTTAATGAGTCACTCGCCATGGACCCGATGACCCTGAAGGGCATCCGCCACTACGAGCCGCTCTGGTTCAGTCGTCGCCCGAAGCCGGAAGCGCTGCAATTGATGCGCCTGATTCGTGAATACTCGTTGCCGTCAAACCCGGTGCGCCTCGTTGACATCGAGCGCAGCGTCGTCCACCTGGATGGACACGGACGGGGCACTGCCACCTTCCACATCACAAATAAGAGCAACCGCACGCTCAACCTGCGTTGGACGCTCGAAGCTCCCTCGAACATCCACGCGCAATTCGACGATGAGCAAAGAGCGATTCGCCTGGCGCCGGACGCTTCCGCGTTCGTGCCGGTCCGAGTCGCAGCGCAAGCTACGCCGGCAGGCACAAACGCAAAGCCGTTGCCCGGCTTCTATCACATCTTTCTACGGCTCGAAGGCGACGAGAGTTTGCTGCGTTACGGTTGGGCGGAAGCCCGGTTCGAGGGTGCGCCGTATCTTGATCAGGCTCCGAACGCCGTGCCGAACTCGAATGTGCGCTACGGCTCTGATGCCATGTCGTTTAGCTTTAATGGTCCGCTCGCAGTGGTTTATGGAGACAACGCGCCAATTCTCGATTTGGAGTCGGCATCCGCACTCGTCAACACGCTGGAGAGCGCGACGGGCAGACCTGTGGCGATCTACCATCTGCCTGACTTGCCCACGGACTTGAAACAGAGCGGCACATTGATTCTTGTCGGAACGACGAAGACTAACGCGCTCGTCGCTGCGGCACTGAAAGAATCGTCGACGGAGATTGAGAGTGCGCGATTCGTCGCGCGCATGCCTCCCAACGCGCATCACGGCGATTGGCTCGTGATCGGCGGCACAACCCCGGAAGATGCCGAGCGCTCGGCGATGGATTTGATTATTCGCTATTGGAAGTTCGCCAAGGACTCCGCGGCCCGACGCATCCCGTTGGTGACGAAAGAGATTCCGCAGGGCGGCGATCCGGCTTTGCTGCCATGAACCAAATGGTTGCGACCGTGCCGCAACACGGTAGTGTCGTAATTGGATCTGGTGTTTCGTTCGTCGGTTGGTAATACGATCCACAAAGTCACACGAAATTTCACGAAGAAAGTCTAGTGTTGCTTAGTCTGATTTGGTGGATGGTTTACTTCTCTTTAAATTAGGGCACTAATACCAAGATGAAGATTACTGACATCAGGGCAACCACCATCACGGTTCCGCTTGAAGCTCCTCTGCGTCATGCGAATGGCTGTCATTGGGGACGCTTCGTGCGCACCATCGTTGAAGTGGAAACTGATGAGGGCCTCACCGGACTGGGCGAGATGGGAGGCGGGGGCGAATCCGCCGAAGCCGTCTTTCTCGCGATGAAGAGTTACCTCTTGGGCCATGACCCGGCGCTCATCGAGGAGATGCGTTTTCTCATCGCCAACCCGACCGCATCACTCTATAACAATCGCACGCAAGTTCTAGCCGCACTCGAATTCGCGTGCCTCGACATCCTCGGTCAAAAATGGGGCGTGCCCGTTTCCGAAATATTGGGCGGGCGTCTGCAAGAGCGCGTGCCGTTCGCGTCGTATCTCTTCTTCCGCTATCCGCATCCGAAAAACGGCGCCGGCGAAGTGCGAACTATTGAACAACTCGTTGCGCACGCGCGGGAATTGAAAGCGCGATACGGTTTCACTTCGCACAAACTAAAGGGCGGCGTCTTTCGACCGGAATACGAGTTGGAGTGTTATCGCGCCGTCGCCTCCGCGCTGGATGGAGATCGTTTTCGCTTCGACCCGAACGCCGTCTGGTCGACCGAGCAAGCGATCTGGTTTGGGCAAGCTATTGAAGGCATCCGCAACGATTACCTTGAAGATCCTGTGTTCGGTCTTGCGGGGATGCGCCGCACGCGCGAAAAGGTGCGGATGCCGCTGGCCACCAACACCGTCGTCGTGAGCTTTGAGCAACTCGCGGCCAACGTTCTCGACACGGCGGTGGACGTGATTCTGCTTGATACGACCTTCTGGGGCGGCATCCGTCAATGCGTCAAAGCAGCGGGCGTGTGCGAAACGTTCCAACTAGGCGTTGCCGTCCACTCTTCGGGCGAGCTGGGTATTCAATTGGCGACCATGCTGCATCTCGGCGCGGTGATTCCGAATCTCTCTTTCGCCGCGGACGCGCATTATCACCACCTCGTTGACGACATAATCGAGGGCGGCAAATTCAAATATGAAGAGGGCGCGATCAAAGTTCCGACCGCGCCCGGTTTGGGCGTGAAATTGAATCGCGACAAGCTGGCCGAGTACAGCGAACTTTACAAGCGTCTCGGCGGTTACCCATATGATCAAGACCCACTTCGCCCGGGTTGGACGGCTGTGATCCCTAACAATCGTTGGGCAGACGAGAATGATGCTCGGCGGCCTGACGATATTCTTCTTTAGACATTTGAGAGGAAATGAAGAAATAGATGAGCAACGAACCTCGAGATAGTCACAACCCCAATAGGGAACTAGCGGAACCGGCGAAACTGCGCCGTCAGGTGGTGGAGGTGGTCGAACGCACGCCTGTAATAGACATGCACACTCATCTGTTTGCTCCACAGTTCCGTGCGCTGAATCTTTCCGGCATCGATGAACTGCTGACCTATCACTACCTGGTCGCGGAAACCCTTCGCTCAAGCGATGTGTCACCCGAGAGTTTTTGGCGACTAAGCAAAACTGAACAGGCCAATCTGGTTTGGACCACACTGTTTGTCCGCAACTCGCCGCTTTCCGAAGCCACGCGCGGAATCATCCATGTGCTTAAGACTTTTGGTCTGGATCCTCAGGCGACTGACCTTAGGGAAGCGCGCGAATTCTTCCGCACTCAGGAAATTGGAGAACAGATCAATCGGGTCATGGACATCGCTCGTGTAAGCGATGTTGTGATGACCAACGATCCTTTCGATCCGGCGGAGCAGCACGTCTGGGAAAGCGGGGTCGAAATTGACCCGCGGTTTCACGCGGCATTGCGTATGGATCGGCTGCTGAACGACTGGACCAACACTGTGGAGCAGTTGAACTCGCAAGGTCACGGCTTCAGAAGTGAAGCGTGGGGCAAGACGGCCAGCGACTTGTGTAGATTCCTGGACAAGTGGATCGCGCGAATGAGACCGCTCTACATGGCAGTGTCGCTGCCGGATGATTTCCAATACCCGGATCAGGATGTGCGCGACCGCCTCATTCGTGATGTCGTGCTGCCTACGAGTCGCGAACATCGTTTGCCATTCGCCTTAATGATCGGCGTCAGACGGGGCATCAATCCGGCGTTACGCATGGCGGGAGACGGCGCCGGTCGGGCTGACGTGCGCGCTATTGAGCGCATCTGCGCGGAAAACCCCGATGTGAATTTTCTTGTAACGATGCTCTCGCGCGAGAATCAACACGAGCTGTGCGTGGTGGCTCGTAAGTTCCGGAATCTCATGCCTTTTGGCTGTTGGTGGTTTCTCAACAACCCATCAATAGTCTCCGAGATAACCCGCGAGCGCCTGGAGCTGTTGGGTCCCAGTTTTATCCCGCAGCACTCGGACGCGCGGGTGCTCGAACAACTTCTCTACAAGTGGGCGCACGCGCGGAGCGTCATTGCTGAGTCGCTATATGAGAGCTACGAACGCCTTCTGATTGACGGGCGTCGCGTTACGCGCGTGGAGATTGAACGGGATGTTTCACGCCTGTTCGCAGGAAATTTCAAGCAGACCGTAGGAATGACAGAGCACTCGTTGGAACAAGTCACAGTCTAGATAAGTAACGTAAGGGTAAGCACCGACCGGTAGTCAGTAGTTTTAGGTTTCGAGCTTCAAGTTTCGGATTTCGGTTTGAGATGTTTGTATCCGTTGGTGTGATTTCGTGGATCGTTTTAGGTGGTCAGGTAATACGAACGATCGACGAATCACACGAACAGACGAAAAGGAGCTGTATGCCAAGCAGAGGGGGCAGATAGATCACCCGTGACAGAAAACTTCGTTGACATCAATGATCGTGTCGCAGTTGTCGTCGGTGGCACATCCGGCCTGGGACGCGCAATAGCGGTTGGTCTGGCCCGAGCCGGGGCCCACGTGGTGCCAACCGGACGTCGCACGGAACTGGTCTCTGAAGTGTGCAATGAGATAGAGCACCTTGGCCGGAAAACCGTGCGGTGCCCAGTTGACATAACAAAACGGGGTTCTATCGATGAGCTTCGTGAGACCGTTCATGGCCACTTCGGACGCGTGGACATTCTCGTCAACGCCGCCGGGCGTACGGCGCGCGAGGCGACCGCCGAAGTTGATGAAGAGGATTGGACCGCGATAATCGATACGAACTTGACCGGCATGTTGCGCGCCTGCCAGTCGTTTTACAAGAAGCTGAAAGCTGGCCGAAGCGCTCGCATCATCAATATCGCCTCGCTCGCTTCGTTTGTCGCCTTTCATGAAGTGGCTGCTTATGGCGCATCCAAAGCAGGGGTGCTCGCGTTGACGAGAAGTTTGGGTGCGGAATGGGCGCGCGATGGGATCAATGTCAATGCGATTGTGCCAGGCGTGTTTCCAACTGAACTTAACGAGAAGTTTCTCGACGGAACCGAGCGCGGTCGTGAATTGTTGATGCGCACGCCGATGCGCCGGTTTGGTCGTCCTGAAGAACTGATCGGGGCCGCTGTCTTCCTCTCCTCTGACGCGGCAAGTTTTATCACCGGACAAACGATTGTAGTTGACGGCGGATTTCTCGGGTCGGGCGTCAATTCCTAAGCAACTTCGGTTAGTAACTATGAAAGAGTAAGGGGAGGTTGATGTCCCAATCAGACGAACGGAGAGCCGGAGTTGTTGGCCTCCCGACCGCGGTTGAGCGAGAGGTTGCCGGGCGCGTCGGCAACTACCGGTGGTTGATTTGCGCGTTGCTCTTCTTCGCGACGACGATCAATTACATTGACAGGCAAGTGCTTGGTCTCCTCAAGACGACTTTGCAAGGCGAGTTAGGTTGGAATGAGATTGATTACAGCAACGTGGCATTTGCATTTACGACAGCGTATGCGATAGGGCTGGTGCTGGTCGGAAGGCTCATGGACTGGCTCGGCACGCGTAAGGGTTTTTCGTTCGCGATAGTCTTTTGGAGCTTCGCGGCGATGGGACACGCCTTCGCACGATCCGTCATGGGCTTCAGCGTCGCGCGCTTCGCTTTGGGTTTGGGCGAGGCCGGGAATTTTCCGGCCGCGGTGAAAACGGTCGCCGAATGGTTTCCGAGAAAGGAGCGCGCGCTGGCCACTGGGATTTTCAATTCAGGCTCTAACATCGGCGCGATTGTGACCCCGCTCGTAGTGCCGTGGATCACGGTGACTTACGGCTGGCGCGCAGCATTCATTGTGACGGGCGCGCTGGGCTTTATCTGGCTTATTTTCTGGCTGCTGCTGTATCGCCGCCCGGAGGAACACCCGCGCTTGTCCCGCGCGGAACTCGCTTACATCCGTAGTGACCCGGCGGAAGCCACGACGAAGATCGCCTGGGCGCGACTGATCCCGCACCGGCAGACGTGGGCGTTTGCGATGGGCAAGTTCATCACCGATCCGGTATGGTGGTTTTATCTTTTCTGGCTGCCGGACTTCCTTGGTAAAACTTACAAGCTCGACCTAAAAAACATCGGGCTGCCGCTGATTGTGATTTTCATCATGGCGGATGTTGGCAGCATCATGGGCGGCTGGCTGTCGTCCGCTTTCATCAAACGCGGCTGGACGATCAACGCCGGGCGCAAAACGGCGATGCTGATTTGCGCTCTTTCAGTCGTGCCGATTGTGTTCGCAGCAAAGGCTGCGAACTTGTGGGTCGCGGTCGCTTTGATCGGACTGGCGACCGCCGCGCATCAGGGTTGGTCGGCCAATCTTTTCACACTGACTTCGGACATGTTTCCGCGCCGCGCGGTCGGATCAGTCGTCGGCATCGGCGGCATGGCGGGAGCCGTCGGCGGGATGCTGATCGCCAAAGTCGCCGGCTACTTATTGGAGTGGACGGGCAGTTATGTGCCGCTGTTCGCTTTCGCTGCGTCGGCTTATTTGGTGGCGCTTCTCGTGATTCATTTACTTGTGCCGCGCATGGAGGCGGCGGGCGTGGGAGAGGAAACTCCGGCGCTGAGCGGAGGGTGAAGTCCGTTAACATCACGCCACAGCAACTTCGCAGGTCAGGCGGTTGAGGGCAAGGGATAATGAAGGCTATCGGTACAGATACGCTGAAAATCAGAACAAAGGAGAAATGCCGTTGGGATTGTGTCAGCTTGGGTGAGGTGATGCTGCGGCTCGATCCGGGTGATGGTCGGATTCACACGACAAGGCAGTTCAGCGTGTGGGAAGGCGGCGGCGAGTACAACGTCGCACGGGGCTTGCGACGGTGTTTCAATCAACGCACGGCTATCGTGACGGCGCTGGCGGACAACCCGGTCGGGCGACTGCTCGAAGACTTGATATTGCAGGGTGGCGTTGACCTATCGCATCTCAAATGGGTGAAGTACGATGCGGTCGGGCGCGCAGTTCGCAACGGCTTGAACTTCACTGAACGCGGGTACGGCGTGCGCGCCGCTCTGGGCTGTTCTGACCGAGGACACACCGCCGTCTCACAACTCAAACCCGGCGAGATTGATTGGGAGCAGATTTTCGGATCAGAAGGCGCGCGCTGGTTTCACACGGGCGGGATTTTCTGCGCCTTGTCGGAAACGACTCCGTTGGTCGCGCGCGAAGCCATCGAAGCGGCGAAGCGTCACGGCGCGGTCGTCTCTTACGATCTGAACTACCGCGAATCATTGTGGAAAGCAATCGGCGGACGCGAGCGCGCTCGCGAAGTTAATCGCGAGCTTGCACCCTTCGTTGACGTGATGATCGGCAACGAAGAGGATTTCACCGCCGCGCTGGGCTTCGAGGTCGCAGGCGTGAACGAGCACCACTCGCGGCTCGATCCAGGCAACTTTCAGAAGATGATTGAAGAAGCGATTAAAACTTTCCCGAACTTCAAAGTCGTCGCCACAACACTGAGGAACGCCAAGACCGCATCCATTAACGATTGGTCGGCTGTTTGCTATTTGCAGGGTCAGTTATATCGCTCGGCCACGCGCGAGAACTTGGAAATCTTCGACCGCGTGGGTGGTGGAGATAGTTTCGCCTCGGGACTCATCTACGGTCTGCTCGAAAACAAAGGCGCGCAGTGGGCGGTTGAGTGCGGCGCGGCGCACGGTGCGTTGGCGATGACGACGCCGGGCGATACGACGATGGCGACGCTTGCGGAAGTCGAAGGGGTAATGAGGGGGGGGCGGCGCGCGTCGCAAGGTAGGGGCAAGATAAATTTACAATGAACAAAGTCGAAGTCCTAAAGCGCATTGGAGAGACGGGCATTGTGCCGGTGGTGCGCGCCGCATCAGCGGACGAAGCAATGCGAGCTGTTGACGCGATCAAAGAAGGCGGCATCAGCATTTTGGAAATCACCTTGACCGTGCCGGGTGCGGTGGCAATGATTGAATCGGTGGTGAAGCGTTTCGGAAATGAAGCGACGGTCGGGGCCGGCACGGTGCTCGACGCCGAAACGGCCCGGACGTGCATCCTGGCGGGTGCGCAGTTCATCGTCTCTCCGGTGCTAAACTTGGAAACAATCGAGATCTGCCGGCGATACTCAATCGCGGTGATGCCAGGGGCATTGACCCCGACAGAAGTCCTGGCGGCGTGGCAGGCGGGCGCGGACATGGTGAAGGTGTTTCCGTGCAATGCGATGGGCGGCGCAAGTTACTTGAAGGCGTTGAAAGCGCCGTTCCCGCAAGTGGAGCTGGTACCGACGGGTGGGGTGTCGCTGAAGACGGTGGCTGATTTGATCCACGCGGGCGCGAGCGCGCTTGGTGTCGGCAGCGACCTGGTGGACACCAGAGCCATCCGCGCCGGAGAGCCTGCCAAGGTAACGCAAGCAGCGCGCGCCTATCTGAAAGCGGTGCGTGAGGCACGCGGCGTCACGTTCTGAGTAGGAGTTGCGTTCCCTGGCTGTCACTTCCGTCACCACGCGGGCAGTACAAAAGTACCCCTACATTTTATCAAGCAAGCTTTGATGGAGGTCGTTTTGCGAGAAACTCGGCTGCACGTTTCTTGGTTCATAGTTATCGCCGTCGCTTTGCTGTCGCAGGATGTTTATGCACAGAAGAGAATCACGGCTGGGAAAGTGGAAATTACACGGAAGCAATTACGCCCCGGTCAAAGAATCGAGCTGGCGGGCGAGTGGCTGTATAAGCCGGGCTATTTGTTGCAAGCGAACGACCAGCCGCAACTCGCGAAGAATCTGAGCGGTTACGTGGCGGTTCCGGTTCCGCAACTCCTCAACCGCACGCAGTGGTGGCTGGATGATTCCGAAGATTTCAAAAGGTTCGAAGAGGCGCGGTTGAAAAAACTCGGCTTCGATACCGAACGCACCGAAGACGGTTGGTATCAACTTGCGCTCGACCTGCCCGCTCTGCCGAACCGTCGCCGCGTCTTTATCGAATTTGACGGCGTGGCGATGAAGAGCAAAACGTTCTGTAACGGGCAACCGCTCGGCGAACACGCCGGTATGTTCAGCCGCTTCTCTTATGATTTGACGCCGCACTTAAAGGCCGGGCGCAACATGCTTTCGGTTTTCGTCTCAATGGAAAGGATTCCGAGTTCGGCGCTTTCCCTCGGTCAAGCCGTCACGGTAAATTTGACGGCTTCCAAGATTCTGACGTTGAGCAAGGGCATGTTCGGGCCACTTTCGCCCGACGCGAATAATCGCAGCTACGATCTGCACGGCATCTGGCAGCCGGTGAAGTTGGTCGTGCGCGATGCAGCGTTAATTGACGATGCGTGGTTCATCCCGTCGCTTGACGGCGCGCGCGTGCGGGTGGAGATGCGAAGTCTGTCGGGCGCGCAGTCTGCCATTTTGCGCGCCCGTTGGACCGACCTGAAGACGAGTAAACTTTTTGCGACGGCAGAGCCCATCGCCGTGCAACTCGGCGAAAGCCAGGTGACCCGAGATATGACGCTCCGCAACCTGCAGCCGAAGCTATGGACGCCCGCTGACCCGAACCTCTATCGGCTTGATGTTAGGCTCGAATCCGCATCCGGCGAAGTGCTCGACCAATGGACGCACAACGTCGGCTTTCGCACGTTTGAAGTGCGCGGCAATAAATTCTTTTTGAACGGCAAGCCCTACTGGTTGCGCGGAGCGAATCAATTGCCTTACGGCAAGAACTCCTGGGACCCGGCGTTGCCGCGCAAATTGATTCAGTTCATGCACGACGGCAACCAGCGCGTGACGCGCACGCACGCCACCCCCTGGAATGAAGAGTGGTTGAACGCTGCCGACGAGATCGGGTTGGGCGTGAGCGTCGAAGGTATCCGCCCTTGGGCGCTGGCGGGAAAAATCGGCGCCACGCCGCCTGACATGTTCGCGCACTGGGTGATGGAGAACGAAAATCTGATAAGGCGCGGGCGCAATCATCCGAGCATCTTGTTATGGACTGTCGGCAACGAGATGCTCTTGCGCGACGGAAAGAATTTAGAGAAGTGGAGACAACTTTCCGACGTCGTCAAGCAAACGCGCCGCCTCGATCCCTTCCGTCCGGTCGTCGCCGACTCGACTTACCAGCGCGAAGCAGATTTTTACAACGAAACGCTCAAGCCGAACAACATTGACGACGGCGACGTTGACGACATCCATCGGTATCGCGGTTGGTACAGCGATTCGCCGTTTGTGATTGACACCATTGCGGACATCAAAGACCTCACCCCGAATCGCCCGCTCATCGGGCAGGAGATGTCCACCGGCTATCCAAACCTCGACACGGGGCTGCCGGTTTTGCGTTACACGCGAGATTTG
>JBGTLM010000279.1:0-10626 GCA_041744135.1 Pyrinomonadaceae bacterium
GTATCCACCGGTAGGCCCGAGCAGGTGGGGGATACCGCTCGTGCCGCCATAGAAAAACGGCAGACCACTCGCACCTTCAATAAGGTAGACAATCATTGCCATTGCGCCCAGGCGAGAGCCCAGCAGCGCGCCTGTCAACAATACCGCGAAGGTTTGACCAGTAATCGGCACCGGGCCGATCGGAATCACAATCTGCGCGGACAGCGCCGTTAGCAAACTGAAGGCAACGACGAGCGAAACGGCTCGAGTCCGATCAACGGGCTCGAGGGCCGCAGCTATCAAAGTATCGGGTTTGCCGTACGAAGTATTCATGGTTTCGACTTCCGGGTTCCGAGTTTCTGAGTTCTGAGTTTCGGGTTTCGAGTTTGGTTCCAGTCCAACGCTGCGACGTCAGAGTTCCGAAACGCCAGTAATCATAAACTCGAAACTGAAACCCGAAACTCTTATTAATCCGCAGCCATCCCCTCCGCGCGGGCCTCGGCTGCTTCCGCTTTTAACGTCCCGATGCGCATTGAATAGAACGAGCGCCAGACGAATACGGTTGAGATTAGGAAGAAAACCAGCGCTAGAACGTGGCTGACCATTGGACCATTCTCACCGAATTGTCCCCGCGGATTTGCAATTGACACAGCCAGCTCGACCGCCAGCAGTCCAAATAGCGTGGTGAACTTGATGACCGGGTTCATAGCGACTGACGAAGTATCCTTGAAGGGATCGCCCACGGTATCGCCTACGACGGTCGCGTCGTGAAGGGCGGTGCCCTTCATTTTCAGATCAACTTCCACGACCTTCTTGGCATTGTCCCAGGCTCCACCTGCGTTGGCCATGAAGATCGCCTGATACAGTCCGAAGATGGCAATTGAAAACAGGTATCCGATAAAGAAGAATGGTTCTACAAACGCAAAAGCCAGAGTCGAGAAGAAGACCGTGAGGAAGATATTGAACATGCCCTTCTGCGCATACTGCGTGCAGATCTCTACCACCTTCTTGCTATCTTCCACAGACGCTCTTTCCACGCCTTCCAGCCGGATGTTTGCCTTGATGAACTCCACCGCGCGGTAGGCGCCGGTTGTAACTGCCTGAGTGGAAGCGCCAGTGAACCAGTAGATGACTGCGCCGCCCGTAATCAGGCCCAGGACAAACGGGGCGTGCAGAAGGGAAAGGTTTTGCGTATCAGTGGTCAATCCATTTGTAAGGGTCATCATGATCCCAAAGATCATGGTCGTGGCCCCAACCACGGCCGTGCCAATCAACACCGGCTTGGCGGTGGCTTTAAAAGTGTTGCCGGCGCCGTCGTTCTCTTCCAGCAGGTGTTTTGCGTGGGCAAAATTGACGTCCAGGTTGAAGTCTCGCTTGATCTCGGCTTCGACGTTGGGCACCTGTTCGATCAGCGACAGTTCATACACAGACTGCGCGTTATCAGTTACGGGACCATACGAGTCGACCGCAATGGTCACTGGGCCCATGCCGAGAAAGCCAAACGCCACCAGGCCGAAAGCGAAAACCGGAGCCGCGACCATTAAAGGATCAAGCCCCATCGTACTAAAGTAATAAGCGATCGACATCAGGGCCACAATGCTAATTCCCAGCCAGTAGGCGGAAAAATTCCCCGCCACCAGACCGGAGAGAATATTGAGCGAGGCGCCGCCTTCCCGCGAAGACGTAACCACCTCAGCTACGTGGCTTGAGTCAGTCGAAGTAAAGATCTTAACCAACTCCGGAATTATCGCGCCGGCCAGCGTGCCGCAGGAGATGATCATCGAAAGCTTCCACCAGAGGCTCGGATCTCCGCCCAAAGTCGGGATCGTGAGGTAGGAAATAATGAATGTGACTATTACTGAGACAACGGAAGTAATCCAGACTAAAGAGGTCAGTGGACTTTCAAAGTTCATCTTCGCAGCATTGCCGAAACGAGCCTTGGCAATTGCGTCGTTAATGAAGTAAGAACCCGCGCTCGCCAGGATCATCATGATGCGCATCACGAAGATCCAGACCAGTAACTGCACTTGCACCGTGGGATCGCGCACACCCAGCAAAATAAATGTGATCAGGGCCACGCCAGTCACGCCATAAGTTTCGAAGCCATCGGCACTGGGTCCGACGGAATCACCGGCGTTGTCGCCGGTGCAGTCGGCAATCACGCCCGGGTTGCGCGCGTCGTCTTCCTTAATCTTGAAGACGATCTTCATCAGGTCTGCACCGATATCGGCGATTTTGGTGAAGATGCCGCCGGCGATGCGCAGGGCCGCAGCACCGAGAGACTCGCCTATCGCGAAACCAATAAAGCAGGGACCCGCATAGTCTCCGGGAATAAACAGCAGGATGCAAAGCATGATCAGCAATTCGACGCTGATCAGCATCATGCCGATACTCATGCCGGCGCGCAGTGGAATCGCATAGAGCGGGAAGGGTTTGCCTTCAAGGCTCGCGAATGCGGTGCGCGAGTTGGCGAATGTATTGACGCGAATTCCAAACCAGGCAACTCCGTAACTGCCGGCGATGCCCACTAGACTAAACGCCAAAATGATCGCGACGCGGAACGGTTCCATTTCGGACAAGACGCCGAAATAAAGCACGATGATAATGCCAATGAAGATTTCCAGGATAAGGATGAACTTGCCCTGTGTGATTAGGTAGGTTTTGCAGGTCTCGTAGATAAGCTCCGAAATCTCGCGCATGGAGCGATGCACGGGAAGCTTTTTCAAGTTCATGTACATGGCCAGACCAAACAGCAGGCCCAACATACAAACCACGATTCCGCCCAGCAGCAGGTTGTGACCGTTCATGCCGCCGAAGAAAGTGACACTTGATAGGTCAGGCAGTATGAGATTGGCTTCACCACCACTATGCGATTGCGCAAAAGCAGGCGACGCCCCAAGGCTCGCAAAGGCAAGAGTCGCCGCCAGAGTCAACACGAGGCGGCTGGCACGTGAAAGGACTGACTGACGAGGAGTAGTTAAGTTGTTATTCATGATGTTTCTAGAAAACTGCGCAAACCTCCAGTAACCTGATAATTGATACCGCAATAGTATCCGTTTTCCGGAACTGTTCCTTTCTGATCTTATAGCGGCCAGTCTAAAGTCTCGAACAGCTCCGGGCACAGTCTTCGGTGCAGTGTGCTACGCCTGGCACCCACGGCGCCTCACCTGTGCCGAGCAAATCGTTCCTGTTGAAACTGGGTATTATCCCGATAAGTGGGCAAACTGTCCAGAAGCGTAGTGAGGCTGACGAACCATTCCAATGGTCAGTTCAAGGACGAGCGTCAAGGCATTTTCAATTAACTACCCTTCGCAAGCTGCCTTCAGATTGTCGAGCGCCACAGCCCATGCGGCTCGCAGCCCATCAGCTTCAGGCCGCGTTTGAATCCTGGTGTGGTTTACCAGCAGGCCCGTTTTCCCTTTCCCTTTATCCTGAAACTGCACGTCCACCTGGGTAGGTGCGGAGAGACCCTTATTTTCGAAAGTCATGCGGATGTCTTTGTTCTCGCGCACCCGCAGGAACTTGCCGCGGTCGCCGTCCTTGTTCTCGAAAGCGCCACCATCTTTCACCTCAGCTTTGGTCACGACTCCGAACCACTTGCTAAGTTCTGACCCGCTCGACCAGGCGGCGAACACTTCCGCGGGTGGAGCGGCAATCGTCTTAGTGGCGCAAACAAAGTAGCCCTCGAACAATCCGTCTTTCTTGCGCACATCATGATGCTTTTCATATTCGACCGCAATCGTGGCACTCCACCACGGATCAACTTTCTGTTCGTAGAGGAGGTTATTGATCGCGCGTCGTCCCTGCTTCAAACCATCAATCTTATCCAGAGCGACGAACCACTGATCAAGTGTCTTCCCTGTCGCCGCCTTAGCCGCTTCGTTCGTAACCGGGTGATCTGATTCGAAAGTGCTTTTCATCGAAGTCGCTCCTTTTTCTAACCGCAGATTAAGCAGATTAGAACCCACCTAAGAATAGAATGTAGAGAGCAGACCCGCCAGGGTATGGCCCGTCTGGCATTTCTGTTCCCAATCCGCGAAATCTGAGTAATCTGCGGATTACCGCCAGGCGCCGATAATCGCGCCCATGATCACAAAGGCAACAGTCATGTAACCCCCGTTGATCGCAATGTACTGCCAGGGCCGGTTCTCGAAGACGCCGATGATGGCGACCGCCATCGCCACCCAACCAAGTCCCGCCAGCCCGCCCGCGGCCATCCCCCAGGTAACATTAGTCGTAGGGCCAGCGAGAAACATAGCGAGGTTGAGCGCCATCACCAGCGAAAAGAGCAACGACCAGCCAAACATCCGCGCTTTGCTAAATGTCTGCAGATCAGCTTCTGTGAAGCTGTTTACTCGCATCCAGAATTTGCCAAAAAGCAACGGTGAGTACCACAGGCCTCCCAGCACAAAAGTCGATAGGGCCGCCGCCAGCACCGCAAAGTAGTTGATAGTTGAAAAGTCCATGGTCACTCCTCCTGAGAATTAATCGTGAAGAAGAGATTGGCCGCGGATGTACGCGGTTTACGCGAATCAGAACTTAATACAAGCACTCTGAATGGAACTCTAACGAAGTCCGATAGGTTCAAATCGCGTTAATCGGTGCCAGTTCCTTGCTAGATCCGCGTCATCGGCGTAAATCCGCGGCCGATTCTTCCTCGGCACGATAGTCTTACCAAGGTGAACTTATATGTATTGTAAAAAATTAACCTGGGGCGAGTTGTCTGGCTAAGCGATTGGGATGAAGTTGACGTAATCGCCACGCTGCGTGAGATAAGTGGATGGATTAAGCCCAGAGAACGACTGAAACTCTTTGATGAAGTGGGCCTGATCGTAGTACCCACAGTCTAGGGCGATCGCTGACCATTCGATTGGGTTTTGTTGTTCTACCAGGTTCACCACTTTCTGGAACTTACAGACGCGAGCGAAACTCTTCGGCCGTAATCCGACCACCTTTTCGAACTGCGAGATTAAGTGTTTTTGCGTGATGCCGATCATGCTCGCCAAATCGCGGATGGCCAGGAATTGCGGGGAGTGCTGCAATTGGTGCACAGCAAACGTAATCAGACGGTTGGGTTCCAGGGAACGCTGAACCTGTCGCAACAGAAACGCCTCCAGCCGCAGCAATCTGTCGTCTGGTGAATTAATCTCCTGTAGTTCATCGCGAATCTCTTCAACCAGTGGCCCCCAAATCAAGTCCAGCTCAGTTACCGATTCGCTTAGTTCCGAAATTGGGAAACGGAAGAATGGATAGGCGCCGCCCGGGCGAAAGCGAACGCCGACCATTGATTGGTTCGTTTCTGCTCCGATGACAATGTATCGAGTCCTTTCACCGGAGATCCAGGCCTTCTTAACAGTGCGAAAGCCCTCCGCAGATTCGTCTTCAAAAATAGTCTTTGGTTGCGTGTCTAAATCAATAATCAGTTCAATGGCGCCATCGGGAAGAATCTTTTCGCGTCTGTAGCCTGATTCGAAGCCCTGGACGAGCCACATGTTCTCGACGAATTGGGAGAGAGGGAGCTGGGGGAAGTGTAGTTTGTGAATCATTGGGGGCGGTAGTTATTCAAACTGCTTTTTAAATTCCGCAAACTGCTGTTGTAGGATTCGAAACTCTTCTTTCAAGCCTTTGATCTGTAGTTCGAGCTTCTCAACTCTGTCCGTTTCGCCGAGCCTGGGCTGACTGGTCTTCGAATGTGCCTCCACTTCCGCAAGAAATTCCGGGCTCGGGGGCCCAGAAAGAAGATGAACGAACCGCGCATCTTTTTGCCCAGGCTGACGCGGCAGCCGCACCACCATGGTTTCGGGTTCTTTTGAGATTAGCTCATTGAGTGTCGCTTCCACCTGCTCTAACCCGGAAAACTCATGAAATCTCGAAGCACTACCGCGCAGCTCGCCCACCGTCTGCGGGCCGCGCAGCATCAGTGCCCCCATCACCGCCAGCTCTGGCGAGCTGAGGTGCATCACTTCCGGCATAACGTGCTTGTACTTGGGCACCCGGCTGCTGCTGCCATGAAAAACGTAACTAAGACTCTTCTCACGCAGAGTCTCCAAAGCGTGGGCGACAGTGTTTTCGTCGTATGCGGTTACCGGATTGCGGTTGTTCTTCTGATTACAGGCAACGGTCAACGAGTGAAGGGTCAAGGGATAGTACTCCGGCGTTGTGATCTGCTTCTCAACCAGCGCGCCGAGCACTCGTATCTCTACATCGCTTAGCATCGTAGGCATAGACCGTTCATCTAACTCTAGAGCGCTTGGGAAGACGTTCTCAGAGATCTTTCGCACAGCGAAATCCGGAAATCATCCACCGCTCGTGCGCGTGAAAGAAGTTGCGATAGGTCGATCGGATATGCAGCTGCGGCGTCGCATATGAGCCGCCACGCAGGACCTTCTGATTAACAAACCATTTATCGTTATATTCGTCGAATTCCGATTTAAACCCGGGATAGGGAACATAATCCGAACTGGTCCACTCCCACACGTCGCCTACCATTTGCTGGCAACCGTAAGGGCTTTGGCCGTCCGGAAAAGCGCCCATCGGCGAGACGCCCCAAAGCTCATATTCCAAAAGATTCGCTTTGGATTGATCCGCTGCGTCGTCACCCCAGGGGAAAGCCCTTGCTCCAGTCGCGGGATCAAAGGAGGCGGCTTTCTCCCATTCGGCTTCCGTTGGCAAACGCTTTCCCACCCACTTCGCGTAAGCGGAAGCCTCGTAGTAGCTGACATGAGAAACGGGTTCGTCAGCCTTCATCTCGACCGGGTGCAGGCCACTGAAATCTCGAATCATCCATTGGCCATCGTGAACTTCCCAGTAAAGCGGAGCTTGCCACTGCTCCTTCGAAACCACTTGCCAACCTTCCGAGAACCACCAGCGAAAATCCCTATATCCTCCGCTGCTAATGAACTCGAGGAAATCCCCATTGCTTACCGGCGCACGGTCTACAGCAAAATTTTGAAGGAAGACCTGATGCGCGGGCTTTTCATTATCAAACGCGAACGCTGGGAACGCAGGCGTCCCGTCTGCGGCGGCCTCGCTTACCGCCGGGCTACTGCTCCGTGTCTCATGGCTCCCGATACCGTACCCAAGCACGAACAGTCCGCCTTCTATTTCCGCCATTCCCTCAACAGGTTGCGACGCCACCGGCGCTGGTTTCATCTCGGGCTGGTACAGGTCGCAGAGCAGGTGCTTGATGTCATAAACCAAGAGTTCCTGGTGTTGCATCTCGTGCTCCAGCCCCAGTCTTACGAGGGAGCGCACTTTGTCAGCCTGCGGGTTACCGGCCAGGTTATCCAGGAACCCAAGCATCAAGTCATCAATGTGCCGGCGATATTTGAGCGTTGCCTGCACGGTCGGTCGTGATTTGGTCCCGCGTTTCGCTCGCTCGATGCGGGCGCCGAACCCTTCGTAATATGAGTTGAAGTAGAACAGGAAATCTTCAGAGTAAGGCTGGTATCCTGGCAGATAACTCTGGAGCAGAGTCTCAAAGAACCAGGATGTGTGCCCGATGTGCCATCGCGGCGGACTCATAAAATCGGCGGTCTGAATTACGTAGTCCTCAATTTCCAACGGTGCGACAATTAGCATGGTCCGCGCGCGCACCATGCGGTAAAGCTCGGACAATGCTCCCGTGGACGTTCTTGTCAGGTCCTGAGTTGTTGAAACCATTGTTTTACCTAACCGTGATTGAGCACGCGCCTCGGTCCAATACTTGTCCTATCACCTGCGCCTCTGGGTAATTCTCACGCAAACGCGCCAGCAGGTGGGTCGCGCGCTCATGATGAATTGAAATCAGCATCCCTCCAGCAGTCTGCGGATCAAATAGCAAGCTACGAGTTTCCTTGGCAATCGAATCTTCGACTGCAATGTCCTTGCCCACGTATTCTCGGTTCGTCTTGTCACCACTAGTTAGCATTCCCTGAGATGCTAATTCAAGCGCACCTTCCAGGAAAGGGACCGCGTTGGAATCTAACTCAATCGTTACCCCGCTGGACTTGGCCATCTCCCAGGCGTGGCCAAGCAGGGCGAAGCCCGTGACGTCAGTTGCGCCCTTGACACCAAACTCGCGCATGGCCTCGGCAGCATACGTTCCTGGGGTCAACATCGTCTGCACGGATTTCGATGCCACTACCTCATTAGTCTTACCCCACTTGATTCCCGTAGAAATTACTCCGGTGCCTATTGGTTTCGTCAAAATGATTGCATCGCCGGCGCGCGCGCCAGAATTGGTAGCGATCTTGTTCGGATCGATGACGCCGGTTACTGAATAACCAAACATGATCTGTTCATTGTCGACGCTGTGCCCGCCGATCAAGGTAATGCCGTATTTGTTCAAAGTCTCAAGGCCGCCGCGCATAATCTCGCCGAGAATCGCGAGATCGACCCCGTTCTTTGGAAAACAGGTAATGGCCATCGCCGTTACCGGGGTACCGGCCATTGCCCAGACATCGTTAATCGAATTGAGGGCAGCGATTTGTCCGTAGACCCGAGGGTCGTCGACGATGGGTGTAAAAAAATCCAGCGTCTGGACAATAGCCAGGTCGTCACGAAGACGGTATACACCCGCGTCGTCGGCAGTATCGAAACCGACAATCAGATTTTTGTCAAAAGGCTGTTTGGGTAGCCCGCTCAAAACCTGAGCGAGTATGCTCGGCGGCAGTTTAGCCGCTCAACCTGAGCACGAAACCATCTCTGTCAGACGCATGTAAAAAACTCCTTTCATCGTATTTAGTTCAGGAACTTTAGTGCTAATGTTTATACCACCAATCGTCGGGAGTTCGCATCGCGGGCATAGTTAAAGCAAAATGAGCCGCAGATTTGCGCAGATGAACACGGATCAGAACCTGAGAGAAGGTGAACATTGTTAAGTTCAAGCACTAGCTTAGCGGTGTCCTGACATCACTTTTCCCTTATCAGGTCTTGATGTTCCAGCAATTTCCGCGATCCACGAAATCACACGAAGCGACACGAAATCTTGTTAGTGCCACTTCGGATCGTCCGAAACGGCGACGGAAGGTTCAATTCTGAGCTGCGGCTTTTCAGATTCGCCTAATCCGCGTTTATCCGCGGCCAATTTATCCTCAGCTACAATATGAACAAGATTCGCGTTGGACCTGCCGGGTGGTCATACAAAGACTGGGAGGGCGTTGTCTATCCGCAGAAGCCAGGCGCAAAATTCGATCCGCTCGCGTACCTTTCCAGATTCTTCGACACAATCGAGATCAACAGCAGCTTCTACCGACCTCCCTCTGCCACTAGCGCAAAGGCCTGGGCCAGACGGGTTGCTGATAATCCTGATTTCAGGTTCACTGCAAAACTGCACCGTGTGTTTACCCACGAGCGTGGGGAAGCAACCAACGATGACGAGAAAACCTTCCGTGAGGGGATCGATCTGCTAGCAGAAGCGGGGAAGTTGGGTGCTTTGTTACTGCAGTTTCCCTGGTCGTTCAAGAACACGGACGAGGAACGGGCCTATATGATAAAGCTTATTAATCGTTTCAAGGATTATCCGCTGATAATCGAAGTCCGTCACGCTTCCTGGAATAATCCAGCCATCTACGAAGAGCTTGAAAAAAGGAAAGTAGGCATATGCAACATCGACCAGCCCATTTTTAAGGAGTCAATCAGACCATCGGCTGTGGCTACTTCGCCGTTAGGCTACGTTCGCCTGCATGGCCGGAACTATCAGAATTGGTTTAAGGAGGAGGCTGTTAGAGACGAACGTTACAATTACCTCTATTCGGCGGAAGAGCTCGAGCCCTGGATTGTGAGAGTTAAAGAGCTCGCAAAGCGGTCTAAAGAGACTTACGTAATCACCAACAACCACTTCCTGGGGAAAGCCGTGGTGAATGCACTGGAAATCAAATCAACTCTCGAGGAACGGCGAGTTCCGGCTCCGCTTCCTTTGTTCGACAAGTATCCCCGGCTAGCCGATTCCGCTACTCCCGCATCGGCCACATCCAATTCCGGCGAGCCAACATTGTTCAGTTAGCGATCGGACCTCAATTCAAATTAAGTGAAAGATTAAAGCAGAATGAGGCAATCATCTTAGCCGCGATTATCCGGTTACACTCCGATGCTCCGGCCATCAGCGGTCGGAGAGAATGATACCAGCACTCACCACATACAACAGTACTCAATCAAGAGCCATTTACGGTAGCCACGGACCTAGCGCTCAGCACGAGGGCAATACAACGCACAGAACCGTTTGCGGTAGCCAATGGATCCCGGCACTAACCAAAGTAGGAGCCCTTCAACTACAAGCCATTCGCGGTGGCCAATGGATCTGTGGCTTGAGGAGGTTCTGCTCGAGCCTGAGTGCTCATTCGTTTGACTGCCGCAAAAATGGTTCTGGGGTGAGTGGATTCCGTTGGGCCTGAGTGCTGGGATCCATTGGCTACCGCAAATGGTTCTGTGGGTGAAGCGGTTCCCGCTAGGCTGAGTGCTAAAATCGGCTTACGAAATCATCTGGGCAAATGAAACCGGTAATCCGTCCGGATCAATGCAAACTGCGAGTTTTATTCCCTCACCTTCTCTCTGCGTTGGCGGCATTACAAAGTTAATGCCCTTGGATTTTAACTCTTCGTAGGTTTTGTCAACGTCGTCAACATTGAACCCTATTGAGCAGGTGCCGGCGTCCTTGTCAGCGGAACC
>JBGTLM010000280.1:0-6139 GCA_041744135.1 Pyrinomonadaceae bacterium
TTGGTCAGATTGTAGGCTACCCAATTATAAACCTCAGCCCCGAGCGCGAAGATGTACATCGTTACGTACGCGATCTCGAAGAAGTCCTGATCCGCACCCTGGCCGACTTTGACATCGACGCTTTTCCGATCAAAGGATTGACTGGCGTGCACACTCAGCGCGGGAAGGTTGCGGCCATCGGAGTACACATTGCCCGCTGGGTCACGACGCACGGCTTCGCTCTCAATGTGAATACCGACCTGAGTTTCTTCGACCTGATCATCGCCTGTGAAGGCGAGCCGGTTACTTCGATGCAGGAGCTACTGGGCCATGAGGTGGAGATGAGGGCGGTTGAGGATTCCATCATAAAGAACTTCGTCGATGTGTTTGAGATGTAAACTGCACGCATGCTATCAATTGGATTAATCAAAGAAGCTCGCGAACGGCTCCGGCCCCGGATTCACCGCACACCCGTAATAACGTCGCGCTCGTTCGATGAAGTGTCCCGCAGAAAGGTCTTCTTCAAATGCGAGAATTTCCAACGTGCGGGAGCGTTCAAGATCCGCGGGGCCACCAACAAGATCCTTTCCTTATCTGAGGAAGAAAAACGGCGCGGCGTGGTGGCCTTTTCCTCGGGGAATCATGCCCAAGCTGTAGCGCTGGCCGCTGGCGAAGCGGGCGTGCGCGCGGTGGTCGCCATGCCTGACGACGCGCCCAAGTCAAAGGTCGCAGCCACTCGCGCTTACGGCGCCGAGATCGTGTTCTACGATCGCCACGGCGAGGACCGCGAAGCTGTGGCCCACGCGATTGCCGAACGGGAGAATCTGGTGATGGTTCCACCCTACGACGATTACCTGGTCATGGCCGGCCAGGGTACAAGCGCTCTCGAGTTGTTGGAAGACGTGCCGGATCTGGACTGCATTCTGGCTCCCTGCAGCGGCGGCGGCCTTTTTGCAGGCGTGAGCACGGCAGCGAAAGGGATCAAGCCTGAGATTCGGTGCTTCGCGGTTGAGCCGGAAACCGGTGACGACACTCGGCAGTCGTTTATTAAAGGAGAGCGAGTTTCAATTGCGCCCCCGCCCACAATAGCTGATGGGCTGCGTGTCCAGTCTCCCGGAGCTTTAACCTTCCCCATCGTCCAACAAAACGCCGAGGATGTTTTGACAGTATCTGATGCGGAGATTGTGGCAACGATAAAGTTCATGCTGTTCCGCATGAAGACCCTCGTTGAACCATCAGGCGCGGCCGCAGCGGCAGCGGTGTTGCATAGTAAATTGCCTTCAAAGGATAAACGCTTGGGTGTGATTGTCTCCGGCGGCAATATCGATCCGGATACTCTGGTCCGGCTTCTGGGGTGATCAAGGATTGAGAGCGTGCAAAGCGTGGTGACTACACGCAGCCAAATCGGCCGGAGCGTAAGAACCTGGACAGACAAGTGCCTAATTGGTAGCACGATGCTAGAATGAATTATTCTTGTAAAGGCATTAATCGAGGTAATTTCTCTTGGCCCGCGAACTAAACGTTATTAGCAATACTCCCAGACCGCGCCAGCCCCGTGAGCCAAAACCTGACTGGCTCAGGATTCGCCTCGGCGATCCAACCAACCAGAACAATGTCTTGAAGCTGATCGAAGGATTAAATCTCCACACTGTCTGCCAGGAAGCGCGTTGCCCGAATATCTTTGAATGCTGGTCGGACCGAACCGCCACATTCATGCTCGGCGGTGACATCTGCACGCGCCATTGCGGCTTTTGTGCCGTGGGTAAAGGTCAGCCCGGCTCGCTCGATAGCGAGGAGCCCCATCACGTGGCGGAAGCGGTACGACACCTGAATCTCGCCCACACCGTGATCACTTCAGTGAATCGAGACGATCTGGCTGACGGAGGGGCTGCCCATTGGGCGGAAACAATTCGCCAGGTGCGAATGCTTAACCCTGACTGCAAGGTCGAGGTATTGATTCCCGATTTCAACGGCGACGACGCTGCGCTCAACACCGTACTCGATGCCCAGCCCGACGTGCTTAATCACAACACCGAGACCATCGCGCGTCTTTATAGACGCGTGCGACCGGACGCCGACTACCAACAGTCGCTCACGCTGCTGCAACGCGCAAGCGAACGACGTGATCGTGAAGGGCGCGGTATGCTTACAAAGAGCGGAATCATGGTGGGACTAGGCGAGCAGTTTGATGAGGTAGTCGAGCTGATGAGGGATCTGCGCTCGGTCTCCTGTGACATCATGACGATTGGACAGTATCTACAGCCGTACGCAAAGCGCCTGCCGGTTGAGCGTTATGTAACTCCTCAAGAGTTTGATCGCTGGCGCGACGTCGGCATGGAGATGGGATTCCATCACGTCCAATCAAGTCCGCTCACACGTTCCTCATATCACGCACGAGAACAAGCTAATGGGCCGCAGATTTACGCGGACACACTCGGATAACCATTAAGACTCCAGACGTACCTGGATTCTCTTCGTTCTCATTAGCCGCGTTTCTCCGGTTACATCCGCGGCAACTTTTCAGCATGAATGCTGTCATCTTCAATCAACACGGTGGGTCGGAGGTGCTTCAATACGCTAATGTGCCCGATCCCACGATCAAGGCAAATGAAGTCCTGGTGGAAGTTCGCGCCTGTGCGCTGAATCACCTGGATGTTTGGGTGCGCGGCGGTTTGCCTGGAATCGAGATCCCCTTACCGCACATCCTCGGCAATGACGTAGCGGGTGTGGTGCGCGAAGTGGGTGAGTTAGCTACCTGGGTTCGACCGGGCGACGAAGTAATGTTGCAGCCGGGAGTTTCTTGTGGCCACTGCCTTGAGTGCTTAAGCGGACGAGATAATCTTTGTCGCGAGTATTCAGTTCTCGGCCAGAGTCGCGCCGGGGGTTACGCCGAATTGGTTGTGGCGCCGGCGATCAATGTAATTCCCAAGCCTAAGCATCTGAGCTGGGAAGAAGCGGCCGCGCTCCCTTTGGTTACCCTGACCGCGTGGCACATGTTGGTGACGAGGGCTAACTTGCAGCCGGGCGAGGATGTACTTGTTCATGCGGCCGGAAGCGGCGTGGGTTCAGTGGGAATTCAAATTGCCAAGTTGCGTGGTGCGCGCGTGATTGCTACTGCCGGGTCTGACGACAAACTGGCAAAGGCAAAACAGCTCGGGGCCGATGAAACGCTCAACTACACCTCAGAAGATTGGCCCAAAGAGGTTAAACGATTGACCGGCCGCAAGGGTGTGGATGTCGTTTTTGAACATACTGGCGCCCACACCTGGCCCGGCTCGATTACTTCGCTCAAGAATAACGGCCGGTTAGTGACCTGCGGCGCGACCAGCGGCTTCGACGGCAAAACTGATATTCGCCAGATCTTCTACCGCCATCTGACGATTCTCGGTTCGTTTATGGGTTCAAAGGCGGAGCTGGTAGATGCGATGAAGTTCGTCGAGAGCGGGGCGATTCGCGCAGTTGTGGATCAAACTCTGCCGCTGTCAAAAGCCAGACGCGCTCACGAGTTAATGGAAGACCGAGCGCAGTTTGGAAAGCTGGTCTTGGTACCCTGAATCGTAAATCAAATATCGGGGTAAATATTTATCTATAAACGGTGGCTGAGTAGCAACACACGCCTCTGATTGTTCTGACGATTTACGATTTACGATCACGATTTCCGATCTCATTTCCCGGTGTAGTCCTCAGCCACAAAACGCTGCCGGAGTTGTGGCAAATTACCTTGCGCGAGATCGAAGTTGGTTCCGGCAATCACTCTTTTACCCTCGTCGGTGGTTACCCAGTCAACAACCTGTGGCGCATGGGCGCGCAGGTAAGCTGCATCGTCCTTGTCGAGAGGCTTGCCGTCCTGCCTCGAGAAAATCCAAACATGAGCGAACTGACCGTTGCGAATGTACTGGAGGTCACGCTCGAAAGGCGTACGCGGTGTTGGGGAGGTCGACGGCTGCGTGGTGGCGGAATCGCCCGCAGGGTTGTTCGTGCCGCTCTGGGTGCACGCCGGTAATACTGCTCCCAGTACAACTAAAGCGAGCAGCAGAGGTCTTGAAATTTGACTAGATATGTTCGGTACTGGCCAGCCCAACCTTTCTAATCTTCCTGGGAAATCAAGGCTGCTCATTCTGCGGGAGTTCCTCATCCGCCAACGGTTCCTGGTCGCCATTAATCACACCGGACTCCGGCAGTTCCGGAGGCGGCTCACCCTTTTGTTCACGGATGCGCAAAATGGTGCACTCCGTATCCTCATAAACGACATCAAACCAGCCGCTCTCAATCGCATTGTTGAAAAACTTGTCGTGGGCATTGTCGGTGAAAACGAAACGGGCGCCAAACCGATCGCGAATGAGCGGGCCCGGATCTTCTTCATCGCCCAGAGTGATCCGATCATAGAGCTTTGACAACGCCGGATCTCTGTCGAAGAGGTAAGTCGGATCGAGACCCGATACGTAGTTGTGACTGGGGTCGTAGTAAAAGAGGCGGGGGAAGTCGTCCCAATCGGTGTTGAATACTAGCTGAGCCGGGGTGACGTTCGCGCCCATCCACGCGGCCCCGGCCCGGTAGTAGTCGTGAGATTCGCTTGATCTAATATCTGCCATTGTAACCCGCAAATTGAAGAATAAGACTACCCCCAAAACTACAGCAATCACGGCAGCGCCGATCGTTCGCGCAAGCTCCCTGCGATCTTCGGCAATCGGTTGTGGCCCAGTTACGTTCCAATCGAGAAAAGGTTGCAACTCCTCGACAATGTCTTTCGGCAACCCGGTCAACACCGAACGCACACCCACCAGCCAGGGCTGTAGGGCGAAAGCAGAAAACATCACCGCGAAAGGTGGCCAATACTCGGCTATGCGCTTCCAACGAGCCGTCATAATCATTAGTGCGGTGGAGAAGATTAAAAAGAAGAGCGGGTGCTCGGCCCGCTTTCGATCCGAGTGGTCAAAGGCAATATACCCTACGACCATAGCAACACAAGCCACCACCGAATTTCCAATGAACTCCCAGGAATTGTAGGGAGACCATTCCTGCCCAACCTTCGTGGAAAAGTCCGAGAGAACCAATTTCATTTTCAAGTGTTCATAGAAGAGGTTTAGATTTTTCGGAAAGTAAGGATTGATAATAAATCCCGCCGCTGTGCCTGCCAGCACCGACACAATTGGTCGCCACTCGAAGCGACGTTCCGTCCAACCGATGACCGCTACCCAGATGAGCACCGCCAGTATCAGCAGCACAAACATGTCGTAGGTAAGAGTGAAGATAAAAGCGAGCGGAGCAAGCAGCCAATACCTTCTTTTGAAGAGCAGATAAATTCCGCCAATTAGATAGACGATTGCAAAGGGCGGAGCCTTGGCCATGTTTAGCCGGTATAAAAACGGAGAAGAGCAGGCAAGCAATGCGACCAGCCAAACCAGAACGTAGCGAATTCGGTGGTGTACCAGCAGCCAGTAACAGGAAAGAACGGCCACACTTGCGAAAATAACTGAAGCGATCTTCGCGCCCAGTCGCCCGTTACCAAACGTGAACGGGATCTGGAAGATGTGGAAGAGAAAATGATGATCGACGTAGTCGCGGGGATTGAGCGTAGTCAGCGGCAACCAGGTGAAAATCGGGGGGAAGCTTTGGTTGCGCAACCCTTCCCACAGCAACCGGCTCCACTTAACATGGTAATAACCATCGAAATCGCCACAGCAAATCGCATCGGTGGAGAATTGGAGTCTCCAGAATATCAGCACGATAATGATCGCCGCCGCGCCCAACTGAACGCCGCGCGTGGCAGTCTCGGATTTCAGCGCGCTGGAAAGCTTTGGCGAGATCTTCATCTATTGCCTTCTCAGCACGCGCCACCAAATCTCAGAGATGTTCAATAAGATCAAGAAAAGCCCGCGGCTCGATTGGTTTAGTCAGGTGGGCATTAAAGCCGGCTTCCAGGGAACGCCTGCAGTCGTCAGATATGGAGAACCCGGTTACGGCAACCATAGGAACTTTTTCGTAACCCGGAAGGGCGCGCAGAGCTCTGGCCAAATCGTATCCGTTCATTCCCGGCATGCAAATATCAGAAATGATTACATCAAATTTGTGCTGGCGCGCGGCGTCAATTGCAGCAAAGCCAGAATCCGCAGTGACCACTTCGTAACCTCCGTAAGTGAGCAACACCGAGAGCATTTCC
>JBGTLM010000281.1:0-10427 GCA_041744135.1 Pyrinomonadaceae bacterium
GACACGAGAAACAATATGATATGAAGATTGCGCAGATAAACTAGCTAATGCCCCCGCACCTATTAAAAAGCAACAAGCAACGAAAAAGACACTGAGCTTATTGACTGTTTTTATCTTCATATCTGTTCAATTGTTCGAATTACTCGCCGACGCGGGTTCAATGAGTTAGTTGCGTTCCGCCCCGGCCTTCATCCATCACCTGAAAGCTATCGGTAACCCATTTGCCGTTCCGCTTTAGCATGATGCGAAAAGCATGTGTTTTCCTGTCACCTTCGAGCGTGCCAAACCATCCAAATTCTCGATGAGAGGTATGCTGACTCGCGGCAGACTCGAATCAGTTGTTAGACGGCGACCTAATCAATCACTATCCTTCTTATCTGAAGACTCTAAAGTTTTCTCCATTGTAAACAATGGCGTCCCAAACAGATCATGAGGACCTCTATAGCTCTGTATAAAGCCATAGGATTCATACAGCCGAATGGCCCGAGTTAGAAAAGGAGTAGTGCTGAGAAATAGTTGCCTGAAGCCTCGTTCAGAAGCAAAACTCTCTATTTGCTTCAGAAGTAATTCTCTTATTCTTTGTCCTCTCACAATAGGAAGAATACCCATTCCTCGAATATATAACGCCGCTCCTTTAGGAACAGCGGATACTGTACCCACGATAGTATTGTCATTTAATGCAACCCAGATGGTGCCTTCTTTCATTCGATTCTGGATCTGCTCGCTTGCAGGAGTAGTAGCAGCAAATCCTTCCTCGGTGTAGGAGGATTTGTATTCAATGAAGGACTCGCGTAGGACTGCCGCAATTGTTGGCGCATCACCAGGTACGGCCATTCGTATTCGGATATTCGCTGTCTGTCCTTCCATATTCAGCAGAGTTCTGAAGCTTACTCCATGCTCATTCTGCGTAAACCGTCTAACGCTGGAATTAACCGGGCGCGGAAATATTTCAACCATCATCCAACCTGGTGAATAAAAGCCGCGCTATTAGCGCTCCGGTTGAATGAGTCGTTAGGCTCGCTCTAAAAAGATCAAATTTGCTTGCGGTAGACGATGAAGCCAGAGCGCTCTGCGACCTTGTCGTAAAGCTTCATCGCAGTCAAATTGGTTTCGTGGGTTTGCCAATAGACGCGCTGTAACCCAGCGGCCTTTGCCCGCTCATAGACCGACTCAATTAGCGCGCGGGCAATTCCTTGGCCTCGAGCGGACTCAGCCGTGAACAAATCCTGCAAATAGCAGGTCGGCGCTATCATTATGGTGCTGCGATGAAAAAGATAATGAACCAAACCCAGAAGCTGCCCATCTTTCTCTGCAACCACTGCATGAACCGGCTCATAGGCATCAAAGAAACGCGACCAAGTCATCTTCGTAATCTCATCCAGGAGCGCGGTCGCACCCGCGCGACCGTAAAACCTGTTGTAGCCTTCCCATAGTTCTTCCCACTGAGCAAAATCCGCAGGGACTGCAGAACGAATAATCAGCGGACCAGACATGTCATGACTCCTGTAGGTATATCGATACTACTACTTCAGTGAATCGGCGGTTCTCATAGTAGAGCATGACGCTGATGCCCTTCAGCGACCGGGCGATCTGCACTCAGCTGCGGGGGAAAGGAACTTGAGAAACACGCTATCGCGCCGTCAGCTGCAAGGGTTTTGTTGGGCAGCAGCACCACCAAGCAAGCTCGGGTCGTGGCCAAATCAATCTAGTGTCCGGTCTCTAAAGTTCCTGCAACATATGGCAAGCTTTTTGCTTCACAATCCCGGTAGGGACTAAGGACCGGAATCGCCGGTAAAAGCAAAGGATTACGAAATCAATCGGCGCCGTTCGGAAGGCAAACACAATAAACAACTGGATGTTATTGTCCTTATGTCTGCTGTAAGCCCAAATTTAGGCTTGAACTTTCCATTGCCCGCGGCATGTATCTCAGAAGCTGCTAGTCAGAGCCTTAGATTACACTGGTTGTCTTACTGCCAAAAACCCCTGCTTGAGTCAAAAATCTCTTGACTCGTCGGCCTTAGATGGATTGTTATCAGGGGCGGGAGATAAAGGTATCAGGTAGATCAACTCGTCCAGTTCGCCGCCACTCATGGTTGCCACTTTGTTCTCGCTTACAACTTTACCCCCTAGTGCTTCGGGAATCCGTCGACTTGGTTTGTTTCTGCGATCCACAGGATAGACGAACCCATCGATAGAAAGCGTTCGCTCGCACCACGCTTTCAAGACGCTGATTGCCTCGCGACCTAAAGCCTTTCTTTGTGCAGCCTTCTTCAACCAAATTCCGAACTCGGGCTCTCTCGCATTTCGAGTACCGTGCAGCCCACAAACACCAAGGAAGTCGCTACTTTGCTTATCGAGAATAACGAAGACTAAATCCGTACCGGCTTCTCGCTGCTTACACGCATCCGCGATGAACTGCTCGGTTTCACTGATATGGGAAGGACTCCGCGGAAACATGTAAGTCGTGATCTCCGGCGTAAATTCTTTGAAGATCTCATCGGCATATTCAGACGCAATTGGCTTGAGAAGGAGACGGGGACCCTCAATCTCATCAGGACACCTCACGATCTGACCATTCTTCGTTCTTAGTGGCTGCGATGCCTCTTTCATAGTAACGCCCGATTGGCCATTGCTAAGCTGATAACGCCGGCATCACCCGCCGCGCGTTCAACTCCGCTACGGCCATTCACGATAAGAAGAACGCTGACTCGCGGTCGGGTGCATGCCGTCAGGCAGGGCCTGGGGAACTTAGCGACGGCCGCTGAAGCTCGAACCGAACCTCGCCCTTGTCCGTTATCCCTGCCCGAGTCCAACCTAAACGCGCGTAGAACCCTTCCGCCCGGCTGCCGGGCTCCGTCGTCAGCCAAATGCGTTCGCACCCTTCACGCCACAGCCAGCCGACGGCCCGCTCAAGTAACACTGAGCCCAAGCCCTTCCGCTCCCACTCGGGTAGGAGGAACAGTGCCCAGATCATCGATTCCTCGCGGTCAGCCGTGCTGAACCCTACGACCTGCCCTTCGTGTTCGGCGACCCAGCCCTTGCCCCGCACTTCAAGCCCAGCCACGATCCGCTCCTGCGGGATGTCGCTCGTCAGGACGTTCTCTCTGACGGCGGCCCTTACCGCCACTAGACCAGGAACATCGCTCCGAGTTGCTTCACGAATGATCATTGATCCCATTCGCGTCACGACCTTCTCTTGTCGGCTAGACTGATCTTCCCTCGAAATGGATGTCTGGATAGTCCCGGCGACATGTCCGGATTCGTTTCGCGCCGCCCTTCTCGATCACGTGTGCCGCTCCAGATGTGCCCAACGTAGTGAGTCCGTAATGATCTTATCGAACTCGGAGAGCTCACCGGTTTCCTAGATGTGCAGGTGACGGCGAAACACGCTCGCAGGTTTGTATGGCCTTGATGTGTCGTTACCTGTCGAAGCCATGTTCAGACCTGGGACGACAGAACAAGTATTGAGAATATGAATGCGTTGAAGATCATGTATCATTTCATTTCTCCTACGCGCGCTCTAAGCCGTCGGAAACAGCAGAGCTAACACCCGGCATCACCCGCCGCGCATTCAACGCGGCGGGCAAGTTAACGACGAGAGGGAAGCTGATCCGTGGTCGGGTGCATGCCGTTGTGAGAAGCGGCGCCAGAAGCGAGAACTCTGAAGAAGATTTACTTAATCTTCTTCGCGCGCCAGACTTCCTCCCCCTCTCGGCGGAAAGCAGCGTGAGTTACTCGCCCGCCCCCATCTTTTACGAATGTGATCTGCGAGTCTACGTTGGAATCAGGGCTAAACCATATGAATTGCGTCTCTGATTTCGGGATCAACTCACTCTGACGAATCCCGGCCGCCAGCCCCCTCAGGGTTCCGCCCGCTTCTGTGACAGTAAGCGCTCTACCGGCGCCGATCTCATATTGCCCGACGTAAGACTTGTAAACGCTATGCGCGACAACCACCCCTTTGGGGCGCGTCGGCAGCTTGGTGGAATGGACAGAGATCCATTGCCAGCGTCCCCGAATTTTTACGAGCACGTCGGTTCCTCGGAAATTGGTCTCAATGCTCCCGCCCTTGATGCGACTCACGGAGCGAGTCGTCCAGACTGCCGTGCGCCCTTCATAGACGCGTACCCGTTCATCCAAGAATTCGATTTCCGCCTGCCGAGACGCGTTAGCGACGGCTGCGGTGCGGTCTATGTACTCCTGTCTAGCTTCGACAACCCCAGTAGAGTGAACGAAAGTGAAGCCGTCGGCGATCAGGCGTTCGAGGGCGGCGCGATTACCTCGCCTCTGCGCATCAAAAAACTCGCGCCGCAATGTCCTAAGCTCCCACTCGATGTTAGCCTCTGGCTTCAGAGCTTGGTCGTTCGTCTGTCCATGAGCAATAGCCGACGCCGCGACTATCAATGCCATCGCGAGAGTAACTCTTTTCATGTTTTCTATCCGTTACTAGCGAGCGCCTAACGCTGCGGTTGAGCGGCACGCATGGGATCTGATCTCTAGGAGGCTTACTAACTGCGCGTCCGCTCGAACCGCTTGTTGGGTGTGGCACAAGCACCCCACTCAAGAGAATTATCCTTTTGCGACCCGTCTTACTTATTCACGCATAATTCAAGATTTCTTTCTTCCACCTGTTATGACAGCATACAATCCCGCGATGAACAATAACGCGCCGAATACTAGCCCGGCATGCTGTCCGGCAGCGTACGCGCCTTTCGCCTTCAACTCGACTGAACCCAGTAGACGTGAAAGAAGCAAAGTCCCACCCCAAACAAGAGCAATTGCACCGATGATACGATAACGGCTCATTCCTCTATGTGGATAGGTGAATGACAAGCAACCGCTTAACGCCGCGCTTCGGAGGCCTGGCGACAACTGAATCGTGGGGCACGTTGTCCATGGGAGACATGCTGATCCGCGTCCGCTGCAAGCGCTTACTGGGCGCCGGCTAAGGTTTATAAAGCCTGCCTGTCTATTCCTCTAGCTTGAATACATATATCAGCTCGCCCGCTACTTTGATTGCTCTACCTGATAGCGAAGTCGGCAACAATCGGGGTACGTAAGCCGCGTCAACTGACTGCGAACGCAACACCGGATGCCCGAACAACCGATGGCCTCATAACTTTTCCTTATTCAAGACGCACACGAACGCCTTCTTCTTTCGCTTTCTTAGCTTGCTTGGAATATAGCGGCTTAGATTCAACAGTTATGTGCCTATTAGTTACACCTCCCTCACAGGGAGTATTAACTTTTACTCTCCTTACCCTTTTGGACACAGATGGCAATGGGCAGACTAAAGATTAAGAATAAGCCAGATAAAAGATTGAAGACATGACATTTCAAAAGTCATCAACTTCGAAATTCTCCACCTACACGGAAACGCCCAACGGCAAGCAACAGCCGCACGCGCAGCGAAGAAGGGTCGGCTGCGCGCTTTGTGCGGCCGGCTTCCCAAAATTGAGGACACGTTCAATAAATTGAAAGCGCTCCTAAAGGCCATTTCACTGCCGAGTTATTATGTCGAATCGACCAAAGGAATACTGCCTCAGCCGTCTGTTCCAAGGATCGATAATTTCCCGAGAATCAGCTTGACCAGAGACTACTCTTTCAGCCCCGGCCAGGGTTTCGGGTAAAAGGTCCTTGTCGAGCCAGGGTTCGTTGTGGCTGGGCATCAGATGGTCAAAATCATTTAAATAACCCATCAGTCTCTGGTAGCTTGCTATCAGGTCTGTCAGACTGCCGCCTTCCAAATGCGTCCACACCGGACCGTGAAGCAAAATGTCACCGCAGAAAAGTATCCGGTCAGCCCTGTCCAGCAGGCAAATGTGATCCGCAGCCTCGCCGGGCGTGTGGAGCACCTCTAGATCCCGGCCACCAAGATTGATTCGTTCACCATCCGCTAGCCAATGACTGACCTTAAACGGTAGCAGAGCAATACCGCTCGGATCAAAACCTCGGGGCCAAGGTTTGACCACTAAACTCTCAGCCAAGATTTCGGTCTGTATGATCTGATCGGATACTCCTTCTTCCGCCACGCGATGCGACAACGGGTGGTCAAACATAGCAATTTCTTCAAAGTGACGGTTACCGCCGAGATGATCGGCATGGGTGTGGGTGTTGATAACTATCACCGGTTTATCAGTTACCTCTTCTACGGCCATACGTAGGTTGCCAATTCCACAACCAGTGTCGATCATGGCCGCCTTTTGCTGTCCTATTACCAGATTGGCGATAGTCCTCTCGTAGTGACGAGGCTCGTAGAAAACAAAAAGGTCAGTAGCAATCTCGTAGACCTCGAACCAATTCTCGCGGATGGAAATCTTTTTAAAATTGGAATATACCGATTGGGGTCGGGCATCATACCAATTGTCTGTCATCAGTTACCTTTCGTTTAATAATGGGCAGTTTTGGGGGCCAATGTTGTCCTTCAGCTGCGGCGCGGTCATCGGAGTGGCCAGCGGCACTGCGTTGGGGTTATTGGCGTATCCCCTGTATAGTCCGCCAGTTTGACGGCGCTAAAAGCCGGGTAACCTCGAACAGGACTCGATAATCCTTCAGGCACTCATTCAACCTCAAATAATTTTCTATGAAAGCAAGAAGTCAGTTGCCCAACGCGGCATCACCCGCCCCGCACACAACCGAACAGGCGCGAAGTTTTGCGGATGAAAGTTGCGCTATTCGCGAACTGATGCATGCCGTGTTAGGCCGCCGGGTTAATCGTAGCCCTCACCTTTCGTCAAGTTGCGCGCCGCCAGCTTGCCGAGCAGCTCGCTAAAGACGCTATCAATCGCTGCTCTCTCGGCCTTACGCCCCTCGCCCAGTTTGAAGTCTGCGGTATATGTCGGCCCGTTGCTGTAGTAACCGTCGAGGTCGTATATCCTGGCGCGCACGCCTTCGAACGGCGCGGAAGAAATATACGGTCCGAAGGCGTCTTTATCCCTCCATACCCACTCCCACGGCCCCGACTCGTTGAGGGTCGAGATGATCTCCGCCATCGTGTTATCACATTCGAAATCATAGGCCCACATAGATTCACTCCCCCTTTTCGGTCTAACGCGCTTCAGCTGCCGATACAACTGCGTCGTGCGGCAAAGTTGTCGATGAGAGACGCACTGATTCAGGTCCCCGCGCTGCGAGCGCATGTTGGATGCGACGGTGATGCCCACCTTAACGCTCATTCCTTTCTCACCGTCGGTAACTGCTGGTCTAGAAGTCGTCGTTTCTATATGGCCTACATTTTACTGCGCCTTCTCTGAGGAAGCCGTCATAGAAGATCTTGGGTGGGTAAAAAGGTTCAGTCTCCCCACCCCAGTCCATCTTGTTGATGAAAACCCTGTATTTGACGGGGGCGGGACTCGCCTTCATCGCCTCCCATTTCCGTTGTGACTCGACACTGTTCTTGAATTGGTCTTGATCGACGCAGAACTTCGTCCTGCTCGCATTCTGGCCGACAAAACTGGGGATTAGATCAACCGAGAAGTGGTAAACGACCGCGTCTTTGAACCAGGCCTCGCCTCCATATCTCACGAGCGTGTTCAAATCGACATGAATCTCAGGAGTGGCGTACGACGGCGGTTCCGGTTTCGGGTCTACTCTTTCGTTAGTAACCTCCATATTCACCAGACCGCGAACACTGTTGTCCTCGTAGAAAGGGAATACCTGAAGAGAATGTGCATAGTCCCCATCAGCGGAGAAACGGAGATCATACCGCAAGCGCATTCCCAGCCGGTTATCCTTCTCCGACAGGAGAGGCTCATAGGTGACATTGGAGACCTCAACACGCGGCATGACGATCACGCCGTCCGGATGTTTGCTAACCTGCTTCTCCATATTTGCGATTGCCTGCTGCTCAATAGCCTTCAGCGCGGCTGCGATTTTCGTCGCCTCGGCTGGAGGGAGATTTGGTGGCAAGCGGGGAGGCGCGGTCGGTCGGTTCGTTGGTCGGAAGAGGTCCGCGTACACCCGACGATACTGCTTGCCGTTGAGGTCCCTGCCGCTGACCGCGACACGGAACGGCTGCGACGGCACCTTCACGAGCCCGGCGTACGCACCGTGATCCAATGAATTGTCAGACTTCGACATGTGCAGCAATTGAATCACGCGGTCACCTTCATCCACCAACTCAAATTTTGCGGTGGCGGCCACCTCCTGCCGGAAGAGTTCGGCCTTCACGAGGTATTGAGCGCCAGCGGTTGGCTGTCCATCTAGTCGGGTAAAGTTAGGGCCCTCACGTCCGAGGTACGGTAGCTGGAACTCGAACCTAGAAAACTGAATGCCCTTGACCCGTGACGGGTCGGAGGTAAACCTCTTGACCGGGTGCGCCGCGTCATCACCTAAGACCGCAGATTGACCACAGCAGGGGAGCGTCCACAGTACTAATAACAGGGCGAAGATGAATCGTGTTGTTGACACAGCTCTTAAGATGTATAGCCTGATAAGAGAAAGATTATTGCTGATGTTGTCGAGCGAGCACCCAACGCCGCGCTTCAAGCGGTCGGGAGACAACTGCGCTAGCGGCAAGCTGTCCATGAGAGAAACGCTGATTCCGGTCCGCTGCAACGTTTGTGGATGCGGCTCGAATTACTCGAACAACTTGCGGAACTCTATCAACGTAGAGGACAACGTCTCTCCATCCAACGGAAAACTGACCGATACCTTCAAAGGTGCTAACGCCGCGTCACGATAGGAGACCTTAACTAATTCCGCGCGAACCGCGAGGTGGCCTGCCTCGTCAACGGAGAGTATTTCAAAACGAAGCGGCGTGTAGTCACTCTTGGAACTCATATTCAAGAGACTCACTGAGCCTCTGCGCGCCTCCTCGAACTTCCGAAGCTGCGACAAGAACTCGCTAATGTCCTCGCGGGAAAACCACACCGACTCGACCTTCCCATGAAATCCATCAAACGAAGCCTCTATTGAGCAAGCTACGTCTCCTCCTCCAGGAAGATGCTCAGGCATCTTCTCCTTGAGATCAAACTGAACGAATGAATGATCGTCACCTACTCTCATAACAAAAGCAACATAACGCTGGAGCAGAGGGGCGGCGCACACAACCTCGAAACCACGCAAGTCTTGCGATGACAAGCGGGCAGATTCGCCGTCCCCTCCAGCCACTTGTTCGGCTGCGAGTTAGATGGAAACAGATTGCCTTGTGCCCTCTATGAGCTATAGAGTAAAGCCCTCTTCGCTTCCATCATACACTTCACCTTCTTCTCCTTGAACCTTGCCTTTCAAGTGACGAGCGATGCTTACCATCTTCCGAATAATTGGCTGGTCAGGATTCTTTGAGTAAACATTTCCGTTAAACCAGTTCAACCAAGGTTCAGCATGAACTGACTTGCCGCTCCAAGCTGCAAAGTGAGGACTGTTTTCATCAGCAACAAGGGTAAGTTCCGGGTCTTCTTTGACAACAGCAAGCCACTCTTCGGGAGAAATCTGGCTGCCATCGTTCTCAGCCCAAAACTCGGCGCGGGTAATGTGCAGGTCGTATCCCATAAACTTCAACCTCCAAAACATTCGGAGCCGCCGAACATGCGCTCCAGCGGCCGGGCGACAACTGCATCGTGCTGCAAGTGGCCGATGAGAGACATGCTGAGTCCGGACCGCTGCAAGCGGTTGTTGAACTAAGCGCTGCGCGCAGCTAAAGCCTTCCTCTTAGTAACCCGATCAATTTGCTCTTTCGCGCTTCCTCCGCTGACCTTACAACAACTGGCCCAGGACCCAAGTTCGTCGGTGGCCGCCTGAGCATGGTGGGAGTACTGCATACCTAAACCCGCCAACTCCTCTATCATCCGCACGTTCATTACATCGTCACCGGCGGTGGTCTGACTGACGACGGTCGCTGGCGCTCTTCACGCAAAGACTTTCTCCTGCATGTTAAAGCACTCTCGCCAATCTTCCGCGCCAAGTTCCGCGATGCCCTCAAGCAGACGGCACTGTTTGCTCAAGTACCGGCCCCGGTCTGGCAGAAAAACTGGGTGGTCCATTCCGAACCCGTGGGCTCAGGCCAGCAGGCCTTTCAGTACCTCGCCCCTTATATCTTTCGCGTCGCCCTCAGTAACAACCGCCTGCGTAAACTGGAGCTGGGCAAAGTCACTTTCTCTTTCAAAGAGTCGGCCACTGACCAACTCAAGCACTGCACCGTCACCGCTGCAGAGTTCATCCGTTGCTTCCTCACGTCCTGCCACCACGCTTCAATCAAAGTGCGCTACTGCGGCTTGCTCAGTCCCAGTAATCGTCATCTGCTGCAGCAGGCCAGACAGTTGCTCCCAACTGCAACCGGCAAGCTAAAAAGCGAAGACTTAAAGCCGACCCAGCCGCTTGCCGCACTTCGTTGTCCCCACTGCCCCACTGCGGCGCGCTGCTTACTCTGATGGGCCTGCTCACTCCCAGAGGTCGCCCACCATGAAACTGCGACCCTTGCTATTGTC
>JBGTLM010000282.1:0-26172 GCA_041744135.1 Pyrinomonadaceae bacterium
ATAAGCGGAATTTCTTGATTCGTTTGCGCGAAACCGATCAGGCCAAGGCTTAGGACCAAAGATAAAATTCCCGATAGTTTTGTCATTCGACTCCTCGTTCTTCGCATCAAATTTCTTTCGGTTTCACCCCGGTACGGGTGAGATGTTTATAGCCTCAACGCCAACTCCAACCTCTGGCGCCGTTCGGAGGGGCGGAAAATCAAGCTGTTAAGTACTCATCTTGTCTCGTTCCGCCCCTCCGAACGGCGCAGGGGATTTCATTGTGTCCCACGCTATAAACATTTCACCCCTAACGGGTGAAGGATCGCTGACCGCCATTGCCACTGAGATTCACACTTCACCTCCACTCGCCCTGCATGGTGAACGCCGCCCAGTAGTAAGGCGACTGCCACTGTTTCTGCTTCCACATCTCAACCTGCGCAGCTCTCAATGCTGCCGCTGGACGCTCGCCTTGCTTCAGCATCCTCTCGTAGAACTTCGCCATGAGATCGGCGGTGGCCTTATCGTTCACGTTCCACAAGCTCACCACCACGCGCGCTGCCCCGGCGTACATGAAGCCGCGAGTGAGTCCCACCAACCCCTCGCCTTTGATCTCTTTGCCGAGTCCGGTCTGGCAGGCGCTTAGCACAACAAGCTCGGCGGGCAGTTTGAGGTTGTAAATGTCGTTTGCGCGCATAAAACCATTCTGTGGTTTGCCCTGGGCGTCGACCATCGAGAATAGCAGCGCCGACAGGCCGGGGCGTTCGGTGTCTATGTAACCATGGGTGGCAAAATGCAAATAGCGATACTGCCCGAGAGCCGGATCAAGCGCAGTCGCGCGACTCGCTTGAAAATCAGTGGCGCCAAAACTTGAATTCTTTGGCGTGAGTGCGAGCACCCGAGTTGCCTCTTGTCTGGTGAACGGCAAACGCGGGACCACCAATCGCAGGGTTGTGACACCTGGCTTGTCGCCGGAGATTTCAGCAAGGTGCTCGATGCTCCGCGCGTTGTCGCCGGTAATGGTTTGCGTCAGCGTCTTGTCGCCGGTCTCGGTCGCCGGAGTAATGAAGCGTGAATCGGAACGGTCAAACACCGGATCGGCGATCACTGCCAGCATCTTGGGCGCGAGCTGTCGGCCGGCAAGTTCGCGGCGTTGAATTGCCAGCGCAGACGCAGAAGGGAGGCTTACGACTTCATGCTTGACGATCAACGGCTGCCCGTTGTCAGTAGTCCGCGGTCCGTTGTTTTTTGCCACTGACAACTGACTACTAACAACTGACGGTTCAGGCAACATCGCAAACGGGATGTACTGCAGGGCCCCGTCGGCGACGATGACCAATCGTTTGTTGCCAAGCTGAGCGGCAACGGGAGCGAGGATGGTCTGGCTCAATCCTCGGGCGGCGGCGGGCAACGCGGCTTCGGCTTGGGCGATACGCTCCTGTCTTTGCGAGGCTGGCTCGCCACGCTTATTGGTGCTGCGTGCCGTCAGTAGTTGGTAAACCTGACGCGCACTCTGATCAACTATTTCGGCCTTTGGCAATTCATAGCTGGTCAGCGAATCCCTGGTGATCGCCCATAAATAGCTGCGCTCTTCGCCCAGCGAATATTCGAGCAGCAGGGTGTCGGCATCGAGTTGAGCTTGAATCTCTTTGAGCTTGAGCGACTGCGGTTGGACGAGCGCGGCGTAACGCGGGTTGGCCTTGCGAATGGCAACCTGCGCCCGTTCGAGATCAGTTTCAAGCTGGCTGACTTCCTGCTTTAAGGTGGTGGACCGTTCCAGCTTCGTAGCCAGCGCCAGTTCTTGTGCTTTTTCGTTGAGTTGTTTGGCCAGCGTGCGCTCGCGTTCGATCAGAGTGGCATCCACGCCCTGACGCACGTCGGCGTGGGCCTCACTGAGCAGGTCGAGCAGGCTGCGGGCGCGCTGGCGTTCGCTCGTTTCGACAGCGAGCGCATCGAAGCCTTTCGTCGGGTCGGCCTGGTGCTGGCGCATCAGCACTTCGGCGTAAAGCTGGTAGGAACTCTGGACGGTGGCGAGAAGCGAGGCGCGGGATTGAGGGCTGAGGAGGTCGGAGCGCAGGGACTCTCCAAGTTTCAGGCACTCCTCGATGTAGGTGCGTGCCGCAAGAAGATTGCCCTGCGACCGTTCGGCTCGGGCCAAGCTATAAAGTGAATATGCCTCGCCGATCCGATCTTTCACCTCACGACGGATCCCCAGCGCCTGCTCCGAGTACCCGATCGCTTTCTCGTAAAAGCTTAGCTTCTCATAAGCAATGCCCAGGTTGTCGAGCGCGCGTCCTTCGCCGGTTCGGTTTTTCACCTCGCGCGAAATGGCCAGCGCCTGCTCGTAGTACCCGATCGCCTTCTCGTAACGGCGCAGGTTTCCATAGACAATGCCCAGGTTGTTGAGCGCGCGTCCTTCGCCGGTTCGGTCTTTCACCTCGCGCGAAATGGCCAGCGCCTGCTCGTAGTATCCGATCGCCTCGTCATAGCGGCCCAGGTTCTTATGGGAAATGCCAAGGTTGCTGAGCGCAACTCCTTCGGCGGTCCGATCTTTCACCTCACGAAGGAGCGCCATCGCCTGTTCGAAATACTCGATCGCCTTCTCGAAACGGCCCAGGGCCTGATAGGCATTGCCCAGGTTGTTGAATGCGCTTCCTTCTCCTCTCCGATCTTTCACCTCACGATAGATCGCCGTCGCCTGCTCGTAGCACCCGATCGCTTGCTCGAAACGGCCCAGGTTATCATAGGCAAGGCCCAGGTTGTTGAGTGCGGTTCCTTCGCCGATTCGACTCTTAACTTCACGATGGATCGCCAGCGCCTGATCGTTGAATTCAATCGCTTTCTCGTAGCGGCTCAGGCGGTAGTAGGCAACTCCAATGCTGGACAAAGACCAGGCGGCCCAGTATTGATCGTCCAGTTCGCGCCACACGGAAAGGGCCGCTTGGAGCTTGTCAATCGTCTGCTCTGCTGTCTTCCCACCCTGCCCTCGCAGCTCGTCGGCTTCGAGCATCAATCGCTCGGCGGCAATGCGCTGTCTGTCATGCGCCGTGGCCGCTGCCTTCACTTCCAGCCGCATTTGATAGAACCCTGCGATCGCGGCCGAGCCGCCGGCACGTACCGTGAGCCGATAATTCCCGCTCGCCGTTGCCTCCGCAGATAGCGACTCAAGCCCGCCGGCCGGGGTGAGGTTGACCTCGAGCACCTGCTTACCGTCCGGGGCCGCGAGCACCAGCGCCACGCCAATGGCTTTCTGCTCCAGCGCTACGCGCATGAACTGTCCCGCTTGAAGCGCAATCCTGTAGTTGTGCGATTGCCCGCCCCCGATCTCGCGCTCGATCGGCTGACCCGGACCAAGTGTCTGCGGCTCCGGCGCGACCTGCGCCGATGCGCTTAGGCACAGACATAAAGTGACGAATAAGAAGACTAAGAATCGGGTCACTAGTAGTTCTTCTGCCTCGGATTGCTGCAGATGGTAACGCAGGTGATCGCCCTCTGGGCGGCTTCCACATCCCTTATTCGATTTTTATACCGGAATTCAGAGTCCGATTCCCTCAAAGGAACCGGGGAAAAGTCGGGATGGCACGGGCCGAATCTTACTCGCTTTGCGGGAATCGGGAAACGTTTCCTGTGTTGGCATCTCGCCCAAAAAGGCAACGTGAGGGCGATTCGGCATAGCCGAGTCTCTTGAAGACTTTTTGTGCAAAGCAGTGTTGGAATGGTCAATTATGTTCCAGCTTGATCACGTGAACTAGTATGTCGCTGTTCGCTCTGACAGCGGTCTCTTTCTTGTCCTGATCCCGTTCGACCGAAGAGACTCCGGTTGAGTGCCCTTTCAGAAATTCATTGACAGCCGTCCTCAGTCCAGGACTACCAATGACTCCGCGGTCCTTGGAGTTGGCAAATCCTTTGACGGCCTCTAACTCAGGCACATCCTTTTCAGCCCACACGACCCAAATCTTTTCCGTGCCCTGCTGCTCATCAAATTGAAACCAGCTTTGCTGAGGAATTTGAATCTGCTGGTTTTCATTCAAGAGCGCCGAGCCGTTGTTGGCGGTCTCAGACGGGAACATTACGTTGAACGTCGGAGTTTGATCAGGTCCGGCAGGGCCTTCGTTGATCAAATAAAGACGACCACTCTGTGCGCTGGTGATGTGCAATCGAATTCTATAATCCTTCTCAAAATTAATGTCGTCTCTGAGCCGGAAAGGATCCTGATAGGCTCTACCATCGCGATACTTCTGCACGGTTATCCAGTAGCTCAACGTGCGTTCCGCAATTCTTGCGGGAGTGGAAATAGCAGGAGTTGATCCTCTGCGTTGCCAGAGCATCGCGCCGGCAATCGCTAAACCTGCGAGCACCAGGCCAACCACCGCAACCGGTACTAAACGTCTGGTGTGGCGTACCGATTTTAGCGCCGACGGAGCGGCGGTTGCAGCAACTACCCTGTTTTGAATGGTGGTCGGTGCTTCGGTCGCAGCGCGTCTGGTCGAGCGTCCTGCGCTTGAGCGTGGGGGCGTTGAACGTTCGAGCTTCTGTGTGAATGACAGCTCTTCCTTCAAGGTCTTGAGGTCGATTAATAGGTCTTTGATCGTCTGATAGCGTTCCTCTCGATCTTTGCGCAGCGCCTTGCTGATTATTCTTTGAAATTCGGCAGGAATTTCAGGCTCGTCGAGCGGCGGAGGCTCCTTCTCCAGAATTGACACGAGCGTGTCGATGCTCGTAGCTGCTGCAAAGGGCATGCGACCTGCCGCCATTTCATACAGCACAATACCGAGGCTAAATACGTCAGTCCTTTGGTCCAGGACCTGACCGCGCGCCTGCTCGGGCGACATATAGTCAACCGTTCCCAACACAGTTCCGGGCTTGGTATGCCCCCTTAGCATCGTGCCCACTTCTGAATCTAACGCTTTCGATTGGCTGGACTTCTCGGTAAGCTTCGCCAATCCAAAATCGAGAACTTTCACGTACCCGTCCGGCCGCTGCATGATGTTTTCCGGCTTGATGTCGCGATGAACCAACCCGGCCGCGTGCGCAGCCTCCAACGCGCTGGCCACTTGAATTGACACGTCCAGAACGTCCGCGAAGTTCAATCGCGCGCGCTTCATGCGTTGCTTGAGCGTTTGACCGTCGATGAACTCGGTGGCGATGAAGTGAACGCCATCCGTCTGGCCGATTTCATGGATCGTTATGATGTTCGGGTGATTGAGGGATGACGCAGCCTTCGCCTCCTGAATAAAGCGGCGCAGGAGATCTTTGCGATTGGTAAACTCCGCGGGCAGCAACTTCAGCGCAACTTTACGATCGAGTTTCGTGTCATTTGCAAGATAGACCTCACCCATTCCGCCTTTGCCGAGGGGAGCGACGACTTGATAATGCCCCACGACTTGTCCCGCCACGAGCACCGGCTGCGCTTTCGCGATTGATTCAGCTGCGGCCTCATAGACAGGCGAGTCGATAAACCCGTCGGGCCGTTCGTGGGCGGCAATGAGAGACTCTAGCTCGACTACCAGTTCCGGATTTGAATCCCGAACCCGTGCCATAAAATCGGCCCGCTCCCGCGGCCCGAGTCCTGCGGCTTCGTGAAAGAGTTTTTCCAGTTGCTGCATGCTTTCCGGGGTTTCCATGTTCCTAAGCGGCAAGTTCGCGTCGCAGCCACGCGCGGGCAAAACTCCAATAACGTTCCGTGGTGGCGTGTGACAGGGTCATTACCTGCGCAGTTTCCTCGATCGTCAGGCCACCAAAAAAGCGCAGCTCGACAACTCGGCTGTGTTGTGGATTAGTCGAGGCCAACACCTTCAAAGCATCGTCGAGCGCCACCAGCTCTACTTCAGGTTTGTGGCCGAAGCGCTCAGCGTCAGTCAGAGATAAACGCAATTGGTCGCCGCCGCGCTTTGCCGCCAGGCGCTTGCGCGCGTGATCAACCAGAATGTCGCGCATCACCTTGGCTGCCAGGCCAAAAAATTGGGCGCGATTCTCCATTGAGATACTCGACTGGTCAGCCAGGCGGACATAGGCCTCGTGAACCAAAGCGGTGGCCTGAAGCGTTTGGGCTCCGGGCTTGCGGCGGAGATAACTGGCGGCCAGTTTTCGGAGCTCGTCATACACGAGCGGAATTAACTCATCAAGGGCCGCCTTGTCGCCCCCGCCCCATTTCAGCAGCAGTTCGGTAACCCTCTGATCTGGCCGTATTACCAAGTTATTCATCCTGAACTTGAGCAGCTAGGGAGCGCAACACAGATTGGACCATCAACAGGCTCGGTGCGAGAGATTTCAAGAAATCGTATTATTGCACGAGAAGGCTGCAAATTTGGTTAGTGGAGCGTGCCCGCAACTACTTAGCTTGAAGTTTTGGACCGGCGCCTCGTCGCTGGAAGCCTGTTACAGCATCGAAACTTCCATCTCACGACACGGGGCAGTGCACGGACTTAAAATCCGTTCTCCGTAAGCGTGCTTGCTCGTCCTCATCACCCGTGATAATGTAACGAGGCGTTGAAGGTTAAATTTTGATTGAGTGACATCTCTCGCCTTGAAGGCTTCGACGCGCTCCTCACGGCAACTTTTCCTCATCAAATTAGAGAAATCGCGTGGTTTGCCGACGTTTCCTCACAAGCCTTAGAAATCTCCATTGTCGCCCCCCTGTTCTTCTAAACCCCTTCTTGCACTATGTTACGGTTTTTTAAAGATTTGAATGTCGCGCAAAAGATCGGCCTGATCACTATTCTAATGGTCATTCCGATGGTGACTGCCGCTTTCACCTTGGTCCGAAAAGATATCGAAGACACTAACTTCGCGAGAAAGAAACTCGTCGGTATCGAATACCTGATGAATGTCAGGCCCCTAATGGAAGCCATCCAGAACCACCGCCACACGGCCAATGCGCTGTTGAATGGTGACGCTTCAGCAAGGGAGCACCTGGCATCAATCACGGCGGAGAGTGACATAGCAATTTCGGAACTCGAAGCGGTAGAGGCGAAGGCCGGAATCCTCGGCACCGCCGAACCACTTAACAAAGTCAAGCAGGACTGGCAGAGGCTAAAAACTCGTGTCCTTCAGATGCAAGTGGACGAGAGTTTCAGGCAGCACACGGCGCTCATTGAGGAAGTTTTGACCCTGATGATCCGCGTCGGCAAGGTCTCGAATCTACAGATTGATAATGGGCTGGATACCAATTACCTGGTCGGCCCCATTGTCAAAGATGTTCCGCAAGTCATCGAAGACATATCCATATTGCGCGGGCGCGGCGCGTGTTATGCCACGACGAGCTGTTTGAGTGAAGCGCAGAGAGTCGAACTCGCTGGGTATGAGGGGCGTCTAGCTGCGGCCCAGCGCGACGTTGATCGCGACATTCAAAATGCGCTCGACCTTAACCCGGAGTTGGAGGGCAAGCTGCTGCCGCTGCTCGACCAATCCAACGCCGATGAACTGGTGTTCATGAACCTGGTCAAAAGGCGACGTCTCAGCACCGGAAACATCGACATCTCTGCGGATGAATATTCTAGTGCCGGCACGAAGGCCATTGACTCGCAATTCAAAGTCTATGATGCCGCCGCTCAGGAGCTGAGAGGCCGGCTGGAAAAACGCATCGGGAAGTTGCGGCGTGAAGAGCGCGGTACCCTCGCGGTAATAATTTTCGGCATCCTCCTCGCGCTGGCCATTGCGTACTTCATCACGCGCGCTATCACGCGCCCGATTAAGAATCTCATGGAAGGGATGCGAGTGGTCGGCGAGGGGAGATTAGACCACCGGCTAACTCACCAAGGGGGCGATGATGAATTTGCGAGTTTGATCGGAAGTTTTAACCGGATGACCGCCCGGTTGGAGCACATCACCGTCTCTAAGGAGGAGATGGAGTCGGAAATCGTTGAGCGCGAGCAGGCTGAAGATGGATTGCGCCGCCGAGACGTGATCCTCAAAGCTGTCACTTACGCCGCCGAGCAATTCCTGCAGGCAGCCGATTGGGAGCGAAGGATCGAGAAAGTCTTAGGGCGGTTCGGGCGGGCAATGAATGCCAGCCACTCCTATGTCTTCCGGTACGAAGTCGACCCTGAAGAATCCTTCGTCACCAAGCAAAGTTACGAATGGACGGCGCCGGGCGTCAAGCCCCAGACGAGCAACACGCTAATGGGATTATCATACCGTTCGGCCATGGCGGTAACGCTGAAACACAAACTCTCGGAAGGCGAGTGTGTTCAAGGCCACGCGAGAGCATTTGCGGACGAGATACGTGAATACTTAGAGGCACAGGACATCTGCTCCGTCCTGCTCATGCCCATCTTCATCAACGGTAAATGGTGGGGATATTTCGGCTTTGATACTTGCTCGTTCGAGCGTGAGTGGACGAGGTCCGAAACCAATGCCCTCAGAGCTGCCAGCGAGATTTTCAGCGCGGCCATTATGCGTCAGCAGTCCGAGGAGCGGGAAAAACAAATGCGGACTGCGGCTTATACCGCAGCGATGGAGTGGCGGCTGACGTTCGACGCCATGGAATACCCGATTCTGATTCTGGATGAACATAATCATGTTAAGCGCCTCAATAACGCCGCCCGTGAAATGACAGAGAGAACTTTCCAGGAGGTTGTGGGGCGATCTCTTAACGAGATCGGGAACGCCACCTTTTGGGGAAAGGCTGCAGAATGCATACGGCTCCGCGAGGGAGGTTTCGGCGCTTCGCACCAAATCAAGGATGTATCTTCGGGCCGCGTTTGGGACATCGCCGTCAGCCAGTTCAGTGAAGGGTCGGGTAGCGGCATCTGGACCGTTCTCGCCGCACTTGACGTGACCGGGATGGTAACCCTGCAGGAACAATTACGTCGCGCCGAGACGCTTTCGGTCATCGGCACGATGGTGGCCGGCGTTGCCCACGAAGTTCGTAACCCCTTATTCAGTATCTCGGCGACGCTCGATGCCTTTGAAGCCGTCTTCGAGATTCAGGAAGAAACATTGCCGCTCTTCACGACGCTCCGCCACGAAATTGACCGTTTGAGTCAGCTCACGCGGGAACTGCTCGAATACGGCAAGCCGCTCGACCTCAATCTTTCCGAACAAGCCATCGAGGGTTTACTGAGGAGTGCGGCTTCATCGTGCGCTCCGATGGACGAGCAATCACGAGTCCGGCTGGCAGTCGAACCGGGAATCTCGCCGGTCCAAATAGATTACGGGCGGTTGAGACAAGTCTTTCAGAACCTCATCGAAAATGCCATCCAGCATTCGCCCTCCGGCGCGCCGGTGATAATCGAAGCGCGAGAAATTTCGGAGAATGATTGCGGCTGGCTTGAGTGCATCGTGAAAGATTGCGGCGCCGGCTTCGCGCCCGAGGTTCTGCCGAAGGTATTTGAACCCTTCTTCACTAAACGTCGCGGCGGAACGGGCCTCGGACTGGCCATCGCGCGGCGCATCGTCGAAGAACATCAGGGAGAGATTCGAGCTGGCAATCGACCCGAAGGTGGCGCGATCTTGACCGTGCGGCTGCCGGTCGCACGGCAGGCGATTGCCTGCATCTAAAGTGGGGAAGTTTTCAGATGGCGAGAAACAAAATTCTCCTGGTCGAAGATGAAGCTGGCATCCGTTTAGCTATGCGCAGCTTTCTAATAGCCAAAGGCTACGAAGTTACAGAAACCAATTCTTGTCGCGGGACGGAGGAAGCGTTTCAAACGGCACGTCCAGACGCGGCGATCATTGACTACTACTTGACGGACGGTAGCGCCCTCGAACTGCTGCCGCGCCTGCGGGCGATTGACTCGACAGTGCCGCTGATTATCCTCACGGGACAAGGTTCGATTGAACTGGCCGTGCAGATGATTAAAGAGGGAGCCGCACAGTTTCTCGTTAAGCCGATTGATCTTCCGGGACTGCTCGTCATCCTTAAACAAGTTCTCGAGAATCAGCGCAACCGCCAAAAACAACTCGCCGGAAAATCGCGCGCCAGCCGTCGCGTCGTCGATCCTTTCCTGGGCACGAGCGCGCTCATTCAGCAGCTCAAGGAACAAGCGTTTAGAGTCGCAGCCTCTGACAGCCCGGTCCTCATTCAAGGCGAGACCGGCACGGGTAAGGGCGTGCTCTCGTTTTGGCTCTACGCCAACGGCCCGCGCGCCGAAGAAGCTTTCATTGATCTCAACTGCGCCGGGCTCTCTCGCGAATTTTTAGAGACGGAATTGTTCGGGCACGAAAAGGGCGCGTTCACGGGAGCCGTGACCAGCAAGCAGGGACTCCTCGAGATCGCGCACCGCGGCACAGTTTTTCTTGATGAGATCGGCGACATGGACGTGCAAATTCAGCCGAAGCTGCTCAAGGTGATTGAGGACAAACATTTTCGCAGGCTCGGCGACGTGCGTGACCGTACTGTCGACATTCGCCTTATCGCCGCCACTCACCGGGACCTTTCGGCACTCGCCCGCGACAGCAAGTTCCGCGCCGACCTTTACTTTCGCATCAGCACAATACCGCTCATGGTTCCCGCCCTACGTGAAAGGCCCGAAGACATTCCCCTTCTCGCTACGCATCTGCTGAACGGGTTGACCGCGCAGATGGGGCGTAACGCCGTCACGTTGTTGCCCGATGCGGAAGAAGCACTTATGTCTTATCCGTTCCCGGGTAATGTTCGTGAATTGCGCAATGTCCTTGAGCGGGCCGTGCTCCTCAGTGACTGCGATGCGCTCGACCGCATGAGCCTGCGTTTCGAAGCGTCGTCTGGAGTCGAAGCTATCAAAGCGGCGCACACGGACGATTTGCGTCAGGCGCTCGCCGAGTATGAACGGCGTCACATCGAGCGGGTGCTCGCCAATCAGGACGGCAGCGTCGAGCAAGCCGCCGTGCAACTAAACATCCCACGTAGTTCGCTCTACCAGAAGATTAAGGCCTGTGGCATCACCTTATCCAAGATCGCTCCGCGTTAAACCCTCGGGAACGATTCTCGGTTAGCGAGCAGGCGTATCCTTATTGTCTGAGATTCCAGACTTCCGGTCTGGAATCTCAGACTTTTATTTCCGCTCTTCTCTTGTCTTCTTCTTAAAAATACGCTTCTCCGGGCATCCAGCGCTCTTCCTGAGTTGGTGACGCGGGCGGCACTCTTCTTGCAGTAGCAAGGTTCGCCCACGCGTCCTCACGCCCTGGCCATTGAACAAGGATACGTAACCTCGATGCAGACTACGGAAAAGCGGCCTCCTAAGATGCTCGTCGTAGACGACGAGGAAACCATCCGACACGCCTTAAGAGCCTATTTTACCAAGCGTGGGTACCAGGTGGATTGTGCTCAGGAGCTGGAAGAAGCCAAAGCCTTATTGACAAGCGCTGACTACGAGGTGGCGATTGTCGACTTGCGTTTGACCGGCATCGGGGGCGCAGAAGGCCTGGATGTCGTCAGCAGCTTACGTGATCGAAGCCCAACGGCAGGCATTGTTCTCTTAACCGCTCACGGAACTCCGGCAATCGAAGCGGAAGCCAAACGGCGCGGTGCTGATGCGATCCTTCACAAACCGCAGCGGCTGCAAGCGGTCGCGCAGGTTGTGTTTGGGTTGACAGAGAGGAAATTAGAGAACGTATGAGCAAAAGCCTTTTATTCTCTTCCAACCAATCTTCGAGGTGCGCTGACACGAGCGACGCCTCGACTCGCGTGAATTGAACTCTTCAGGTGCCGGCAGGGCGGCACAGTAGCGCTTCTACCAATGCACAATAAGTTGGCCCTTTCCGGCAAATTCCGAGGGAAACGATGACCGCAGAGACCATACGCGATACTTCGACGCTGCTGCGCGAGGGCACCAACGCAGCCCGCGGTGGCGATAAAGCACGGGCGCGCGAACTTTTGCGGCTCGTGACGGAGGCCGACGACGGGTGTGAGATGGCGTGGCTGGGGCTGGCTTACGTGGCCGAAACAATGGCGGAAAGAGTTAGGAATCTTGAGCGCGTCCTCGTTATCAACCCGGAAAATCAGCAGGCGCTAACTGCTCTCGCCGCAACTAAGAGCACGGCCTCGGTCGCGCGTGCATTGTTGGAAAGTGGAGCCGCCGCCGCGAAGGAGGGTGATCGCGCGACCGCCATAAAACAGTTTTTACAGGCGACCGAGGTCGAGCCGCAAAACGAAACCGCGTGGCTATGGTTGGCTTCCGTCGTTGAAAATCCGGAAGACCGGCTGACTTCCTTGCGGCGCGTGCTGGCAATCAACCCGGCCCACGAGCGCGCCAAACAGATATTCAGTCAGACGAACAGTAAGATTGCCCGGCAACTCCTGCAAAAGAGCATCGCGGCCTTCAAGCGCAACGACCACCTGGAGGCGAGTGCCATCCTGCGCAATGTGATGGAGTACGACGAGAACATCGAAGAGGGCTGGCTGCTGATGGCCTACCTCACCGATTCACTCACTGAGAAGGCGCGCCATCTGAAGCGGGTGCTGGCGATCAACCCAGCCAACGTGCGCGCCCTTCGCGGTCTAGAGTGGGCTGAGTCGCAATTACCCGCGCAAGCTGCTTTCACCGCTCAGGCAACGCAAGAGATGGAAGGTGAAAAGGAGCAACACTTGCTCGACCTTTCCGCAGCCGCCTGGGAATGTCCGCTATGCCTGACCGAAGCAAGCGCAGCGACGGACGAGTGCTCCGCGTGCGGCGCACAACTCACACTTCAAGACCTCGACCGCTTGCTCGGGAATGACAAAGCAGACGAGCAAATTCTTCGCGCCGCCCTCAAACGTCTTAGGCACGCGCTCGACGAGGACCCGACCGCGCGCGATCTCGTCCGAGTCGGCATCGCGCTCCTGAATCTAAAAGAGACGGACGAAGGCATCGCGCACCTTCAGGCCGGTTTCCGGCTCGATTCGACGGACGAAACTTTGGGCATGAAAGTCAAAGAGCTGATCGGGCGGCGGGCCGCCGAAGCCGCGCGCTTTGCCGAAGCCGAACAGCGTGACCGTGCCAAGACTGCCGAACAGCAGTCGCGTGAAGACTCGGAATTGCACGAACGGGAAGAGAGTGAGCTGCGGGAACGCCAAAAACGCGAGCAGCGAAAACGCGCGAAGTGCGTGCTAATCGTGGACGACAGCCCAACCGTACGCAAGATTGTCGAACTCAAGCTCGGCAATAGAGGCTATCGCGTCGTTTCCGCGGTTGACGGCATGGACGGGTTGGCAAAGTTGGGCGAGCAGCAACCCGATTTGATCCTCCTCGACGTGACGATGCCGCGCCTCGACGGCTACCAACTCTGCAAGCAGATTAAGAGCAACGTAGACACGAAGCATATTCCGGTTGTGATGCTTTCAGGCAAGGACGGCTTCTTCGACAAAGTGCGCGGGCGCATGGCTGGCTCGACCGCCTATATCACAAAGCCGTTCGACCCCGAGACACTCATTCGCACGGTAGAAGAATACTGCGGCACGGGAGCGCCCGCCGCAAAACAGTAGGTAAAAGACTGATGGCAATAGAGGGTAACTTGCGAGATATGAGCCTGCCGAACATAGTGCAGATTCTCTGCCTTGAGCAGCGCCAAGTCGGGCTGACGATTAAGCGCCAGAGCGAGCGCGGCGTGATCTATTTCGAAGGCGGCGATATCGTCCATGCGACCGTAGGTACTCTCGTAGGCGAAGACGCCATTTATCAAATGCTGACTTGGTTGGAAGGCTCCTTCCGCACCAGCGCCGAACTAGTAGCGCCGCACCGCACGATGATCGCCCGGTGGGATCAGTTGATGATAGAGGGCGTGAGACGGCTTGACGAACTTGAGCGCGACCGCGCCGCCGCTCCTGCGCCGAAACAACTCACGGAAGAGGATGTCGCTCACGACAACCGGCTGGAAAACGACATCATCCTGCTGCTCTCGAATCTGGAACAGGCGCGTTGGCGCCTGTCAGATAAGAGTACGCTCAAGCGTCCGGCCTCTGCGATGCAAATCCTCGTCGAGATGGCAAACGAGACCATCGTCGCGACAACGGACGCGCTCGCCGCGGAGATCCGGATCGAGCCGCTGAAGGCCATTTTGGCCGAAGTCGCCCAAGAATTTCCCGCAGCGCAATCGCTGCCCATCCAGAACGAACGGTTGTCGGTCACGCTGATCGTCAACCTCTTCAATGGCGTAGACAAAAAGGTTCGTCAACAGTTTTTCTACGACGCCTGCCGGAGCATCGTCGGCCTCCTGGGTGCGTACTTCGCACGCATGACCTCGAGTTTCCGGTCGGCGGTCGTCGGCGAGGGACTGAAAGAAGCGTACAGCCTATTTTTGACAGACTTGAACGAAGTCGTCGAAACGGTGCGCGTCTGAAGTTTCTCATAAACTTAAACCTCACACTTCCCGAAGGAGATTAGAGATGGCAAATCAAACGATTCTCGTCGCTGACGACAGCCCGACCGAGTTGCGTATGGTCGTCAGCGCCCTGCAGAACAAAGGCTACCAGATCATCACCGCGTCGGACGGCGAGGAGGCGATTGAGAAGGCGACCAGCGAGCTCCCGCACCTGGCGATCCTCGACATAATCATGCCGAAGAAGAACGGCTTTCAGGTGCTGCGCCAGATTCGCACAACGCCCGAAACAAAAGAGATGAAAGTCATGCTCCTGAGCAGCAAGAACCAGGAGAGCGACAAGTTCTGGGGCATTAAACAAGGCGCAAACGAGTACATGACGAAGCCGTTTGACGAGGCCGTGCTCGTGGAGACTGTAGCTAGACTCATGTAGTTGCCCGCCCCGCTGTTTGTTCGACAGGTTTACCCGAAAAAATTCAGACGAGGAGGTCTGGCGCATGTGCCGCGCCCAAGGCAATTTCCGCCCGAAGACTGACGCACGCCAGGATTAACGATGGACGAAAGCTTAGAACACATGAAAGACGAGGAAGCCGCGTTCGATTCGCTTGCCGGTGATGGTGCCGACACGGGATTCGACGAATCCGGCTCCGAGTTCGGTTCGTTGATTGCCACCCTCGACGATGAGATCGCGCAAGGCTCATCCTCCTTGCTTTCGCCGGTAGACATGGAAGCGTTTGACCCCGTGCCCGGCGCGGAGTTGGAAAATTTTTGGCCTCCTTTCACTGGGTTCGACTCACTCGTCCTGGAGATAGACGGTGCCACGGGCGAGGCGACCTCGAACATTCAAGTCTCGCCGTTGGCAACGCCGCCAGACTTCGACAGCGCTGCGGATGCTGAGACGGAATTCGATCTCAGTCCGCTCGACGCCGCCGAGCAACGGCGCGCGGATCCGTCGCTTTCGGACATTCCGTTCGAGCCTGAAAGAGACGCGATGCCGACGTTCGATGAAATGCCGATGTTCGGAGAACAGGTTGAGAACGACATTGAGATGGCCAGCGAACAAAGTTTGGTCGAGCGCGAGAGTTTCAACCAGACGTGCGGCGTCCTCGATTCACTGATTGCCGAGATTGATAGTCAGGTGGCGCCAAGGGCGGGTGAGGCTGAAACACAGGCCGGCTCGCACGTCTTCACGTCAGCTTCCCATGACGCAATCGCCGATGATACGGAACAGCACGTTATCTTCACGCTCGACGGCGCGTCGTACTCGTTTCCCATCGCTAGCGTGACAGAGATTGGGCGACCGCTCGCGCTGACGCCGCTGCCGAACGTGCCCGAGTGGGTGGCGGGCGTGGCGAACCTGCGCGGTGACATCATCTCGGTGGTTGATCTGCGACGCTTCCTCGGCCTCGGGGATCAGGCGGAGAGCGGCGGCCGGATGCTCGTCGTCCGGTCACGGAGCGAAGAGATACAGACGGCTCTCCTGGTTGATGCGGTGCGCGGCATTCGCTTCTTCAGCGGCGGGCGCGTCCAGCAACCTACGGCACCTGTGGAGAACAGCGTCACCCCGTACATGCGTGGTGTGTATGAACACGACCAGGGGCTAGTCGTGCTGCTAGACCCCGAAAAGCTGATGCTTTCACCTGAGATGCATCAGTTCGAAGTCGCCTCCGCCGGAGGTTAAATCACCGAAGTCATGCGTCAGCATTGGCTTTCAACACTCAACCAAACCTAACCATAACCCTTTCAATGAAAGAACCTAAAAGGAGCCAACACCATGATATGTAAACTTAAGACAATAGCCTTCGTACTCGCTGGATTCTTCGCTCTCGGAGTGCTCAACAGCGAAAACGCAGTCGCTCAATCCACACTCTTCAACATCCCTTCGACTGATGTTGTCCCAGAAAAGAGAACCTACCTGGAATTTGATTTCATCAGCCACCTCGAAAGCCACAGAAACGGGGGATTCCAAACCTATGTGCCTCGTGCGGTCTTTGGACTAGGCAAGGGCCTGGAAGCGGGTATCAACGTCGCCTTCACTGATACGTTAGCGCCGGATCAAACGGTCGAGATTCAACCAAATGCCAAATGGCAGTTTTATGCCAACGAGGAAAATGGTGTAGCGATCGCCGGTGGCGGCGTTCTTTTTGTGCCGGTTAGAAATCGCGCCGGGAGCGACACCTTCGGCATGATCTACAGTACGGTCAGCAAGAAGGTTAAGGCTGACTTCGGACCCCGCTTCACCGGCGGCGCCTACACTTTGGTAGGTCGCGCAACCGGCACTGGAACCAAAACCGGAGCGATTGTTGGTTATGAACAACCGTTGCACAGCAAAGTCAGTTTTGTGACGGACTGGTTCAGTGGTAAGAATCGCTTCGGCTACGTCACGCCGGGCTTCGCCTTCACGGTCTCCAAGAGAAGCTTGTTCTATGCCGGCTACAGCATCGGTAATCAAGGCCGCAAGAACAACAGCCTGTTTCTCTACTACGGTATTACTTTTTGATCCATCTAAACTGAAATGGCCTGTGGCAGGGAACAGAGTGTCCTGCCGCAGCCAAGGGGGTTTTACCCTCAAATTTCAGGTCGATGGAATCGCCACCACAGCTAAAGGAGTGTCATTATGATCAAAAATTTAAAGATATGGCAAAAATTTGCCCTCATTGCCATTGCGCTGAGCATCCCCATCGCCGTCCTGCTCTACCTGCTGGTGGCGGAGAAAAACATCGCGATCAACTTCGCGCGGAAAGAGGTAGTGGGAGATTCGTACCTTCGCCCACTAAGAAAGCTGCTGGAAGACGTCCCGCAGCACGGAAGAGCTAGCAGCGGCAGCGGGGGCGAGAACAGTTCCCTCGCCTCGAGCAGCGCGGCTCGCATTGATGAAACATTCAGGGAACTGGATGATCTTGATAAGCAACTCGGAACAGAGCTGAAGACCACCGAGAAGTCGAGCGCGCTTAAAGCCAAATGGAAGGGACTTAAGAGCGTAATGACCACCGCGAGCCTTGAGGAACGCCGTCAGCTTCACGCAGGTCTCATCGCCGACATGCGCGGTCTGATCTCGCAGGTGGGCGACACTTCGAACCTTATTCTCGATCCCGATCTTGATAGTTATTACGCGATGGACACCATTCTGCTCAAGCTTCCCGAGAATCAGGACCTCCTGTCTCAAGTATTGAGTTTTGGCGAGGGCGTCATCACCCGAGGAACCGTCACCGCTGACGAGAAAACTCAACTCATTGTCTGGCTGGGCGTTCTGAGATCCAATATCGATGCGACCCACGCTGGGGTGAAACTGGCCGTGGCCAACAATGCTTCAGGCTCTCTGAAACCTTTATTGGAGACCCCGGTCCAGAGCCACGTCGCCGCAACCCAAGCGTTTATGGATCTGATCGATAAACGGATAGCCAACGCGGCGACTTTAGAGCTCCGACCCGAGGAGTTTAAGGCTGCGGGTGCGAACGCGCTCAACGCAAGCTTCGGGCTCTGGGACGTCACGACGCCCGCCCTCGACGGCTTGTTGGAGGCGCGTATTGCCGGCTTCAACGGCAGAAAATACAACACCTTGCTGGCTGTGGCGCTGGTCGTAATTTTCACGATCCTGCTCGCCTTCTTCATCGTGCGCAGCATCACCCGACCGTTGGGTGAAGCCGTCGACGTCGCCAATCGACTCGCCAAGGGCGATTTGTCGGCGGAGATTGTGGCGACGTCAACCGACGAGACCGGACAACTTCTCCAGGCGATGAATAACATGACGCACTACCTCAAGGAGATGGCGGAGATATCGGACCAGATCGCTGCCGGAAATCTGAAAGTCGAAGTCGCGCCGAAATCGGCGGAGGACAGATTCGGCAAGTCGTTCAAGAACATGCTCGATAACACGCTTTCTCTCGTCCAGTCGCAGGATGAGCGCAACGATATTCAAAGATCGATCGTGAAGCTGCTCGACGAAATCGGCGACGTGGCGAACGGCGACCTGACGATTGAAGCCGAAGTGACGACGGACGCCACCGGAGCCATCGCCGACTCTTTCAACTACATGATCTCTGAGCTGCGCAAGGTCATCAACAACGTGAAGGATGCGACATTGCAGGTCAGCTCTTCGGCCACCGAGATTCAGGCCACGACCGAACACCTCGCTAACGGTTCGGAAGAGCAATCCATGCAGATCATGGAAACTTCATCCGCCATCGAAGAAATGACCGTTTCGATCCAACAGGTATCGGAGAACGCCGTCCTGTCGGCCACGGTTGCTGACCAGGCGCGCGCCAACGCGAAGCAAGGTACGGAAGCCGTGCAGAACAACATCACGGCGATGTCCCGCATCCGCGAGCAGGTGCAGGAGACCTCGAAGCGGATCAAGCGTCTCGGCGAACGCTCGCAGGAGATTGGCGAGATCATTCAGCTCATTGACGACATCGCCGACCGCACCTCGATGCTCGCCTTGAACGCCTCGATTCAGGCGGCGATGGCCGGCGAGGCCGGGCGCGGTTTCGCGGTGGTCGCCGAAGAGGTCGAACGCCTCGCCGACCGTTCCACGAATGCGACGAAGCAAATCTCAACGCTCATCAAGTCCATCCAGTCCGAAACGAACGAAGCGGTCGCGGCGATGGAGGAGACGACGCGCGAAGTGGTTGAAGGCTCTGACCTTGCGAACGAAGCCGGGCAGGCCTTAACCGAGATCGAAACGGTCTCGAACCGTCTCGCGGAATTGATTCAGCAAATCTCCCAGGCGTCGAACCAACAGGCGCGCGGTTCGGAAGCCATCGCCAAGTCCATGACCACCATCTCGGACGTGACGCAGCAGGTCGCCGCCGGCTCGAAGCAGGCGACGATTTCGGTGGGCGGACTCGTTTCCCTTGCTGACAAACTCCGTAGCTCAGTCATCACGTTCAAGCTGCCCGAAAACGGTAACGGTAACGGCAACGGGCATTCCGCGAACAACTAGGAACGATAAACGTGGAACGATGAACGCCGAGGGAAAGTTTTTCCGCCTTCAGTTCATCGTTCCGCGTTCATCCTTCACTTACTCAAAATGATCTCTGTCATCTCACATACGCAACCGGAACTCTCCGCCGCCGAGTACGCTCTGTGGCGCGATCTGATCCGGCAACGGTGCGGGTTGTTTTTCCCGGAGAGCCGACTGCGTTTTTTGCGCGGGCGGCTCTGGGAGAGGATGCGGTTGCGGGGCTTCACGTGCTACGGCGAGTATTACCGCTTCGTCACGCACAACCCGAAGGCCGCGGCCGAGTGGGAGCAACTGCTCGAACTCATCGTTGTCGGGGAGACGAGTTTCTTTCGCCATGCGCCGACATACGAGGCACTCACGGGGGGCGTGTTGCCGGAGTTGTTAAACCGGAAACGCGAGCGTGGCCAGACCACCGTCGCTTTCTGGAGCGCGGGGTGTGCGGGCGGGCAGGAAGCTTACTCGCTTGCCATCCGGTTCTTCGAGACACCCGACACGAACTCGTTCCGAGCACGCGTCACCGGAACCGACATCAGCCAGAACGCGCTCGCCACAGCCCGCCGTGGTTCGTACCGGCCGCACCAGATGCGTGGGTTGACGGACGGCCTTCGTGACCGTTACTTCACGACCACGAAGGACGCGCGCGGAAGTCTTTACACGGTCGCCGCTCGCGTCGCCGAATCCGTCAAATTTCTTGCGGGCAACCTGGCCGATGACGACCTCCACCTGCCTTCGCAGGACGTGATCTTTTGTCAAAATGTCTTGATCTACTTCGAACTTGAGAGTCGCGCCGCCATCGTGCGGCGATTGACGACGCGGCTCGGCCCCGGCGGATTTTTATTTACCGCCCCGGCTGAATTAATCGGACTGGAACTGCCGGAGATCGAGCCGGTGAGCATTAGTGACACGCTCATCTACCGGCGCAGAGCAAAATGAGAAAGGATGAAGGGTGAAGAGAAACAGGGTGCTTAGAGCAGTCATGTCTTTATCCTTTATATCAATGGAGGTGGCGTGTGAGCAGACAAATTGACAGAGAAATCCTGATTGGTTTCCTCGAAGAGGCAATGGGTTACCTGCCGGCGATCCGGCAGGGCATCGAGGAATACATAGCCGATCACAACACGAACTCGATTCAGAGCGCGCACCGCTTGACGCACACGATCAAGGGCGCAGCTTCAATGGTCGGTTTCGCGGACCTCAGCCACGTCGCCCACTCGATTGAAGAGAAGCTCGAAGAAATCGTCGACAGTCTCCAACCGATGAGCAGGGAGACGGCGATGTTTCTCTTGAGGACTCTCGACGAAGTCGAAAACCGGCTGAATGAATTGTCGCATGAGACGCTGCAAGAGCCTTCTTCCGCACCTGCCGTCGCAGATGAAACGGACGATAAGCGCGTCGCCGCATTCGCGTCCTCATCCTTCTCCGCGCCGGCGGAGCAGGAGGACGAAGACGAGCCGGCGATTGACCCGGACATGCTCGAAGTCTTCTCGATGGAGGCGGAAGATCACCTGCGCGTCATCAGCGCCGGTCTGTCCGCGCTCGACCGCGACGCGGGCGACCGCGAATCGCTGCAAGAGGTTCGGCGCAGCGCGCACACGCTCAAGGGCGCAGCAGGCGTCGTCGGCCTGCGGACGATCACCCGGCTCGCGCACCGCATGGAAGATCTGCTCGACCAGCTTTACGAAGGCCGGCTGCAAGTCACGCCCGATGCGATGAGCGTGCTTTTGGCTTCGGCGGAGGTATTAGAAAACCTCGCGCGCGGGGCAAGCGCGAAAAGCGTACGCGGTGTCACCGCAGAGATTTACGAGGGCTATGCGACGCTGCTCAACGCGCCGGCAACTAATGTTGAAGATGAAACGGGCGCGGTGTCGCGTCAATCCGTCGCCTCCTCGCTTCTCGAAGCGGCGAGCGTAATAGGCGATGAGGCCGTAATTGATCTCGAAAACTTCGCTTCGCAGGCCGAGAAGTTGTCAGCTGCCGACGCCGAAGTTGAAGGGGAGCAGGAAGGCCGCGCCGCGCCGGAAGTTAAGCGCGCGGCGAGTCGCGTCGTCCGAGTGCCGCTCGAGCGGCTCGATGCGCTCGTCAAACTCATCAGCGAACTTGTTATCAGTCGCACGGTGTTGGAACAACGTATGTCGGATTTTACTCGCGAGGTCGAAGAACTCCAGCACAGCACCGACCGCATGCGGCGCGTCTCGAACAAACTAGAGACTGAGTACGAAGCCAAATCTTTCGCCAGCGGCAATCCGGCAGTGTTCGATGTTAAGAGCATCAGGGCAGGGATTGTCAGCGAAGGTCTCGCCGCCATTCCATCAATTTCTTCGTTTGGCGCAGGCGTCGCGCGCTCCGTTTCTGCTGCGGCGAAATTTGCTGCCCACGGCTTTGACGAATTGGAGCTCGACCGCTACACCGAGTTTCACAGTCTGGCGCGCGAGCTGGCCGAAACTTCGAGCGACACGAACGCGGTCGGCAACGAGTTGGAAAACCTGCTCGGCGACTTTGATCACGTTCTCAACCGCCAGCGCCGCCTGATGAGCGAGATACAGGAGCGGCTGATGCGCGTTCGGATGGTGCCGCTCGCGGCCCTCGCCACGCGCTTGCACCGCACGGTGCGCGTCACAGCGGACAAGCAAATGAAGCTCGTTGATTTGCGCCTCAGAGGCGAAAGCATCGAGCTTGACACGACGGTACTTGACCAGATGGCGGACCCGCTCCTGCACCTTCTGCGTAACGCCGTCGGTCACGGCATCGAGCCGCCGGCGTTGCGCCGCGCGCTCGGCAAACCCGAACGTGGCACGATCACTCTGCGCGCCTTCCACGAGGGCACCGAGGTCGTGATCGAGATCGGCGACGACGGCAAGGGACTCGATCTGGCGGCGATTCGCCAGAAGGTGGCAACGGCAGGCTTTTTCTCGCTTGCGGAAGTCGAGGCGATGTCAGACAAGGAAGTGTTCAATTTAATCTTCCTGCCGGGACTTTCGACAGCGCAGGAGGTGAGCGAAGTTTCCGGTCGTGGCGTCGGCATGGATGTAGTCAAAGAGCACGTCACGAAGCTACAAGGCACAGTCGCGCTCGACTCAGTGCCCGGACAGGGCGTCCGCTTCACCGTGCGCCTGCCGATGACGCTCGCGGTGACGCGCGCATTGCTCGTTCGCGCCAATGCGGAGACGTTCGCCGTGCCATTGAATGCTGTCAAACAGATCATGCGCGTCGAGCGAAGCGAGATCGAGCGACTCGGCGACGAACCCGTCGTGCGCACCGGCGGCAACGTCTATCCGGTCGTGCGTCTCGGTCAAACGCTCAAGCTCAGGCAGCCTGCCGACGAAACGATTGCGCGCCTGCCCGTGCTGATATTGAGCGTCGGCGCACGACAGATCGCGCTCGCCGTAGATCAACTAATTGAGGAGCGCGAGATCGTCATCAAGTCGCTCGGGAATCACCTGCGCCGCGTGCCCGGTCTAATGGGCGCAACGCTGATGGGCGACGGGCGCGTGATCCCGATTTTGAATCCTGTTGACCTCGTGTTCGGAGAAACGGCGGCGGCGACTCCAATCGCGACGGCGCGGGCGGGCGCGGGAACGCGATCGGCCACGCGCCGGACGCTTTCCGTGATGATCGTGGACGATAGCCCTAGCGTGCGTCGCGTAATGACAAACTTGATCAGCGGGGCTGGCTGGCAGGTTTCCGCGGCGAAGGACGGCCTCGACGCCCTCGAAATCTTGCAGACGGTACAGCAGCAGCCGGACGTGATTTTGACGGATATCGAGATGCCGCGTATGGACGGCTACGAACTGCTCGCCGCGCTCAAGCGGCAGGATGACTACCGCGCCATCCCGGTGGTGATGATTACCTCGCGCACCGGCGAGAAGCATCGCCGCAAGGCGCTCGACCTCGGAGCTTGCGAATATCTCCCAAAACCTTATCAGGACGAGGTCCTCTTGGAACTCGTTCGCAAACTGGCAAAGTAATAATGCTGAGTTATAGCGGTTTTTCTCTCAGCACTCAGCACTTAGCACTTCCCATGCGAGTGGTTGTCGTTGATGATTCGCCCTTTGTCTGCCAATTAGTGGCGGAGCATATCCAGTCTGCGCCTGATTTGCAGGTGGTGGGCAAGGCCCATGACGGGCGACGGGCTCTCGAAGTCATCAAGCAAATGCGACCGGATGTCGTAACGCTCGATCTCGAAATGCCGGAAATGAGCGGCTTGGAGACGTTAGAGCGGATCATGCGCGAGTGTCCCGTGCCGGTACTGCTAGTGACCGGCGTTAGCAACCGCGCGGCACGCGCCACGCTCGACGGCATCAATCTCGGCGCGGTGGATTTCATACTGAAATACACTCCTGGTGTGGACACAGACCCCGACGTGCTGGGTCGCGAGATCGCTTCGAAGGTGCGTTCCGCCGCGCGCGTCAAAGTCGTGCGCTCGATTCAGCCCCGACGCAGGCCGGATGCCTCGCCCTTCGATGGCGGCTTGGCATCCGCGAAGCGCGGATTGAATGGCAACAGCACGCGCGAATTTGGAGTTAGTGTGCCGCGGCCCGCAAACCGCGCATCAACGCGGTGCGCCGCTCCTACCGTTGCCGGAGGTGTTGTGGTCATCGGCGCCTCAACTGGCGGTCCCATCGCGCTACGCGATCTGCTCACAAGCCTACCCGCCGATTTCCCGCTCGGCATTATTGTCGTACAGCACATGCCCGCGTCGTTCACTGCGGTCTTGGCGGCGCAGTTGAACCGGCAAACCGCTTTGCGAGTTGCGGAGGCGCGCGAGGGAGACGCAATCGCGCCCGGCGTCGTGCTCGTCGCGCCTGGCGATAATCACATGCGACTTGACGCTGGAGGGCGCGTGCGACTCGACAAAAAACCTCCGCTCGCTGGGCACCGTCCCTCGATTGATGTGACGATGGAGTCTGTATCGCAGGTTTATGGGGCGCTGGCGCGGGCCGTCGTGCTGACCGGAATGGGCAGTGACGGGACCTGCGGACTGCTAGCGATCCGCGCGCGCGGCGGACGAACCTACGCACAGGACGGTGCAAGCTGCGTCATCAACGGAATGCCGCAGCGGGCGATTGAGAGGGGGGTGGTTGACCAGATCGCACCGCCCGCCCTCATCGCAGATCTGCTGCGGCTCGATTGCGAGCAAACATTACCCCTTCATTCGGCCCACGCCGATGAACAACATTTCAGACCGCGGGAGCGAGACACATCATGACAACCGAAACTCAGACCTTACCCGACGTACTGCAATTTATCCGTTGCTACGCGGCCGGAGCGATTTACTGTCTCGATATGAAGTGGGTCGAGAGCATCGAGCGCATTGATCACCTGGACGTCCTGGCTCACACGGAGCATGGTGAGACCGGCTTCCTGGGTATGATGCCCGGAGCCGGCGGAGGAGTACCGGTCTATAGTCTGGCTGCGCGACTTGGGTTGAGCGAGGAAACAGCGGGCGAGACACAGCGCGTGGTCGTTCTGAACTCCGGGGGAAAAAAGTGGGGATTGAGGGTCAGGAGTGTTTCTCAAGTGACGAAGGTCGGGCGCGATGCGTTCGCGCCGCTCCCAGCCATCGCGCACGATCCGGCGAATGTTTTTTTCGGCGGGATGATCAAGACAGACGAATCTTTGTTGTTGCTCCTCGCGCCAGAACGGCTTGCCCCTGGCACGCCCGACACCGTCCCAACAGCCTTGGACTTTGATGACACCGTTGACGAGATCGGCTGGTCGTCGGCTCGAACCCGGCAGGAGGCTGACAGCACAACTCAGGCGAATACAAGTTCAAGCCCGCACCGCATCCTCGTCTTCTCCCTCGCCGAGCCGGCTCCCCATGAGCACCCGCTGGTCTTCGGATTAAGCGTCACACAAGTCCCCGAAGTCCTGAACCTCCCTTCCCTCATCCCGGTTCCGGGAGCGCCCCCGTCCGTTATGGGTATCGCTCGCTGGCGAGGCTCGCCGGTGCCGGTGATCGACCTCGCCGCCCGCTTGGGCCTTCCGCCCGTTGCGGCGCGAAGCCAAACTCGACTGATGATCAGCTGCGGGACCAAAAAAAGTTCTCTGCTCGGTTTCCTTATCCAACCTACGGTGCGCTCCATCCAACTACCCGTCGCGCATCGCCCGTGCAAGCGCAACTTGGGTTTGGATGAGACCCTCTTGAAAGGCGTCGTCGAATTACAGAACGAGACTCTCGTCGTCCCTGACATTCAGCGCCTCTTAGGATGAAACGAAACGCAAGGCGGAACGGCATTACCGAAACAACACGAGAATGAGGATGTGAACCTGATGAATAACGAAATGACGGGTAGAAGTGATGACGGCTCGATAAACAGGCGGAACCCGCGCGTCCCCGTCAATTTTGATGTTGAAATAGAGGGGCAGACCCGTCGTGGCGTTTTGTTTCGTGTTGCCGCTAAGGCCGAGCTGGTCAGTCGCTTTGGAGCTACGCTCATCGCGGACGTGATTGTTGAGTCGGGCGCGGCGCTGCGCCTTACCACCCCGTTCGGTGCCGTATTTGAAGCCGAGGTCAATGGCATCTGGTTGAACGAAGCGGACGGGCAGCAACGCGTCGGCGTTAAATTGATTCGACCTCAAACGTGGATTTCGGAATAACTGGAGCGCTACGCGAGCCGTAGTCGCCCGCGATTCGCGTGAATGTATCGCTGACCGCCATCGTCGGCTCTGGCATGCACTCTGGCCAGTTCGGCATTCACGTGAGGGAGGATGCCCTTGGTGAGTCAATTCCGGCCGAAGGGTGGCAGCACTATTTTGCATAACCCCGTGTCGCTCTTAAGAAAAAGGCAAGCATTTCGCAAAGTACAGCCGATACTACAACCGGAGTTCAAACCCACTGATCGAGAGGGATTCGGACGTCAGGCGTTGATTAGTACCCGCGACTGCCTCGCGTAGCCCAAAATCAAAGAAGCTCGTCTGCGGAAGGCAGAGCCACGCCGCGAAGCCAACTCAGGCGACAAAGCCGTATCGAGAAGTTGAGCCAGACTCGGGACGTATCACCTTCTTGATGATTC
>JBGTLM010000283.1:0-7585 GCA_041744135.1 Pyrinomonadaceae bacterium
TAACGTTTTTCACGTCAGAATCTACCTCATATCGCAAGCCGAGGTTTAATGTAAGTTGCGGACGTATCCGCCAGTCGTCTTGCACAAAGCCGGCGAAGTAAAAGTTGTCGGCGTCATTGATAATAAGCGGTCGCTCGGGCATGCCACTGCGCAGCGTGACCGCGAAAAGCAGATCATTATCATCGACCCGACCATCAGCATTTCGATCAAAGTCCGGAAAATCCTCTATCAGTTCGATGCGCCCTTGTTGGAAAACCCTGAGATCAAAACCAGAATCCACGCGCTGAATCTCTCCTCCGAGATTCAAGGTGTGGTTGCCCAGCACCATCGTGAAGGTATCGCTGAACTGCAGCCGGCGCTGCTTGGTCTGCTGCGGCACTCGAAAGGAGGCGCCATCCTGAATGCTCGGGAAGGTTAGCTGCGGCCCGGGTGTGACGGGCTCGGTCTGGTTGATGAAAGTACTGAAACTAAAATTGAGGCTGTTCACTTCGCTGGGACTAAACACGTGCGTATAGTTGCCAAATACAAAATGCGAACGATTGCTGCTTGACTGGCGCTGTGAAGCAGAGCCGATGGCCCGATCCAATGTGCTCGCTGAAACGTCGTCGGCGCGTTGCAGCGAATGGCGGAAGCTGAGGCGATCGGCGTCGGTCGGACTCAAATCAACCCGCACTGTACTTAGCAAATCGTTAAGCGGCGCCCGAGCGAAACCTCTTCTAACTGAGCGACTCGCCAGGTCGCGTGAGCCGACTAAGGTAGCGCCGTCCTGATTACGAAATTCGAAAGAACCAAAGAACCACGCCCTCTGCTTTTTGATCGGGCCGCCCAACGCGAAGGCGTACTGTTCACGATCGAAGGGCGGCGCCTCCCGCCCCGTGCGGTCGAAAGTGGCAGGCAGCCCCTGCAGTCTTCGATCACGGAAATAGATCGCGCCAGAGCCGTGATATTCGTTTGACCCTGACTTGGTTACGATATTAATGACCGCAGAGCCGGAGCGGCCTAACTGGGCCGAAAAGCGATTGGTAGCGATTTGAAACTCCTGCACTGCCTCTTGCGAGATATTTTGCAGTTGGCCTCCGACGACGTCGTCATTATCATCGGCGCCGTCCACCGTCACATTACCGCCACGCCCGAGTTGTCCCGCCGAGGAGATTACTATCGTATTGGTTTTCGTGGGATCGAAGTTTGGCGCCGGAGCATTGCCGGGAATCAACAAGGCTAGTTCCAGGAAGTTGCGTCCGTTAAGCGGCAGGTTTTCGATTTCACGTTTCGCGATCACGCCATCGACTGCCGAAGATTCTGTACTAATCATCGCGAGCCGATCACCCGAGATCGTATCTGCGGCTACCGCGACACTTGCAATACTGAGGGTGGCATCAAAAGTTGCATCTTGCCCTACCAGAAGCGTGGCCTTCAGCTCCCTCTTTGAAAAACCACTTGCTTGAATCTCTACACCGTATTCATCGGCCGGAAGATTGGTTAACACAAACAATCCTTGATCGTTACTTACGGTTTGACGGCTAAACCCCTTCGCCTTCTGCGTAGCTATCACCAGAGCGCCGGCAACCACCGCACCGTTCGGGTCTGTAATTCTACCGCTCAGTGTGGCGCTAGCTGCTTGTTGGGCGCTGACGCGTGGGTATAGTACGCAGAAAAAGACGATGCCAATCACCAGTGCGATCGCTGGTTTCACTCTTGATAATCTCCTTATTGCGCCCATGAATTGTCTTCTCTGCCGACACCCAAAGCGTCTGCCACGCGATTGATGTAGTTAAACCATGAGGCGATAAGTGTGATCTGCAAGATCCCTTTGTCGTCAAAACCGGCCGCGCGCAGGTGTTCGTGATCCTGAGGCGAAATGCGCGTTGCATCGCGGGTCAACTGCACAACGTAGTCAAGCATAATTCTGTCTTGCTCGGAGATTGGGGCAGCCTTGTAGTCCTCTTGCAACGCCTCAACCATCTTCTCATCCAAGGTGACGCGACGCAGAAACTCTGCGTGAGCTTCGATTCAATAGTGGCACCGGTTGGTGACTGACACCACCGTTGTGATCATCTCGTGCTGTCGTCTGCTAAGCGGCAAGTCTGGAGACATCAGGGCCCCGAAAGTAGAAAACGCATGATAGAGAGCAGCTGGAATCAAGCTGTGTGAAGCCACGATACCTGCTGCATGGTCATCAGCGGTGGGGTGCACCGGAGAGGCATACTCCGCCGGATACAAATCGCGCTGCGCTTCCATAGCGCGGCGCACTTCCTCATCCTCGGACGGAAGAATGGTCTTGATCCAGGTCATAGGTTCTTAGTTCCTCTCAGCCTTCTTTCTTACAATGCTGACGCTACGATGGAGCGGGGGCGCGCTTCGCTTTGCCCACCTTCCAACCTGCAGATTCTCCAACTTGTCAGAATTTCTCGCAGCCGCAAATTTCCCCGCCCTTTCGGGTCTTCACCCAGTCTTACAGCTCTCCGTTCGGTAAAGCCAGTCTATGTTTCGACTCGTCAATTAAAACGTTATTCCGCTCGTAATCGATATTTGCTCCATTATCTTCAGCGAGTTGCGGGGGATATTGATGCCGTTGATAGATCGGATAGGCCTCAGTACGCAGGTGCGCAAGCATGTGATGGCCGTGGCGGGTGGCGCGTTCGTGGCGTAAGGCGGAAATATCAACCGGGGCAACCACGATTCTTTCACCCGGACCGGGCGACGCCTGAGCGAGCAGTCGACCATCGAAGTCCACTACTTGACTGCCTCCGGGCCACGAGTAGGGCGGGTAATGTTTCAAGCTTGCGCCCTGATTGGCCGCCACGACATACGCCATATTTTCCAGTGCGCGACAGCGATTCACCACCGTCCACCAGTCCATTGGCTCGGTCGCTCCCCAGGGATCCATGTAGGCGGACACGCGCACCAGCACCTCTGCCCCATTGGCCGTCAGTTGGCGGATCGCTTCCGGAAATAACCAGTCGTAACAGATGGCGCAACCTATCCGCCCGATGGGCGTGTCGGCGACCGGGAAAAGTGGTTCATCATAGCCTGCAAGATCGTGAGGACTAGTGTGCACTTCGTACGGAATCCACGTGTTCACCTTGCGATACTTGTAGAGGATTCCTTTGGGACCGATCAAGCAGGTTGTATTGAAGACAGCTCCCGGCCATTTCGAATCGACTTCCAGCATCGAGCCGCTCTGGATGTAGATGTTATGCTCCCTGGCTTTTTGTTCAAGGCGCTCCGTGTGTTCGTTAGGGATCGGCACGGCGAGTTTTTCGATCAATTCTGCAGCAGTTGCAAACACCGGCGCCGCATGCGCGAACTCGGGGAATACCACGAGGCGGACCGGTAGGAAAGGCGCGCTGCCCGCCACTGCCGAATCGATCATCGCCAACATGCGATCAGTTGAGGCGCGCATGGCCCGCCGCTCAACCGGATTCGGCATGTCTGTCTGGCATGCTGCCACTGAGTATCTTATCTGTTCCAATCTAGTAACGCCCTCCCGCTCGTGCTTCAACCAAAACAGTGTCGATTGACGGCACCTGCGAGGTGACGATCCTTGTGTTGTACCGCTCAAGGTACGCACGTCGAGCTTTTGTCAGCGGATAAACTACGGGACGAGCGTAGGGATATTTTGTCATTCCGTGAAAAGGTAACGGATAAATGTCGTCGGGGCTGGCGGAATTGATATCCATCTCTTTGCTGAAACCGTCCCCGTAGAACAAGAAGGTGCGTGTCCACCCGCGCGGGACGGGCGGCAGTTTGTCAGCAGCAAACGAGAGACTGATCTCGTCACCAGGCCGCGAGACAACGAATATGTCGTCTGACTTACGCAGCAACTCACCCACGTCACCCTCACGCGTATAACGTCCTATCATTACTTTCCACGGTGAAGAGAATGAAACCTGTTCGTAATCATAGCTGAACGGTTCACGTCCGTCCGCTGTCGCCTCTCGCGAGAAGCCGCGCCAACGCAGGTTGGCCACGAGGGGATCGAGCCGCGTCATTTTAAAGGGAAAGTCACCGCCCGAGGTGTCGACCAAAATCTGATCCCAGTAGATACGCATGCTTGTGACAATCCGCACCTCGCGGCTCGTCGTGAGGAACTTACCCGTAAGGTCAACGGTCACGGTTTGAGGCCGGCCCACGGGAATCCCGACATTTTCCACGACAGTGCGCCAACTCCCGTGCGCGTCCTTAACCTGCAGCGCCGGGAGAGTCAGGGCCTTGCCGCTCTGTGAGGCGGCCAGGTTATCGCTCGACCACGCGTAATCGGTCCAGCCAGTTAACAACAATATTATTCTTTCAGGGCGGGGACCGTGATCGTTCAACGTCCGAGGTCCAATGTCCAATGTCTGTTTTGAGGTGCTTGAATTTGTTGTGCCGGCGTTAGCTGCCCAGTGATGAAGACGGACTTTGGACGATTGACGTTGGACGTTGAACGTTGGACTTTGGACCTTGGGGACTTCTTCGATGAGTTTCAACGTGAGCGTGTGCTCGTCCGCGTAACCCCGTATTCGCTGCAGACGAAAGTCGTCCGGGTACTGGCGATCAAGGTGGGTGATTCGCGGCAGGACGTCGTGCCCGTGGTCATCAACAGCGGAAATCGGGGCCCGGGCTTGCCGCGTGGCGTAGAGCTTGAAAGGCGGTAGCGGAGGACTAATTAGACCTTCATTCGGATAGACCTCGATACCCTGTGGATGGGCGACGGCAATTAATTGCAGACGATCCACAAACAGCGCTTCTTCCAGTTCGTTGGTCACGCGCAACTCATAACGACCGTTGCGCTCCTTTAATTGATCTCCGCGGATACGCACATACTCATCCGGGTCCGGGGTGTTGTAGAGGCCGGGCTCTTCCAGATGGCCCATCTCACCGCCACCCATGAAGTCTGTGATGAACCCGAATCTCTCGCCATTCCAGGCGTAAAGGTAAGGGCACGATGAGGGTTTACGATCCAGCTCAATTACTGAAAGCGTCACGACCCGAGGGACCTCTTGTGCCGCACCCCCGGTAGCCGCTTGGGTCTTAGCGATTTCTGTTTCCGCCTGCACGATTCCGGCGGGCCATAATACGCGGACAGCATCCGCTGCCGTGCGCTTGCCGAGTCCGAAAACAAAATCTGCGGGCGCGGGTGCGGGCGATGCAGAATAGGATTCGAGTTTCTGCATTAGGCTTCCCGCGCGCACCTCAATTTTAGCGCCCACACCGGACCGGTTGCTAACCTTTCCTGTGAGGTTTACGCGCAGTGAGCGGTTGCTGTTGCCCTCATTGCGCGCGACACTCAGTTCGCCTGAAGAGGAGAGAACAATTAGATCCGTGTCGCCGTCACTATCTACATCGCCGGCAGCCAAGCGAAGTTCCGGACTCGCTTGCGGCGGCCCGCTGGCGAGAGCACGCGCGACTGCAGCCTCGCTCACATCCATCCAACCGTTTCCAAGGTTACGCCAGATGCGCATCCCTTTGACCGTGAGCGCCAGGCAATCGAGCAGGCCGTCGTTGTCGTAGTCCAGGAACTGAGCAGCGCGAGCCGCCTCTGATCCACTCGGCGCATTCACTGTCTTAAACTTCTCCCGACCATCGCTAACTGCAAAAAGACCCGGTCCGTCAGTGCGGCCAAAGAAGAAATCTGTGTAGCCGTCCTTGTTTAGGTCACCAGCCGCAGCGCAGCTCCACCGGCCCTCAACAACCAGCCCCACTTCCTTTGCGAGATCGCGAAAAGTGCCATCACGCTGGTTACTGAAGAGTTCTGAGGCTTTGCCGTAATTGAGGACAAGCAGGTCGACATCGCGTCTATTGTTGAAATCCGTCGGCACTACAGCCAGCGACTGTCCAATACGGTCTAACTTCGCTGCCGAGGTTACGTCGGTAAACTTTCCATTGCCATCATTGCGCAACAACATGTTTGGCGCGCCTGCGAAGTCATCAGGAAAGACCGCAGACTCCCCACCCTTCGGCGCCTTGGAAAGATCCGCCAGGCCTACGATGAAAACATCCAGATCTCCGTCGTGATCAACGTCAACGAAGGCGACAGAGGAAGGAAGGTATGGATAAGCGGGAATACCGGCTTCGGCAGTGAAGTCTGAGAATTTCCCGCCGTCGTTGTGATAGAGGGCAGGACCTCCATACCGAATGACGAAAAGATCAGGCTTGCCATCGTTATCGTAATCGCCCGCAACTGCACCGACGCCTGTGCCGATAAACTTCTCGCCCAGAGCTCCCGCTTGACTGGTGATCTCGGTGAATTTGCCGCCGTCATTCCGGTAGAGAAGCTGTTTATTTGGTGATACCCAAAAAAGATCCAGATCGCCGTCTCCTTCGAGATCAAAGAGACTTACGTTCCCCCCAAGCGCGGCCGCAATTTCTTGCCGGGTGGAATCATTCAAGCCCGCAACTTTGAATTGGCGCCCAAGGAGGGGAGCGGGCCCGCTGGCAATTGGAACCTCTGGGGCCCGCTCTTGATCACGGACCGGGATCGAAACCGGCGCATGGGTGAAAGTAACAGCGGGAATGGCCCGATCAATCAGTTCGGACTCTGCACCTGTCGAAGCCACAGCCTCAGCATAGCGGCCTTGTTCTAAATAGTTTTGCCCGATGCTTGAGCCGCTCCCGCTCTTACGTAACTCTTGAAAACGTTGAATTATAGTCTGGCCTTCGTCACGCTCACCCATTCGAAGTAACGCCGTTCCGAGATTGTAAAGAGCAGTTGCGTTGTAAGGCTCTCGCGCTAAAGCGGCCCGCAAACTTGCGATTGCTTCAGGGTATTTGCGTTGCTGAGAGTAGAGCTGGCCCAGGTTGACATGGGTACCCACATCACCCGCATCGATCTTCAGCACGCGCTGAAACTGGGCAATGGCGTCTTCCTGCCGGTTCTGCATCCTGGCAATCAGCCCAAGTATGTAATAGGGCTGAGGAGTTGCAGGTGCGAGCGCGATGACGTCTTGCTCTTCGCGCTGAGCCCCCGCCATGTCCGGCAAGTTATAAAGTGCAATGCCGAGATTGATGCGGGCTAACACTAAACCCGGGTCGAGTTGCAGGGCCCGCTTGAAAGCATCTGCCGCCTCTTTGTATTTGAACTGTTCCAGCAATGCGACACCGATGTTATTGGCACGATAGGCATTTTCGCGGACCACGGTTAAGGGTGGTTGCTTTTGAAGCTGGGCCGACGTGGTTAGAAAAACCGAAACTGTGGTGAGAAGAACTATTGAAGCGACAGGCAGTAAAGAACAATACTTGAAACACTTCATCGTGGGGGAACGGCCCTTTTTTTGTTTGGCTCTTGATCGATGGAAACGGGAAGACGGCTCCCCCACTATAAAGCTGAGAATCCGATTGTCAAGTTTATGCGAAATTGAGTAGTGCTCCATTAGTGTGTTGCTGGATCGGATTTGGCTGCTTGAGTGTCATGAGGTCAGTACCCCCACGCGGTAGCGGGTGGGTCGCGTTTCGATAGCTCACGCGCCGGGAACGTGGACCCACCCGCTACCGCGTGGTGGTACTGACCTCATGACACACGAGCGACACACCCCAACCAGCAACACACTAATGGAGCACTACCGAACCGCGGGTAGTTGGGTCAGTTTGGTTGAAGGGTGTCCGA
>JBGTLM010000284.1:0-7903 GCA_041744135.1 Pyrinomonadaceae bacterium
CGACCCTGGTTTCATCCACGTTGGCCGCACCCGGAGGATTCATTGATACCCAGGTGCTGCCCGTTGCAGGTACCTACACCATCCTCGTTGATCCGTGGGACACGAGCATCGGAAGCGCGACGCTGACGCTTTACGCGGTGCCCGCTGATGTCGGCGGAACCATCACGCCAGGCGGATCCGCGATTGCAGTGACGACTACAGTTGCTGGGCAGAACGGCCAGTTGAGCTTTAGCGGCTCAGCCCATCAACGCGTGAGTCTGCAGGTATCTGGACTAAACCTGATTGGAGGCACCAACAACTGGGCTAATGTGTCGATCAAGAGGCCCGATGGCTCAACATTAGTTTCGTCCACTTTGAGTGGGAACAACTTCTTCGATACGCAGGTACTACCCGTTGCTGGCACCTACACCATTCTGTTTGACCCATGGGACACCAGCACGGGGAACCTTACCCTGACGCTTTATGACGTGCCGACTGATGCGACCAGCGCAGCTACGGTTGGAGGATCGCTAGTGACCTTAACCACCACCGTTCCCGGTCAAAACGCGAAGCTAACGTTCTCCGGCACGGCCGCTCAACAGATCATCGTCAGGTTTACTAACAACTCAATGGGTACAGTTTCGGTGTCACTGCTTAAACCGGATGGCACAACTCTTACTTCCTCAGATTCAAGCAGTAGCGCCTTTAATCTTGCAGCGCAGACTTTACCGACCACAGGCATGTACAGCGTACAAATTAATCCCGGTGGAGCCAACACCGGTAGCATCACCTTGAGTCTCTATGATCCGGCTATCGCGAACGCGTCGAATCTAGCATTTAACAAACCAGCAACGCAGTCGAGCACTAATTATGGCGCGCTTGCGGGTCGGGCCGTTGACGGCAATACGAGTGGGAATTGGAACGAAGGTTCGGTAACTCACACCGAAGTCCAGACCCAGGCATGGTGGCAAGTCGATCTCGGAAGCGTGGAATCCATCAGCAATATCGACGTGTGGAATCGCACGGATTGCTGTGGGTCAGCTCTGACCAATTTCTACGTCTTCGTTTCCGATGTACCGTTCACATCCACTGATTTGACAACTACTCAGAATCAGTCAGGCGTATCGAGCTATCAGGTGGCCGGGCAGGCTGGCTCTCCAACGGCAGTCACCGCGAACCGTACTGGGCGTTATGTGCGGGTGCAGTTGGTGGGCGTCGATCGTCTCTCACTCGCAGAGGTTCAGGTTTGGCGAGCACCCTAGGCTCATGAGGCTTGAATTATCGCCCATCTTGCAGGAAGACCAAACAAAAAACCGGAGAAGAATCATGAAGCAGCGGTCAAATATCACTCTTGCCTTCGCTCTAAGTCTTATAGTCGGGACCTGTCCTCTCCTGACTCTCGCTTCCAGCGGGAATTCGGCGAGGGTAGCCTTACCTTCAAAAAGTGAGCGAGTGCCTCGTGCGCCGGGGCGCCCGAAACTGATCAATCCGAAGCCTGCTAAGAACTCAGACCAATCTGATGGCCAGACCACTACGTTGCTTCCGGGCGGGCGTCTACTATTAATTGGTGGCATAGGACCAGATGGCCAGGTCGGCTCAAGTACCATCTCCGACCCTCGCACCGGCGAAAGTATTTTATTGGCTGACAAGTCCCTGGCACGCGCATGGCACTCAGCAACAATGTTGCCTGACGGTCGTGTGCTAATTGTTGGTGGCATTGGCGCAAACGGCAAGGTTTTGGAAAGTGACGGTATCTTTGATCCAGAAAAGCTATCCTTCCAGGAATTACCAAAAGCTGGCGCAAAACCGCGCGCATATCACACCGCGACACTGCTAACCGATGGTCGAGTACTAATCGTCGGAGGAGTTTCAGCAAGAGGTGTCCAGTTATCGAGAGCCGAACTCTGGAGCTTCAAAACTCAGATAAGCAGGACGGCTGCCGGGACGCTCCCGGCACAACGAGCGAAGGGCAAGACGACGCTACTGGCGGATGGTAATGTTCTGATTGAAGGTGGCTTCGATGGGAACGGGAAAGAAATTGGCAACAGCGAGCTCTTTAACTCAGAAGCTGAGAGTTTCAACTTCACCACGATTACCTCCGAGCCAGAGGGCCCGGAGACACCTTTCCTCACCGGGTCCTTACCTCAAGACGGCGCAACTGAGGTTGAGCTCGATAGCATTATTGCGCTTCGCTTCTCAAGACCGTTGAGGGTCGAATCAGTCGGACCTGAAACCCTCAAGGTAACCGACGAAGGGAGAACGATAGGCGCGAAAATCACCATAGCCGAGGGCGGCAGACTTGCTTTTCTCTTGCCGATTCAGCCTTTGCGGGAAGGCATTACCTACACGATCGCCACTAACAGCGGGACTGACGGCGCCAACAAACTCATTCCTGCTGTATTTTCGTTCACCACTAAGGGCGACAATAAAGGCGAAGACAACCCAGTATTACCTAACCAATCGATGAATGATGTTGATTGGGCGCCGAATGCCGAGAACCTGCGTGGCAACTGGCGAAGTAAGGGCGAAAGATCAAGCTGGCAGGATCAACCTTCATTGCAGGCCAAGCCTGGTGAGACCGCCTTGTCAGGCCAGGTACTGACGCTGCGCGGCCAGCCTCTTCCGAGCGTGACGATTAGCATCAACGGCCGCCCCACACGGACGGACCACAGCGGCAGATTTCTAGTGTCTGAGATTCCGTCCGGGCGCCAGGTGATGCTGATCGACGGACGTTCTGCAAGTCGTCCTCGAGCAACCTATGGGATCTTCAGAGCCGGTGTGGACCTAACGGCGGGTAAGACGAACGTCCTGCCTTATACGATATGGATGCCAAAGCTGGATATGGCTCACGCTACCACGATCCCTTCTCCCAACAAGGAAGAAATTGTCATCACCAACCCATTGATTCCGGGGCTGGAACTCCATCTGCCTGCAGGGACGGTCATTCGCGATCTGGATGGCCAGGCAGTGACACAAATCAGCATTACTCCGGTGCCGACGGACCGGCCACCCTTCCCGCTGCCGCCGGGCTTCAACGTGCCGGTATTTGCTTCTATTCAGCCGGGTGGAGCCCGGCTCATTCCCCCGCGAGCACGGTTGATCTACCCCAATTACACAAATGAACGTCCAGGGGCGCGGATCAATTTCTGGAACTACGATCCCGAAGGCAAAGGCTGGTACATCTACGGGCAGGGTACCGTGACAGCAAACGGTAGGCAGATCATTCCGGATCCGGGTGTGGTGATCTATGAATTCACCGGGATCATGATCGGCGACGGTGGGAGTCCGGCTGCAACTGGGCCCAGGCCGGGAACCGGTCCCGAAGGAGTGGATGGCGATCCCGTAGATTTGGGTACCGGGCTCTTTGTGCTTGGTAAGACTGATCTAGTCCTGCCGGACACTATACCTATAGTGCTGAGACGCACCTACCGGCCGGGAGATAATACGTCCCGCGCATTCGGGATCGGCTCGACCCACCCCTATGAGATGTTTCTTTGGTCAGTAAATAACTATCAAGAGACGGACCTGATCCTACCGGATGGGGGACGTATCCACTACGTGCGTGTCTCTCCGGGTACGGGCTGGACCGATGCGGTTTACGAACACATGGCGACGCCAAGCGCTTTTTACAAGTCTCGGATTTCCTGGAATGGCAGTGGGTGGGATCTGAGGCTCAAGGACGGAACGTTATATGTCATCCCCGAATTCGCACCGCTGAAATCGATCCGTGACCGTTACGGTAACCAGGTCACGATCACCCGGTCGGGTGGCGTTAATGGCAACATCACGCAGATCACCTCCCCCAACGGTCGATGGGTGCAGTTCACCTATGACACCAGCAACCGTATCACACAGGCTAAAGACAACGTGGGGCGCACTGTTAATTACACCTACGACGCCGGCGGTCGGCTATGGCGGGTAACTGATCCTAACGGCGGAATGACGGAATACACTTATGATGGATCAAACCAAATGCTCACAATCAAGGACGCCCGAGGGATTGTCTACCTCACAAATCAGTACGACGCCAACGGCAGGGTAATCAGACAGACGCAGGCCGACAGTTCTACTTATCAGTTCTCCTACACATTGGACACCGGTGGGAAGGTCACTCAGACCGATGTCACCAATCCGCGAGGCAACATTCGACGAGTAACATTTAACTCAGACGGCTACACGCTAACGAATACACACGCCTTAGGAGCTCCCCAACAAAGCACTGTCACATACGAACGGCAGGCAGGAACTAACCTTTATCTGAGCATGACTGATCCTCTCGGACGCAAGACCGCCCTGGCCTACGATGCGTTTGGCAACATGACGAGTTTCACTCGACTGGCAGACACCCCAAACGCGGTTGCTACGAATGTTACCTATGAGCCAAACTATCACCAGGTCGCCAGCGTGACTGATCCTCTTAATCACACCACCTCGTACGCTTATGACAGTAGCGGAAAGCTCACCAGCTTCTCCGATCCGCTCAATCATCAGTCGACCTTCACTTACAACTCCAATGGCCAGGTCTTGACCGCTGCCGATCCGCTTCAGCAGACGACTCAGTTGACTTATGACTCTGGCGACCTGGTCACGATTACCGATCCACTCAATCGCACTGTTACGAGCGCCATCGATGCCGCCGGGAGACTTGTTCAAACAAGAAATCCGCTGGGTAATGTCAGCCGTTACGTGTATGACAACCTGAACAGGCCAACAAGTGAAGTCGATGCCTTGCAGGGAGCGACAGCGTTAGCGTACGACCCGAACGGTAATCTGTTGAGTGTCACAGATGCGCGCAACGGCGTGACGAGCTACACCTACGACAACATGGACCGCGTTACTACGCGGCGCGATCCGCTGCTGCGCGACGAAACTTATGAGCACGACCCAAGCGGCAACCTGAAGAAGGTCACCGATCGCAAAAGCCAAATCACGAACTTTACCTACGATGCATTGGAGCGGCTGACACAGATTACTTATGCCGATAGTTCAACCACTAGCTACACCTATGATTCTGTCAACCGGCTTACACAAGTAGTCGACTCGCTTTCGGGGACCACTACATTCGTTTACGACAACCTGGATCGGCTCACCAGCAAGACGACACCGCAAGGTACGATCAGTTACACCTACGATATTGCCGGACGGCGTACGAGCATGACTGTTATCGGGCAGCCTACCGTCAACTACACCTATGACAATGCGGACCGTTTGACGCAGATCACTCAAGCGACCGCGACAGTGACGATTGCCTATGATGCTGCCGGCCGGCGCACATCGCTGACTCTGCCAAATGGCGCTGTCACGGAGTACGGCTATGACGTGGCATCACAGTTGACCAGCATTTCTTACAAACGAGGCGGGACTGTGATTGGCGACCTCACCTACAGCTACGACGCGGCGGGCAGGCGCACGCGCATCGGCGGCAGCTTTGCGCGGACTTTGACACCGCCGACTCTCACCTCTGCTACTTATAACGCTGCCAACCAGCAAACTGCTTTCGGCAGTCAAACCCTTACCTATGACTTAAACGGCAATTTGGTGAACGATGGCACGAACAGCTACACCTGGAATGCGCGTAGTCAACTAGTTTCAATGACCGGGCCAGGTTTGGCCGCGAGTTTTCAATATGATGCATTTGGTAGTCGAATCATCAAGACAGTCAACGGAATGACAACCGGCTATCTCTACGATGGCGCGAACCTGATCCAGGAGCAAATCGGCGGCGCGCCGAGCGCAAACATTCTCGCTGGAGGGCTTGACGAAGTCTTCACTCGTACTGACGCGGTCGGGGCATGGGGTCCGCTGTTTGATGGCCTTGGAAGCACTCTCGCGTTGGCCGATTCCACCGGCACGCTGCAGACACAATACACGTACGAGGCTTTTGGCAAGACAACAACCAGTGGAAGCTCAAACGGCAATACATCACAGTACACCGGCCGGGAAAATGACGGCACAGGGCTATATTACTATCGCGCTAGATACTACTCACCCTCGCTACAGCGGTTCGTCTCGGAGGATCCCATCGGCTTGTTGGGTGGAATCAATCTGTACGGGTATGTCGGCAACGACCCAGTTAGCTATACCGATCCGTTTGGGTTGAAGCCGAAAAACCCAGGTGACGACGCCGATAGCAATGCAGACGACCTAATAGAGGCGCTAAAGAACCTAGTGCGCGTTGCAAAGGAGAATCTCCGCAACATCGTCAAAGGTGCTGCCTTGGAGGCGGCTGGCGTTGCAGCAGCAGCGGCAATTCCGTCGCTTCGCGTCCTGCACACAAATTCGCTCAGTGGGAGTAATCTAGATTCAATACGCAGAATGTCCACAACAGATATAATAGAGTCGCTACGACCTGGCAATACGATGGGAACTGACCCCTTGATTGTTAATACGGCGGGCACTGTCATGCAGGGCAATCACCGGGTCACAGTTCTTATCGAACGCGGAATTGACGTGAACATTCTGCCCCGAGTTCCTCACCCGTAACCGAAACACCGATCTTAGTGAAGGAGCTTATGAACACGAAAGCTGACATCACAACTGACTTCTCAAGCTTGTCTCCAGTAGTAAGAAAATATCTCTTATCTTCGTTAGCACATCAGCTTACTGTTTGTGCTCGCGCATCCTATCCTGGACAAGTCCAAGAACACGAGGTTCAAAAACAACTGCGCGTATACAATGAACTTCAGCATACCGTAACTGGTCAGCTAACCCACCTGCTGGCGGATGATAATAAATGGTATGACGATGCTGATTTCATCAATATTCTTTTTGACAAGGCGCGGATGGAAAATTTGGAAAAGAATCTCATATGGGCCTTTCAATTTGCTTTCGAGCACTTAACACCGCCCCCAACTCGATCATAAATCGGCCTCAATCCCCGATGCGTCTCCCGAGACAACAGCAGGAAACCATCAGGTACGCGCACTATGCCGTCGCGAAGGAGGACGACCTCAATACTCGAGTAATAACAAACCCGTCATGTGACAAAATATTTCCTCGGAGGACGGTTTTGAGAACGATCCGATCAGATTTCAACAATCCATGCCCACCCCAAAACCCGCAACTACATTGAAAAGCGCACAGGAGATGGATGGGTGCGACTAATTACTTTTCAAATCAACCAGGACCACTTGTTCCCTAATCCTTACGAGACTTTGTGACTAATATTTGTCCAGTTTGTGGTTTCTCTGAACTCACTGAAATTCCTCGCACGGAAGGCGGTGGTGGTTCGTACGAGATCTGCCCTTCTTGCAGTTTTCAGTTCGGTGTCAGTGATGACGACCGCGGCTTCAGTTACGAGCAATGGCGTGAACGCTGGATCAAGCATGGAATGCCTTGGGATAAAGGCAGAACCAAACCCCCACCGAACTGGAATCCTCAGGAGCAGCTGCGAAATATCGAACACTAAGTGTGGGAATTTCTGGCCGCAAACCACCTTTGTGGACCTCCACCAAGCGAAGACTGCTGAGCACTATTTGAGGGATTTTACGGCATTTAGAAAGAAGACCGTGTTAATTCTTGCGTGCATCGCTTTGCTAGGTATAAGTGGTTGCAGCTCTCGATCTCAGAAGCCGAAGGATCAGGAGCGAGAACCTTCACGGCACGCGTCCGCCGTGGAAAGAGAGTTGATTTCCGCTGCATTGCAGGGAAACGTGAAACAAATGGCAGCAGCACTTAAGGCGGGAGCAAATGTAAATGCATTTGACGAGGCGCTGGGCTCTCCTCTCGGAGGAGCGTCATACAGCGGTAGTCTTGAAGCAGTCCGTCTCTTGACCGATAGAGGAGCTAATATCAACGCGAAGGGCGACGAAGGGCTGACTCCGCTAATGAGTGCGACTTTGAGCGGCAACGCAGACGTGGTGCGGTTTCTGATAGCCAAAGGCGCGGATGTGAATATCGTAAGCCCAAGCGAAGTAGACGGACG
>JBGTLM010000285.1:0-4801 GCA_041744135.1 Pyrinomonadaceae bacterium
CCTCCCCGACGTCTACGTGACGTGCGACGTCTGCCACGGCGCGCGCTACAACCGCGAGACGCTCGAGGTGAAGCACAAGGGCAAGTCGATCGCCGAAATCCTCGACATGACCGTCGAGGACGCCCACGCCTTCTTCGCCGCCGTCCCCCCGATCCGCGACAAGATGGCGATGCTGGAGGAAGTGGGCCTGGGCTACGTCAAGGTCGGCCAGCAGGCGACGACGCTGTCCGGCGGCGAGGCCCAGCGCGTGAAACTCGCCAAGGAACTGTCCCGCCGCGCCACCGGCCAGACGCTCTACATCCTCGACGAGCCCACCACCGGCCTCCATTTCGAGGACGTCCGCAAACTGCTCGAAGTCCTCCAGGCGCTCGTCGACCAGGGCAACACCGTGGTCGTCATCGAACACAACCTGGAAGTCATCAAGACCGCCGACTGGGTCATCGACCTCGGCCCCGAAGGCGGAGACAAAGGCGGCGAGATCGTCGCCGAAGGCACGCCGGAACAGGTGGCCAAGGTGGCGCGGAGCTATACGGGGGGGTATCTCAAGCCGCTGTTGGTTCAGCGGAGGGAGAGTGTGGCGGCGGAGTAAAAGAAGGGGGCGACATCTCTGGCGCCCCCTTAGTTTAAGCGTACTGGATCAAGGACCAGACCACGGCCTTGTCGTTGTACGGGGGCATGCGGTTGCCCTTCGAGATCGGAGCGGTGGTCGTCGGCGAGCCGTCGACCTTCCAGACACCGCTCTCGGGGCAATTCTCCCCAGTACGTGCCTTCGTGCCCAAGGGCACACGCGTTGTGGTGGTGGTATTCATGATAGCAGTCGTCCTGCGGCAGGTTGTTATCCCGTGCTGCCGGCGCTAACTGTCGAAGCTGGGAAGCCAGACGCGCGCACCGTAGCCGATGAGGCTCAAGGTACGCCGCGTTACCAGGAAGCCTGACCGGAGGCGGAGCCGTTACAGCGGTTCCGCCTTCACACCCTCTAAATGGCATCACCGTCTAGAACCGTCAACTGATCCGTCGTAGTTGCTGTACGCCTTTGGACTAGCTTGATCAAAGTGCGAATGAATGCTGGGCCGTGCTCGCGCGAGAGCGTACCTTACTTGGGGTCGAAAACTCTCGCTTTTCCTCAAGAATTTGCTGAACCGTTAGAATCTGTATGCGGGGATACGCAACGCCATTTGCTTCATAGAGACCAGCTCTTCCAGCTTCTTCGAGCATCGCTTTGCTCGGCTCTTGAAGACAAAGGAACCCGGCTATCAGCGCGTTTGACTCCCGTTCTAGCACGCCTCTCAGCTCTCGTATGTCCGACGGGCGTGTAGCCCCTCCTTTAACAGAAAGGACCATTTCCCGGAGCTTACCGTCCACCTCAAAGTAGATGCGCCCGTCGATCCCACGGTCAGCAACCTTCTTTTGCATCGGAAAACCTCCAGCACGCTCCACCAACCAGTGTTGGAATTGCAGTCGATCGGCTTCGAAGAGTTCCTTCGCGGCATCCACACCCGCCGGAATGCCATCGACCACGAAGTGCTCGCCCTCAACCTGATTAAATCGTTTGGCGAGCTGATCACGAACGATCTGCACTGAAAGCACAGCGATGTCGCACCCAATCCAATTTCGTCCATTCTTGACGGCGGAGTAGATCGTTGTGCCGCAGCCGCAAAACGGATCGAAGACTACGTCCCCGGGATTGCTTGATGCCCTGATGATCCGATCCAACAGCGTAACAGGCTTTTGCGTAGGGTAACCCAAACGATCCTGCGCATGAGACGAGATTGGGCCGATGTCGGTTATAATATCTTGCAATGGCGTACCAGGATTAGCATCGATGTATCTCTTCTGTCGCGGAACCGAGCCACCTTTCGGCCAAACGATTAACCCTGCACCTTCCAAAAGATCGAGCTTGTCTTGAGTAGTAAGTTCTCTGGGATTTACGTGAGGGAATCGCTCGCGCAAAGCCGCCAGGGGAACTGCCCAGTGACGGCCGGTAGAGGAAGGATTAACGCCCTTCCAAGGCTTTCCGGAATCGCCCGAGCGGACCCCTGCGCCTGTCAAACTAACAAGTTGATAAAATCCCTTTTCGTCCCGTTGCTTGTAAAACTTGCGCAAGTAACTAGGATCATAGTCTTGGTAGGTTTTGTTCCAAGTGTAAGAGTCAGAGACTGAGTAGAAAAGTATTGTATCATGTACAGGTCCCCACCTACGTGACCCACTATGTGCTCCCGTTCTTTTCCAAACTATCTCGTTACGAAAGTTTCTGTGGCCAAATATCCCGTCCATCATGATCTTGATATAATGGCTAGCTGTAGGATCACAGTGAAGATAAATCGATCCCGTTGGCCGTAAAACTGTTTGCATGTACAGGAGTCTCTGCACCATGTATATTAGATAAGCAAGCAACATAGGCTGAGTATGACGAAGGGCGTCAACCCATAATTGCCAGAACTTAACGTAATACTCGTCAACTCCGTGCTCTCTCATCTCGAAAGGCATGCTCTTGGCTATGTCCTCCTTCTGAGCGTCAAGCTCCCACGTATCACAAAATGCCTCGGCCTGTTCAGGAACGGGCTTGCCTGTTAAATTGCGGTATACCAAATTATAGTTTTGCTTTGAATTAAATGGCGGATCTAAATAGATTAAGTCGACAGAGAACTTTCCGAGCTTCTCCTTCATAATTAGAAGGTTGTCGCCGTAAAACAGCTTGTTCAATGATCTAACTCCAGTCGGTAACTCGATCCGGCTGGGTTCGAGGTGATTAAAAGACGTGTAAGTCGAGCGGCTTCATCGTCCTGCGCAAGATGCCCCCGCAGTATTCGAACGATCCTTACGACTGAGGCGCGTCGGGTGCGAAGGTCGGACGCGAGTGAAGAGACGTTAAGCGCGTCACCCCGATCAATGATTGCGGCAGCAGCAGCAAACCAGATGCTCAATGGTAGATGGGTGCCCTGAAAAACTGTTCCGACAAGTGCAGAAAACGGCTTTTGGCAGTCGATGCATTGCCAGCGTTGCAAGCCTCTATCGGTACTTGCATGTCGGCTGATTCGTACACTCGGACAATAGGGGCAGCGGGGCACACCTCCCCAAAGAACAGTCTCTAGGCGATTGATCGCGGCTTCAGGATCGCTGAAGCGCCTTATAATCTCGCTCACTGGAAAAATTTGGGGTTGGGTCACGTGCGCGCCGTGAGAATCGCGCGACTCCGTGTCAAGTCCAAAAGCGTATATGGCAGTCTGTTGCTAATACATCAGATTGCGATAACAATGCCTGACACCCACTGCGACCCCCGAAATTCACTCCCCCAAATTATCGAGCAGCCGCACCTCGACCGGCACCCTCGCAATGGTACAAACCCCCGCCCCTGTCACCGCAAACCCGTCCAGCAGCCGCGCGTGCACGCCCATCTTGCCGAATTCCTCGCCGAGCGTCCGCCAATGCGTTCCGCAGCCGCAGACGGGGCAGTGGTGGATGCCGATCATGCGGTCGCCCCCAGACGTAAACGACGGTCTCGCCCTCCACCGTCGCCGCGTCGTCGGGATGATAGGCCACCAGCCAGCCGGTCTTGGCGCACAGCGAGCAGTTGCAGCTTCCCACCCACTCCGGCGCATGCTGCACGCTCAACGTCACCGCGCCGCAATGACAGCTGCCTTTTATCCCGCCCATCGCTTCGTTCCCCTCACCCTTCGTCCCGCTGCCCGCACCATTCACGCCATGAGCCGCGCGATCACGCCCGCCATCCAGTAGAGCGAGATCGCGACGCATAGCAGCGCGAGGCTGACCCGCTTGCTCCGCGTCAGGATGATCCCGACCGCGAGCGAGATGAACAGCGCCCACACGACCCCGAACGCGGGCGTGACGAAGGCGGGGCCGTGGAGCAGCCAGTAGCCGACGATCACCAGCATGTTGACGCCCAGCACGGCGCCGATGACGACATTCTTGTTCGCCATGTAATAGTCGTCGAGGTCCGGCCATTCGTCCGCGTCGCGCGGGAAGACGAGGCTCGCGGCGACGTAGTAAATGCCCGCGAGCAGCGTGACGTACAGCATCGGGTTGAGCCCGACGCCCAGCGCCGCCTTCTCGCGCCAGGCATTCTGCCAGAACGAGACGAGATCGATGATCAGCAACAGGCCGAGCGTCGGGGTCAGCCATCCCAGGCGGTGCGCCGGGCGCTCGCCACGCGACCACGGCCGCCGCGCGCGCACGGTGTTCGCGAAGCCGGTCAGGATCTCCGCGAGGCTGAGGCCGAGCAGCAGTCCGAACAGCGAAAAGACGAATTCGAAGCTGCTCATCCGCCCCCGCCAGTTGGTGGAGACCCTAAAGCCGCGCCCGGCGCTGGCAAGCTTTGGCGTCTTCGTCGCGGCGAACGGGATGCAGGACTGAGGGGCTTCGCGACAAAGGCGGATCGCGGGGACGACGCGCCGGGTGAGGCGGCACGAAGACGGCGATACGAAAATGGGGGCCGGTGTCGCCACCGGCCCCCACTCGCGCCGAGCTTCGATCCGGACCAGCCGCCCTGTTCGGACTTCGGCCATTTCTCAACTCAGGCGTCGCTGCTTTCCACCTTCGCGTCGCGGGCGAACCCGCTTCCTTCCGGTCGTTCAGCGGCCCTTCTTGGAACGATCCTTCCCGCGCTCGCCCGAAAGCGAGACAGCGTTTTACGACGTTCTTCCGGCGCCCACCCGATCGGTCCCCGTTCGCACCCGAAGGTTCGAACCGTCGCCGGTCGGCGGCGTTCGTTCCTGCCGCCTCTTCGCGTTTCCGCTTGGAGAGAGGCCGTCCCGTCTGCAATTGCAAGGTCCCACCCAACCCC
>JBGTLM010000286.1:0-2891 GCA_041744135.1 Pyrinomonadaceae bacterium
GGAGAAGTTACTGCTCGCCGAGCTTTCGAACGGTGCGACGCGGAGCCGCAACCTCGTTGCCATTCGTCAAGCGCATGAAGATGAGCGGGTGAGACGCGAAATCGCGGTCGAGAGCAGCCCTCCACTCATCGAGGCAGCGCCAGACGATGACAAGACCGCCCACGCCGAGGGACTTCGCCTGCCCCGCCCCTTCCGGCGCCTCAGTCCACCTTACCCGGAAACGGCGGCCAGTGCTGAAGTGGAGGCCATAGTCGATGTCCTGGTCGATCTCGATATCAACGGAGAAGTGAGCAACGTTGAAGTCGCGCGTTGGGCGGGGTTTGGTTTGGACGAGGCGACGATCGAGACCGTGCGTCAATTACACTTTTTCCCAGCCATGCGTAACGGGACCGCAATACCACTACGGGTGCTCCTTCGATACAACTTCCGCAAGACCTCGTCGCGTTAGAGACTCGTTAGCGACGAGTGAACGATCGCGCAGTCGTCCCCGCGCGACGGGATACTTTGACAGCTCTGCCTTCCCGGCCTTGAAAAAGGCCGGGCTAGACTTACGCCGAGGCTACCGCGTCGCGCAGCAACCATTCAAATACGACAGAGGAGGACCATTCAATATGACAGAGTAGGATCCTCGTTTCCCCTAGCCCTAAAGACTGAGAAGCGGGCAACCCAACAGGGCCCCGCCGGCAGTTGACTGCCAACGAGGCCCTGGCCCCCGCAGAACGCTTCCGATTTGCCAGCCTCGCTATCTCGTCGAGAGCAACTCTGAGGAGTGGCTGGGGTGAGGAACTTCTCAGCGCAGACAATAAGTCTTTGAGTTAGTTATCGCAAGCCAATTTCATTGGCGCTTCTTACTATCCGTTGGCCGATCTCTTCGGCCACCTGTCGCGTCGAATTTACTTTCGTTGATGACCACATTTTGCTTCCGATACTCGGTGGGAGTGACTCCGTAGATTCTCTTGAAACCTTTGACGAAGTGGCTTTCATCGGTGAAGCCTACGAGCGCAACGATTTCCTTAACACTCAAGAATGTAGTCACCAGCAGTGTCGTCGCATCCTGCATCCTTAGCGTCCTGAGGTAGCGCGCCGGCGGAGTTCCGGTTTCAGCCTTAAACAGATAGCAAAGCCGAGTAGGCGAGAGGTTGACTGACTGCGCCATTCTGCTTAAGGGAAGGGCCCGTCGCGGATCGCGCTTCATCAGGGCAATGACTGTGAGAACTCTTAGGTCCATGGTTGCCTCCCTAAAGAGTGCATCTTTGGCAACGACGCACATACCTGCGCCAGGCAGTTGCTGAAAGCGGACACAGCCGAAGGTGTTTTTCATGATCGGCCGAGATTCGGGCGGTATCTTTGGCCAGTGAGACCCGTTGCCAGGTAGCAAAGGCTTCTCTTAAATAACGCCAATGAGTAGCCCGGTTAGGTCTTCGCCGAGGCCGTAACCATTTCATCAACTTGTTGATCATTAGCGCCCCCTCCTTTAAAAACCGATCTCATTTATTGCCTTCGCGCCAGTCTACGAACTAGAATGAAGCGGCTGGAAAGTTTCGAATCGTTCTCACTCGAAGTAAGCTACTCACAATTTCGTGGGAAGTCCTTAGAAGACCCTCAAAGAGTTATCAGAAAGATCTTAAAAGCCTTATGCAGGCCAGCAAGAATTCTTACCGCTTTGGCCCTTACCGCCTGGACGCTAGCCAGCGTGTCCTACTGCGCGATGGCAGGCCCGTATCCTTGACGTTGAAGGCCTTTGACACGCTGGTCGCCCTGGTCCAAAAACAAGGGCACATCGTGGAGAAGGACGATCTAATGAAACAAGTTTGGCCAGACGCCTGCGTCGAAGATTCAAATCTCACACAGAACATCTTCACCCTGAGAAGAGTCTTGGGCGAAACCGCGGAGGGTTCGAAGTACATCGAAACAGTTCCACGGCGAGGCTATCGTTTCGTAGCACCGGTTAATGAAGTCCTGGAGATTTCACCCACACCAGCGAAAACGGCCGAGGGCTATCAAGCCGTTGGCCAGTTTTCCGACTTACCAGGTAACCGGACAACCCGCTTTCTGGCGGTGCTGCCTTTCATCAATGCTAGTAACGACGGGGACACGGAGTATCTTTCCGACGGCATCACGGAGACCATCATTAATAGTCTGGCCCAGCTTCCGTTGTTGCGGGTCATGTCCAGGAGCACGGTTTTTCGTTACAAGAGTACCGAGCTTGATGCTCAGCGGATCGGGCGCGAACTAGGTGTGGACGCCGTACTGGTTGGCCGAGTCCATTCATATGACCAGAGGCTAGTTATCGGCGCGGAGTTAGTTGACGTTGCCAATGGCTGGCAGCTCTGGGGTGAGAGTTATGACCGCGGATCTGGGGCCATCTTCGAGGTGCAGGACGAGATAGCCAGACAGATATCAGCCGCATTACGGCTAAGGTTAAGCGGAGAGGAGGAGCGCCGGCTCGGCAAGCGTCATACCCGGAGCACCGAGGCATATCAGTTTTATCTCAAAGGCCGTTTCTATTGGAGTAAATACACTAAAGAAGGTCTAGAACTGGCGATAGCTCACTTTCGGCAGGCGATAAACCTGGATCCGAACTATGCCTTGGCATACGCCGGGATCGTGGACTGCTACTTGAGACTGGCGACGAATTACATTCCTCCCGCCGACGCTCTGCCCAGCACCAGTGGGCCGCGAGCCCGAGAAAAGGATGAGGCGATTTCTGAAGCTCAACCGTTTCCGCGGATGTTTAAGATGCGTCAGGAATGGGATCGAAAGGCCGCCGAACGAGAGAGTAAACGCGCCATCGAGCTTAAGTCGACGTACCCCGCCGCACATCAATGGCATGCTGCCTACTTGTTTTCAGCTGCTTTGTATCGGGAGGCCACTAACGAGACAGATTGCGA
>JBGTLM010000287.1:0-4777 GCA_041744135.1 Pyrinomonadaceae bacterium
CCCTTCTCCGACAGCACCAGCAGCACATCCTGGTCGGGCAAAAGCACCAGCTGGCCGTAGCCGTACCTTGCGCCCTTCCACTTGCGTTTCCCGTCCTTGAGGTCGATACACGCCACGGTGCCGTAGTCGAAGCCAAAGGCATGCCCATTATGAATGACGAAGTCGTTGAAGTTGGAAATAAGATCCTCCGATGTCCAGCGCTCTTCGGTGGTCCATCCGCTGGATCCCTGCTTGACCGCGATGCGGCGCATGCCGCTTCCACCCATTCCGTCGCCGACACTGATCATAAGGTCGCCATCCGCAATCACGGCCGGCTGCATAATGCGCGTGTCAGATGGCCAGGAGTGATTCCAAAGTAGCTTGCCGTCCGCGACTGCGACACTAGTCGCACCAGTTGAGCTCATCAGCAGAATCTGCGCGACTCCGTCGATGGTCAAAAGCTGTGGTGAGCTGTAGCTAATGCCGTCGCGCGGGCCGAACCAGCGCGGTTTGCCGTTGGCGAGGTCGTAAGCGACAAGGTTGCCGGACGCGGCGACAATGACCAGATCCCCGACTACCAACGGGGAGCCCGAGATACCCCAGCCGGGGATCTTCGCGCCCGTGTCAGACACTGCGTTACGCGACCACACGACTGCGCCAGAACCTTCGTCAAGCACGTTCATGATTCCGGTCGCACCGAGTGCGTACACGCGACCATCGCTGAGGGTGGGCGTCCCGCGCGGACCGGGGCCGCCAACCGACTCGTAGAACCGGACCGCGTCGCTGTGTTTCCACACCGGCTTGCCGGTGGTCACGTCATAGCAGGCGACGATCTCGTCTTTACCACGCTGCTCCTGTGTATAGAGGCGCTCGGCGCGGACTGCAAACGATGACCAGCCTGGGCCGATGGGCCGGTGCCACAGTTCGACTGGCGGCGACGTCGACCAGTCAGTCTTAATCTGCACACCGCGAGCGGCGCCGTCACGCTGGGGTCCTCGAAAGCCGGGCCAGTCGGCTTTGGTTCCGGCTGCTGACGGAGCGACGGGAGCTGCGGGCAGCGCTTCGATCTCATCTCCGGCTTGGGCCAGGAGTCGCTCTTCAGGAGTTTTGGACCAGCGCCAGTGAAAATCGTTTTTGAAGTCTCCAGAAGCACCACCTGTTCGGATGAGCGTAAACAGTCCGCACGCGAACAGGATTGCCGCAGCTATCACCGCGCGCCGCGGCCCTGGGGAGAGGCGACGACTGATCACTGCCGCTGCGACAAGGGCGAGGCTCAGTACAGGAATCGATATGACGAAAAGCAAATATCCCATACTGCCGGTTGCAATCGACACGTGGACAACGCGCTTTGTTACGATCACTGCGAGGACAATCAGGATAAGGGCACCTACGCGCTCGTACCACGGCGCGCGGGTGAGGAACAACCACCACAAAATGATAGCCAACGCGCATAAGGCTGCACCCAACATTGCGTAGAGAATAGCGTCGGGTAGAAAGAAAGGGACGACAAGCCAGGCCAGCCACTGCACGATCACCAGGACCACGCCGGGCCACACCCGGAGGGGCTTTCGAGCGGTGGGTTCGCGGGCTTGTGAGTCGATCCTGTCGGTCTGCGGAGAAGGGAGTTCGTTGGCCTGCGTAGTCATATTAGTCAGGTCATACGCGCGCGACGGGCCGCTTGTTTCTTTTTTTGCAGCTGAGGATCACGCAACACTCGGAGAAATCGGTCGCGCAGCCAAGGGAACACAGGGCGTCCGCCCGGCGGGCATATTGTAGGGGTGGCCCTCCGTGGCCACCCGTCGTTGCCAATCACGAATGGTGCATCCGAACAAGGGCGGCCACGGAGGGCCGCCCCTACAGCCAACCCTCTTTGCGAATTCCGCCGAACCCGAGAAATCGTGCATCGCAACCACGGGCGGCCACGGAGGGCCGCCCCTACAATTCACCGGCCGTTCGAATCACGCAACAACACAATTTACTCGTCGTTGCGAATTTAGAACTTGGAGACATCAATAAAGGAATCCCGTATATGGATAAAACTGCGGGTAGGTGACGTAGCCCGCGCGGACTGGATTCATTGCGATGTACTCGAGGTTCTCCTGAAGGTCAAAGTCGTTGCGAATCACGTGATCGAAGAGGCCTTGTTGCCAAAGACGCTTTTTGAGAAAGTGTTCCGGCTTAACTTGCGGCCAGTTTCTTAACTGCACAATCTCAGGCCGTAACGTCGCGCGCCACTCCATCAAAGCACTGATTAATGGCCGGTCTTCTTTTGGATCAGACTTTCTTACGCACGTCGAGGGCAGCATGGCCTCTCCGGATTCGACAATCTCCCGGCTGCGTTTCCAATACTGTTGTGTGGTGTAACTTTTGAAGGACCCGATCAGATTCGATAGTTTCTTTTCAGGTTCTCGTACGCCGGCAAGACAGTGCATGTGATCTGGCATCAGCGTAAACGCGCGTACTCGCATGTGTTCCAATGTTTCATCGCTGAGGAGACATTTGAGAACACTCTTTGCCGTTGTGACGTCGGCGAACAATGGACGTCGCAAATCCGTCACCAACGAGATCGCACATAGCTGCCAGGGTGAGTTGTCGTCGTAGCCAAGGAGACGCAGCGTGTTGTTGCGACTAGGGTAAGGAAAATCGAACTGAGGCATGGTGAGGTACCTCGCACGTGAGAGTTGAAATGCCGACGTGATGACAGTTAGTCGACGCCGGTGGGGCAAGTTGTAGGGGTGGCCCTCCGTGGCCACCCGTCGTTGCGAATCCGAAGAGACCGGTGTAATTCGTACACCACAAACCAAGGGCAGCTATAGAGGGTCGCCCCCACAAAAACATGAAAAAAGATAATGAGTATACATTGGTCCACGCTGGAAACTAATCGTACCAGCCGCAAGAGAATCCAACAGGAGTTTCGTGGGCGCAAAGACCTTGACAAGCGTCAGGATCATGGCTCATATGCTCTCAGGAAGATCAGTTGACTTGTCGGTAAGACGAAGTTTCGTAAAAGCAGAACGTAGGATCCGGCCAAACTATAAAGTCGCGCACGTTTCATTCCCTCTTTCAACGCACCATTCCAGAGCCACCCGCTTCGCGTGGGATACTGACTCTGACAGGACGAACAAAATGAAAAAATCACTCCCATCTTTCACTCGGTCACTCTCACTTGTCACAATAGCGACCGCCCTATTTCTATTTGGTGACTCCCCATCCTACGCCCAAAAGAAGAATGCTTCGCCAGCGATGGAGGCGACGAGTAGCAACGAGTGGCTGCGTTTCCGCGGACCAAACGGTACCGGCGTGGCTGAAGGTGTCACTCTTCCAGCCGAGTTCGGCGCCAACAAGAATCTGGTCTGGAAAGCAGCCGTGCCTTTCGCGCGCTCCTCACCAGTGGTTACAGCCAATCGTGTTTTTCTGACCGCCAGCGAAGGCGACAAATTGATCACCCTCGGTCTTGATCGCAAAACAGGAAAGATCTTGTGGCGACGCGATGTGGTACGCGCTCGCCACATGCCCATCTATAAGGCCAATGATGCGGCCTCGCCCACTCCGGTTAGCGACGGAAAGAACGTGTACGCGTTTTTCGCAGAACTGGGATTAATCGCCTACGACCCGAACGGGTCTGAACTCTGGCGCGTGCCCCTGGGCCCATTCAATAGCTTTTACGGCATGAGTGGATCACCGGTTGTCGCAGGTAAAACACTGGTGATGTTGTGTGATCATCGCGAAAACTCCTTCATCATGGCTGTTGATACGCGCAACGGAAAGGCGCTTTGGAAGACGAACCGATCCAATTTTGAAGGGTATTCCTCGCCAGTCATCCACACACCCAAAGATGGACCAGCACAAGTCATCGTGCTCGGTTCAAACACGCTCGACGCTTACTCTCTGGATAAAGGTGAACGATTGTGGTGGGTTACGAAAATCGGTTCGTATCCGAAAGGCGTGCCAGTGCTGGGAAGAGACATGGTCTACGTCAACGGTGAAGGCGGCGATGCCCCATTTTTACCGCCCTATGATGAGAGCTTGAAGAAATACGACAAAGACAAGAACCAACGGCTTCATCGTGAGGAGATGAAGGCACAAGCCGAAATGTACGAACACTTCGGCTGGCTCGATGCCAACCGCGACGACTATGTGGATCGGGATGAATATGACTTCGTCAGCAACTCCACAATCGCGGGTCACGGTGTTACTGCCGTGCGCTTTGGCGGTAAGGGCGACCTCACCTCAACGAACGTAGTTTGGCAACTAAAGAAGTCTTATCCGAATATCCCAGCGCCTCTTATCTATCGGGACGTGATGTATTTGATGAAGGAAGGTGGGATCGTCACGAGTCTTAATCCCGCGAGTGGAGAGGTTTTGAAAATGGGGCGCACGCCCGACGCGCTCGAGGATTACTACGCATCTCCGGTGGCAGCCGATGGCAAGGTTTTTCTGGTAAGTGCCAGCGGCAAAGTGACTGTGCTCAAAGCAGGCGCGCAGTGGGAGATCCTCGCCACGAACGACCTTGGTGAAGAGTGCTGGGCCACTCCCGCAATTGCCGGTAACAATCTCTACATTCGTACGCGTAACGCGTTGTACTCCTTTGCAGAGGTCGCGAAGTAAGTCCTCTCAAATTCAGATTTAGCTGTCTGTGCAAAATTTAGACCCGCAGAGAGCCACGGAATGCCCTGGCGGCATAGTAAGATTCCGCGCCGTTGTGATACACGAAGACATGGTCGTAGCGGCGATCACAAAAGAGGGCACCGCCGAGTTCTCTAATCTCAGTAGGAGTTTGCACCCAGCTCGACGTTTT
>JBGTLM010000288.1:0-40326 GCA_041744135.1 Pyrinomonadaceae bacterium
CCACAGACCAGAGCCGCCACGACGATAAAAGCCTGATCGTGGCCTTGGTGGGTGATGGCCGCCCCCTTCTCATCTTCATCGGCCTAAGTTTAATACTCTCAGGGGCCTTCGCCTTATTCCTATCCATAAACCAGCAGTTCCTGCCCCACGACGTGCAGTTCCTGGGAATGACCGCGGAACAACTCTGCGGCATTAACAATTGCCGCGTGGTCCACTTCATGTTCCACGATCGAGTTGCCTTTGGCGGAGCGCTCATCTCGATTGGCGCGCTTTACATGTGGCTCGCGGAATTTCCCCTGCGCCTAGGCCAGGCGTGGGCCTGGTGGCTTTTCGTCCTGAGCGGGGTCTCCGGATTTGGCAGTTTCCTCGCCTACCTGGGGTACGGGTATCTCGACACCTGGCACGGCGTCGGTACCCTCGTCCTCCTGCCCCTCTTCATCTTTGGGTTGGCTCGCTCACGATCGCTGCTCCTACCACCGCGGGGTCTGCGCTTTCTCGTCCGTCCGGGGATCAACGTCTCCTGGAGATCAAGCTATGGAATTGGACGAGCCCTTCTGCTGGCCACAGCCGTAGGGATGATTCTCGGCGGGCTGACGGTGATGACTGTCGGCATGACCCGCGTGTTTGTGCCACAGGATCTCGAATTCATGGGTTTGCAGCCGGCAGAGCTCCAGGCGGTGAGCGGTCGCCTCGTGCCTTTGATTGCTCACGACCGCGCCGGCTTTGGCGGCGCCATCTGCACTACCGGGATTACGGTCTTCTTCTGTGTCTGGTGCGCGCGCGCTTCGCGGAGTCTCTGGGAAGTGCTTTGTTTCTCGGGCTTGGTGGGTTTTGCTGCAGCTATAGGGGTTCATCCAGTAGTGGGCTACACGAACCTGTTTCATCTGGCTCCGGCTATCCTGGGAGCGATTATTTTTGTCCTCGGTCTGGCTCTTTGTTACCCGGCAATGCACCTGCGGGCGGAGCGCGGGAGAAACAGATCGGAGGCTGAGTAGTCTTTTGACTAATCGTTGATAACAGCGGAAAGGGTAAAAGGGGTAATTGGGAAGAGTCATTTCTTACCTGTCACCCATTTTCCGAATTCACCATTTCCATTTTCCTTCCCTGCCTCATGCTATGATTTCTTGAACTTAAGTTCGACCCTCTCGATGAATCAATAGATGCTGTATCTATCCGCACTCGCAGATTTCCTAGCAAACTAATCCCTTTTCTCTTTTGCAGTGTGCATAACTCGCGCATGATCCTACCTGCTCGCGGCCCGGTTTTTAAATAACTGCTCTCGTTTGTCGCTCGCGGCCTCGTGCATCTCTTTCAAGACGTGGCCATAGTGGTCCAGGGTGAACCCCACGCTGGCGTGTCCCGCTTCCGCGGAAACGGTTTTCGCGTCCACGCCGGCGAGCAGCGAGAAGGTCACGAACGAATGTCTCAGATCGTAGAGTCTTACAGTTCCCGGAAGGCCAGCGCGCGCCAAAATCGCCTTGAACTCAAACTCCAGAGTTCTGAGCGGGATCGGGGCGCCAAGCGGCGTGCTGAAAACCAGATCGTTATTCTGCCAGTACTGCCCTGCTTTTAGTTTTTGCTCAAGCTGCCGCTTGCGATGCTCCATGAGATCCGCCGCCAAGGCACCGGGAAAAACAATTGAGCGGGTACTGTTTTTCGATTTCGGCTCGTGCCATTGCCAGCCGCCGCCATATATCCAGTGAATCACTTTGCTGATGTGGCACACCCCCCGCTCACCTAGTTCTAAACTGGCCCACTGTAAGGCGGCGCCTTCCTCTGGCCTTACTCCCGTGCTTAGGGCGAGTGAGTAATAGAGCTTCAACTTAGACGACTCGCAGGCATCCAGGAAGCAAAGAGCCTCCTCTGGTGACAGGGCATACATGACAGGTTTTGTTTTCTTTGGGGCATCCGTTCCCTCAACCGGATTGACAGCAAGAAGCCCAAGCCGAACTGCTTTGCGGAGCGCTCCATTTAGAAGCACCCGGGCAGAGCGGGCGGTTGTGGGAGAGACGCGAGCTAATAAACGTGACTGCATGTCCTGAATGTGCATAGGTCTTAGTCGTTCCAATTTAATAGACCCGATCTCAGGTTTGACGTATAGCTCTAAATTCCGTCGATACATATGCAGACTGTTTCCTCGGAGACTTTGTTGTTTGAAACTGAGCCACTGATCGAGATACTGCGAAACCGTTAGGCCGTGGATCTCAAAATGTCGTCCTGTGCTTTTCTCGTTAACACGTGCCGTGCGCCATTTGATAGCGTCCGACTGAAGATCAAAGGTTCGTGCTGGATAGCGGCGTTTTCCTTTGCTATCAAAACCCGCAAAGTAACGGGCCTGATAACGGCCATTTCCGAGCTTCTTAATTCCGGTTTGTTTTGCCATAACCTCACCTCCGGCGCGTGACTTTATGGCTTGCGCCTTTGACTGGCAAACTTTCAAGCGATTTATCTTTCATCTTGCCCGCTCTTGAATGAATCGCCTCACTTCCGCCGGACTGAAGCGGAGGGTTTTATCGCCCAGGTTTACAGGTTTCAGCTTGCCCTCTCGCTTCAGTTTGTAAACGCTGTGTCTGTCTGGATACTTGAGCAGCTTCGCCACCTCATCAGCAGTCAGAAGTTCCAGGTCCTGCACGCTGGACTGTGCCGCTAATTCTTCGCGCACGACGCCCCGAACTATCTCCGCGAATTGTTCCTCAAAGCCCATCGCTAACCTCTTACTGGAACGCCTTTCTCCCAAGTTGTTCCACAGCAAGCCGCTCTCGGGCAGCTAGTAAACCCGTCCTGCTAGCTTCAATTCCGCATCCGCCAACGTCACCAGCCGATCCCACTTCGCTGGGTCCTTTGCCGCCTCCGTCCACTCTGCCTTTGTCGGCTCTTGATATTCGTTGGCCAAGCCGGCGGGCAAGCCGTTAGGCAAGTTAGGCAACTCACATAGGGAACTGCCTATTTGCCTAACGGAAGTCTTGGTAGAGTCCTCACCCCTCTCAGTTAGGCAATTAGGCAACTCCCTATACGCGTTGCCTAACTTGCCTAAACTGGCAAGATACTGGTCGGTCGCTCTCCAAACCCCCCGTTTTGGCTGCGTTGCGAGTCCGTCCGTGACTAAATCCTTTAGGCAAGCGCGGACGGTGCGCTCACTCATTTTTCCGGCAAGCAACTGCTCAACACCCGCCGTAGTCAAGGGAGTCTCGCTCAGTACGTTCAAAACTTGTTCGCGGTTTGATATTGGCCGGGGAGCAGTTTCGTTAGTCGCCGAAAACCATCGTGTCTCACGATCAAGCCGTAGGACGCTTTCGTAATTTTCGCCTGTTCCGCTTTTACGCTTGGCGCAAGTTAGAGTAACCAAATCGCTGATCTGGTCGTACTCGAGATTGAAGATAGCTGACGCGAAGTCCGCCCAAGCTGAAGCGCCCCGGCCACGGTGCGCTGCCTCGTGTGTTTGCCCATCCTCTGCTTTTGCTTTGCCGATGTGATGCACCACGGCGACCACGCAACTAAGTTGCCGTGCCAAGCGGATCAGCTTTTTCATCAGTTCCGCTACTTCGGAGTTATCAGATTCGTTTCGGATGCTGAACGCAGCGCTCGCCGTATCTATGATCAAAACGTCAGGTCTCAAGGCCCTAGCCTCTGCCTCAAAGATCTGCATGTGACGCGAGAGTGATAAGGGCTCATCGTCAAATTCGGGCGCATGGCTAGGGAAAAAGTTTTCTCTGATAAGCTCCATTTCGGACTCGCTGAAAATTCTTTCCATAACTCGCAGATCCGATTGAAACCTGCCGCAAGCGCCCTCGAAATTTACGAGTAGGACTCGTCTGGGAATCTGCCCTCCGACAAGCGGCAAAAACTCACGGCCCGCCGTAAGACAAAAGCTGGTGTTGCGGATCAACGTGGACTTGCCTTTATTCGTCACGCTCTGGATTAACGCCACTTCGCCCGGGTAACATTCAAACGCGATTAATTCCCCGTCGTTTGTCAGTTGAGACATGAAATCCGCGTAGCTCGTCAAGATGCGTCGTGCGCTAGCAGCCTCACCCAGAACAAAAGGGTTTGTTGCTTCTACCAGTTCGCGCAGTTCCTTAATCCCGTTTCCCAGAGCCAGCCAGTCGCTTACGTCGCCCTTCTCCGGCAAGCCCGGCAGGTCAACTACCTTAACGCTGGACGCCACGCCCAGGAGCGACGCTGCTACTTGCGCAGCATGCTTCCGGCCGGGCTCATCATTGTCTGGCAGAATCACAACCTTGCGACCGCGCAGAACTTCGCTGTATTCATTGCGCCACTTGCCTGCGCCGCCTGCATTAGTCGTTGCCACTAGACCAATTTCAGCAAGCCGATCACAATCCTTCTCGCCCTCGACAACCAAAAAGGTTCGTGAGTGATTAGCCGCGAGCAATTCGGGCAGGCGATAAAGCACTCGACGTGTACCATTCAGCTTCCAATCCCATCCACCCTGGCCATCAGGTCGGCGCTGGCGAAAGTCTTTTGGCTCAAACCGTACAGACTGATAGAGCACCTTGCCGGTTTCATCTCGATAATCGTATGCCGCAATCTCTCGCCGGCCACTTCCGTTTGTTTCAAGGCGCAGTGCGGACCAGACTTCTTCAGGAGTGCATCCCGCATGGCAATGTGTTAACGCCTTGCCACCGTCGCCCTCGGTTATGCTTAGGCTTGGTTTCCTGTCTTCGTGCGCAGGGCACAGGGACTGCCATTCCTTACCCTGGCGCTTGACTCCTTTGAGTTGGCCGAGGATCTCGCGAGCAGTTGTCACGCGGCGCCTCCTCTAAGCTGCACGTACAAGGACCAGAAATCATTCCAGCCGTAGTAGTCGCTCCACGGACCGCTCTGCGTCTCGCGGCAACAGGAGTCGCAGAGAAAAAGACTTCGGCCGTTAATCTCAGCAGTGAGACCCTTGCGGCGTGAGCGCACTTCACCGCATCGGTCACAATTGAGACTGGCGATAGGCGTGTGGTAAGGCTCAATCACGAAGCGGCCCTCCCTAACCCATGCCTTCTGCGCGATCGGTTCTTTGGAAAGTAACTGCGCCTAACTGGTCGGAGCGGTCGATCGGGTGAACGGTGTTTCATGCTGCCACCCCCATGAACTCCCCGTTAAGTTCTTGCAGGAGGTGACTGATTGGTAAGCCGTGCGACGCGATCGTGCATACATTCTGAGCTAAGGCGAGTGAGTCGGCCTCACTTATCGTTAGACATATCCGGATCGGCGCCGATGTAGCTCTCTTGGGATGGCTAACATGCGCAGCGGGCCCGAAAATCCAGCGCCCCAATTCATCATGCAGACCCACAATTTCGTCGTGTTCATCACGGCAGGGCAGTAGAATTGTTTTGCAGGACCGTACGAAACTTGGAATCTCGACATTATGTCGGTGGAGAAGCGTCAGAAAACCTGATGACGTAATTCGGTAGCCGCTTTCCAGGATGAAATTTGGATCGCCCCCCAAGTTTTGGGCGATGATTCTGGCGTGTTTTGGTTCCAGGTCTTCGGCAAGGCGAAAGGCTCGCGTAAGTAAATTGCCGAGTGGGGGCCCTTGCGGGCTAGGGAACAGGTGTGTTACTTTTGGTGACATTGCGACCTCCGTCGTCTGTGGCAGGACGATTTCAAGAATGAAAGCCCTTGACCTTGGCCGGTCGGGGGCTTTCGCAGTTTACAAAAACAAACAGCCGTTCCGGTGGTCACTCCGAAACGACTGCTTGCGGTTATCTCACGCGCAACCGCGCAACGCGAGAAAATCAAAATTTACGTTTCGCCGGTGACCATCGGCCTTCAGCGGGAGGTTATCTAAAGCGAGGTGTTCTCGTATCGAGGGCAAGAGCTATAAAAAAGAGAGAATTTCCGTAGGTAGGGCAGTAATGGAATTGCAGTAAACTCTATATCACTTGGTGAAGAATTTTAGCGTGCTATTGCGGGCACGCAGGCCCGAAGTAGCGGCGTGGTGAGAACGTAGAACAGGGTGCCGATAACATCGGTTGTTGGTAGTAGAAGAGAAGGTTGATATATCTCGTTAGGATCAATACTCTCGCTCTCTTTCTTACCTATCGCCATGTATTGCTGTACTGAGCCGTGCTTCAGATCCGTTGAGCACCACGCGAGAAAGGTATTTTGAAAGAATACCCATCGCTCGCGCAGTGATTCGCCGTTTTCATCACAACCGACAAATTGTTGACCGTCGTCGGATTTTAGAAACTCGATCACTTCTTTAATTGATACGCCCGAACAGTCCATCCATTTAGTTTGATTACGCTCTGCCTCGTCTACGGGATACGGATTTTGTTCGGCTTGTTTCTGTTCGGTTTGTTCCCGATCACGAAGGTGAGACCCAACAGCAGACACACAGGCAGCCTTGTCGATCAGCTTTCCAACGTGCGGCAGGGACAATCTCTCCCATGCGGCTTTGAGCGGAGATGCTTCTAGGTTGAGACGTTGCACGCTTAAGAAAAAGGCAAGTTCTTTACTATAAGTGTTCGTCGTTGACCCTTTTGTGAGAGCGTTCCCCATCGCCTCTAGATTCCTCTTGGCTATTTCTACATCTAATTTGCCGCACAGATTGTCATCCCGCTTAAATAGCTTTCCAGACTGAATAACTCGCTGCCAATGGTGAATTGCAAAAGCTATGACAGGATGTCCGACGCAAGCGGGGTTATTCCGAACTGAGCCAAGAATGTCGATGGTCTCAACAATTCGCTGAGAGCGATTGCGTTCATCAGGAAAGGAAACATATGCGTGAGGGTTGTCTTCTCTTTCAGGAGAATTGTCATCTATCTTAATTCGGGCGAAAAGGATTTCCCCGAGGTCGAGCCATGCAATTCCAGAGTGGCTGTGAAGAACCTTAAAGAGCTGTGCCCGCTCGTGAAACCGTAGTTTTCTACGCTCTGTTACTAGCTTCTCTGCCTCTTCTGTTGAAAGATGAAACCGACTGGCGAGTGTTCTGCGTGTTGCCCGAAGTTCTAAGTTCTGCCGATCTCGATTTGGTAGTTCCGTGATCTCAAATTGAATCCTTACCTCTTCGTCCGCTGAATAGGTTTGCAGGACATTTCTTGCCCAAAGGTAGTGCTCATGCCTCGTGAGGCTATCAACAGTCGGAGAGTTAAGGTCTGCCTTATTTGCTAGTTCTTTTAGTTCGGCAAGGGGTGACGCTGTGTCTGGTAAGAGTGATCGCTTCGGCTGAGTCGTGACCATTGGCTTCTCCTGTAAAGCCTTATCCTGATTTGTGAATCGGCCCGCCCGGTCGCTCAGGATTTGCAACCTGTCCCTCGTGCGGGTGTTACGTAGCACCAACAGGAGGTGAGACGAGCCGAAAATGAATTCTACATAATCATATCGTCAGTCTTCGGTCTCTGGAGTGAGCGGTCTTCCGCTAGTGACTGAGGAGTTAGAACGCCATGCACTCGACGGCAGGGCAGTCATTCCTTCATGTACCTCTGGGGAGTTTTTTTTGCGCTCGGACATCTGAAAGAGATCTTCGGTAGCCCGCTTGATTCCTTCGGTGTGTTGGTCAGGCTCCTCGGCCTCCGCCTCACAGCTTTCTTTGAACTGAGCCCAGAGTTCTTCTTCGGAGTAAACCATCGTAGAGCTCAGGATTGCGTCTTCGTCAGTCATGCGGCTTAATTCTGCACATTCAGAGCAAGCTTATCAACCTCAGAGCATCTCTCGAAGTCGCTCCTTCGTTACAGCCTCTTTTGGACTCCTAGCGCCTCCGTTAAGCCATTGACGCACCTTCTTAAGAGTAATCTCGTGCGTCACTGAACTCCGAATCTCAACTTCGAGTTTGCTTACCTCGCCGGGCTCGCAGTCGTGCTCCCTGAACGTTCTCACGGCAATTACAACGGCCTCATATAAACTGTCAGCTTGAATCTCCACTGAGTGTCTTAGGCCTTCTGTATCCAAGTAAGAAACAATGCAGAACCGCATGACGGCGGAGTCTACCAATGTTCGCTGATTTTCGGCAATAAGACAAAGTGTCATGGATAGGATAGAGCGACCACTGGTTTACTTAGCCTCTAGCTTAGCCCTGCCTCTGTAAGGAAGATGAAGCATACCGGCCACCCTGCGTTTTGACTGCTCAGGACGCCGATCGTAGCGAGTCGTAGTGGCGATATTGCTATGCCCCAAAAGCTGTTGCACCGCCGACAAGTCGCCGCTTGCATCAATTAGCTCCGAAGCAAATGTTCGTCTTAAATCATGCGGGCTAAGCCTTGCAATGCGCCCGAGCGTGGCTCGTTTTACGAGCGCACCGTAGATCGCCTGATCGGTCATTGCTCGTCGCTCAACCATACCGCCCTTGCGTACCGGGCAAAGCAGGGGACCCGGCCAGTCGCCTCGCACGGTTATCCAATCATTCAACGCCAGGGCTGCCCCACCCTCGAGATAGGTAAGCCTCTCTTTGTCGCCTTTCCCACGCACCTTCAGGCCAGTTTCGGGGGAATAGTCGGCCAGGCTCAACGCTACGGCCTCGCTGCGTCTCAAGCCTCCGCCAAGCAGTAGCGCGATGACTGCTGCATCTCGAGGTCCCGCGGCCGAGGTATCAGCCGCACAAGCATCCAGCAGCGCAGCTATTTCTCCCTGATTAAGCGCACGGCCAGGAGCGAGCCGGAAACCCCGCACTGCGCCCACGCTCTCAACACGGGCGCGCTCTTCTGCCGTCATAAGGCCAACACTCCAAGCCGCCCGTGCGACGCCTCGCAACGCTGCTAACGTGCAGTTCACCGAAGATGATGAAAGCCCTTCCTCGCGTAGGCGAGAACGAATCGCCGTTACATGCTCGAACCTGAGAGTTGCCCAATCCATCTCGCGGAGATTGGTTCCCAGCATCCGCGCAACGCGAGCGAGCCGTGACGCCATACTGCGCCGGCCTGTGGCGCTGAGGGAAGCGAGGTATATCAATGCCGGATTTCGTTCTGCTTGGGTAAGCTCTACATCCCGGGCGGCTAAAACTGCGCTCATAAAATTCCTTTCGTGAATCATCATTCACGTTAGCAAAATGTTCCTTTGAGATAGGACACGGCAACGTCCCTTGGGCGCTGCCGGATACCATCACGCTCCGACAATTCTGCGGTGATTCCTAGGCTCTCTCATTGGCCAGCCTGCTTTCCGCTCTTCGTCGATAACGTTAAGGACTTCTGTGACGTAACGGGCAACGGTGAGGACCTTACTAACTCGGCCCCACTCTTCCAGCGTTGGGATAATCCGGCCATTGTAATAGTCGTGGACCCGTTGAAGCGCATACAGGAATTTCGTATCAGCTGGCATTCCATCCGACACTGGATGGCCCGCGCAAATCAACATGACGTCGATCAGTCCGAAGAGATCAGAGTCCAGAAGGAAACACCCATCATCAAGTTCGAGCGCCTTCCGGATTCGCTTGGCATCCTTGGAATAGTCGCCCGCTTCTGCGTGCGGCTCGGGGGTAAACGGAAAGCGCCTATCAGACTCCTCGCGTTTACTTTGGTATCTCTTCTTTTTAAGAAACCGCTGGATTTCGAGTTCGCGCTTCGTGGGCGCTGCTGTCTTGACCTGGTTGCGTGGTTTCATCTCGCACCTCCGATCACGTCCGGCCACTCGTTAGCACGGGCCGCTTCACCCTCGAGGCGGTAGATTTCTGATTCCAGCTGAAAGGCAATCGCCTCGTTTTCAGGTAGGCTTTCCAACTTGGTGAGTTTCTCTTTAAGGGCAATAAGTTCAGCGCTTGGGGGCAGAGTGGACACTTCGGAAAAAGTTCCCAAAGGTTCAGATAGCCCCAGCATGGCAGCGGCGCGTGCGCGCAGCGGTTCAACTTCGTCCGTGTACTTAGTTACCCAGGTGATATCGTTGTCAGGTTTCAGAGCTTGAGTTTGCAGGCAATGGATCAGACCGATAAAACTGCGACAGGTTTGTTCCTGCGGGTTTTCATCCCAATCGTAGAGAACGCCCCGAGAGTGTTGCGTCCATTCGTCGCCCACGGCAGTAAACAAGCGCCCCATGAAGCCAGGGGAGTTTTCGAGCATTAATGCAGCCCACAGCAAGAGGATTCGCCTTATCAACGCCACAGGGGCCGCGTTTTGCTCTGTCAACTTCAGGGCCGTAAGTTCGCGTTCCGCCCTGCGGGAACTGGATGTGCGCCGTTCGCCGGACTTTTGGAACGCAATGTCTACCGTTTCACTTTTTATCTTTTCTGTTTTCATCGGGCACTCTCCTTTTTGCCTTCCAGCGCACGAGTGAAGGCGGCGAGCGCGTCAGGATTGTCCCAATGCTTGACGTAATACCTCAGCGCAGCCGAGTAGGCTTGGCCCGCAAAGGCATGGAGCCTTCGGCCTATATCTTCATGAGCTTCTTTGTCGGCCTTGCTGAGTTTTTCGGGAACGCGGGTAGGTTTTCGCGTGCTATTCTTTTTCATATCTTCATCCTTTCGATGGAAGGTTGAGGGTTAGGGTTGGCTTTCGTTGTCGCGAAGGCTAGCCCGTTACAAGCCTGCTTATAATAGTCAATGCAACTACTAAGTCAATATACCATTTGGTAGGTGTATTGCACATTAGTTGCTGATGCGCTTATACTCCCGTCCGTGATTCTTTTTCGTTTAGATAAGTTGCTAAAGGCTAAGGGTTGGTCTGATTATCGACTGGCGCAGGAGAGTGGCGTTGACGCTGCCGTTATCGGTAAGTACAGGAAGAATGAGAAAAAGGAGCCGAGCCTGTACGTCATAAATCTGCTTTGCGCTACTTTGGGCTGCGACGTCGGCGACCTCATGGAGTACGTGCCCGATAAATCGAAACCAAAGCTATCAGCAAGGAGTAAGAAGCGGTGAGTAGCCGCAAACACCTGAACGGAAAGCATCCGACGATGAGCGCAGGAACTAAGAAACGCTATTCCATCGAGAACGGCAACCCAGAACTTGTAGAACACACAGGCTGGGAGGCAGCGCTTGAGATCGCGGTCGAGTGGAATAAGAATGTCCAGCGATTGTGTGAGGCTGTTTTGTCCGACGATCACGAGACGGCCAAAGTCCTAGCAAAGGAGCTGCATGGAGATGAGGTGAATTTACGATCGCCGAGGTGAAGCTGCAAAGCGGAAAGTTGCCGAATAGATTCCTTGTGTTAGTTTCCTTGATTGCAGGGAAGCGTTTAGAGTACAAGCAACTTATCGGCCAGCCCTCATGCTAAGGATGGGGGTAAGCGCCGACAGCGCCGAGGAAAGAGAATGAGAAAATAGGAAAGGCCATGAACCCCTCTTCATGGCCTTCCCAAAATCTTTGGTTTGTTTGCCAGCACTGCTACTCGTTCGATGCTACCAACATGCACGAGCGGCGGATCGCTATCTGTGTATCACAGGAGGCGAGCTAATGGCAACACGAAGGCGACAATCCGAATTTAATGAGTATCGGTTCAAAATCGACGCTTACAAACCAAATACGATTCCCTTGATTCGACTCACCGCGTACTTGCACGATTTAGCCGTGTTGCTTGGGCATTATGAAAGCGTTCATCTGACCCGCATAGCTGTTGGAAGTACTGTGCCCCGCCTTCTGGTTGCGCGTGAGGCTGACGTCAAGATTCGTGAACGGGTTCGGTCGGTAAAAGCCAACGATGGGCCGGAAGACGCAATGCGGGCCAACAGACTTATTAACGAGCGGTTACGAGAAGACAATGCCAAGGGAGCGGTAATTGGACCTCAACGTCAGAATCTAATAATTTTCCCAGGGCGAGAGTTAAATAAACTATTGGAATATGGTCCGTTTACCCAACCAGGAACGCTTGAGGGAACACCCATCAAGATAGGCGGTGAGCAAGATTGGGTTCCTGTTCATCTGGAGGATCGATTAGGACAAATTCGATGGTGCCTCGCGAAGCGGAGTTTAGCGAAAGATATTGCACGCCATCTGTTTACTTCTATGGTAAGAGTAGAAGGCGCCGGAAGATGGGTTCGGCGACGCGATGGGGAATGGGACATGGTGTCGTTTCGAGCAAAGGCGTTTCAACGTTTAGATTCTACGGTTACGCTACGGAATTCTGTTGAACAACTAAGAGCCATTCCCGCGAAGTGGAAAGAACTCGATGATCCTTTAGGCGAGCTAAAGAAAATTAGACAAGGATGATCGCAATAGATAACACTCTCTTATCGCTTTTACTTCACCCGAAGGCGAGACCACCTCAAGACCCGACAACTGGGAAACCTGTTGACCGACTTGAAGACCGTTTAGAACTTCTGATGCAAGACTGGGAAGAGGATAACGAAACCATCCTAATTCCCACGCCTGTGTTGTCTGAATTCTTGATCTTGGCAGATAAGGATGGACCTTCTTATCTCAACGATATTGACGCTAATCCCCATTTTACTGTTGCAGCCTTTGACCAAAAGGCCGCTGTTGAATTAGCGATTATGCATCTCACGGTAGTGGGCAAGTCGAAGCCTAAGAATAGGCGTGGTAATGCTGAAGGCACTTGGGCAAAGATTGTCTTTGATCGTCAAATAGTAGCTATCGCAAAATCTAACGGAGCGAATGTTATCTATTCAGACGACATGGGCCTTGCGAAGTTCGCAAATCAGCAGATGATTGCGGTCGTGAAAACGTGGGAATTGCCCTTACCTCAAGCAAAACAAATCGACCTTCCCGGCGTGAAAGCTAAACCTAGAGAGCGAAAGATAGCGTTTGAAAACGAGGATATATGAAAAAGAAAATCCCAAAACCACCAGAGGAATACCAACGCTTTGAAAAACTCGCACGACAGATCATTGCCGTTCCGAAAGGCGAATTAGATAGACGGCAGGCTGAATACGAACGGGCGAAGAAAACTCACAAGAGGAGAAAAGTGGCGCCGTAAAATTGTAGAACCTAATCTTAATCTCTACTTGGATAGAGCCACTTCGCGGCAATTAGAAACAGACCAAACACACTCGCGGTCGTGGTTGTAATGTAGGTCATCATTACCGCATCAGACAAAGTGAATCCCCACAAGTGAAATCCCAAAATTGTCGTGATCGCCATTACAGAAACAATCCACAGGATTATTACAGCAAAGAGAGCCATAAGCATCCCAAGTCTGAATAAGTTGATTCGCTTGGTTTGCTTTACGTCCTCACGTAGCTGAGCAACCTGAGCCTTAATGGACTCTTTTGATAAATCCTCTTCACCTAAAAGAGCAAGAGAGTCAGGTGAAAGAGCCTGACTCTCTTGCTGTGCGACCTCGGTTATGCCCTCAAAGATTCGCGCTAATTCTTCATTGAGAGATTGTCGGGTTTTAGGCGGGTTGGATTCCGGCTCGCTCATTTAGAAGTGTAGCGTAATACTCTTTAATCAAGTCGTTGCGGATGATCTCGCTATGAAACTCCGCGTGAGGGTTATATACCTGTTTCCACGGACTGTCTGCTTGATGCGTCATTGTCGAGAGTTGCGGGCCAGTGAAGCGTCTATAGGCATTGAATACATTGGCTATGAGAGCTTTATCAGTTTCGGTCAAAGTCTCTTTTGGGAACACCTCGATTGGTTGTGGTACAAACCCTGCCCCATATTCCCGCAACGCGTTATATAGCGCAGGAATCACAGGCCCGTATCGCCACGCTTCTACATGTTGCTTAATAAGGGGTCGGTCTAAAATCGCTAGGCCATACCCATGGGCAATGTAGACAAGCTTCTGAATCTGCATATTGGTGAGCGTCTGGCCAGACTCGCTTGCCAATCTGATAAACTCATTAGCTATAGTTCGGGCATCATACATGGGGTGTGCCTCGGGTTGAGAGGTGGCTAGTCGGGCAGGAGCAACCATCACCACAACCTTACAGTAGAATCGCCCAGCCTGTCACGGAGTAATGTTATACGGTCAGTCAAGTATATTATTACCCTAAATTAGAGAAGCGTGGCGTCCGTTCCACCGGCTTAAGGATTCTCCTCAGCCCAGGCTTGGCAGCCTTCAATAAATGATTGGGAATTACCCCCACAATCATCCACATCGTCAATGCCATGATCTTCCGCCCACTTATACCCGGCTTCGTGACCGCCGCAATCGACGGTACAGCGATAACCGTGAAAGTATCCTGATTCCGCGTTCGCCTCTGAAACGCCTTCATCATCCGAGTCCTGATCCGACTCGTCTTCATCTTTGTTCAAGCTCTGATTTGAGCCTTCCTCGTCGGACGAGCCGGTATCTGTCTGCGCTACGTCAGCGCTCGACTCTGCGACTTGGACTGATCGCGGCGATGGGGCTGCGCTAGAAGACTCGGCCGCTGGCGGCGCTTGGGTCTCGCTCGAGGCACATGCGGGAAGAGAGAGACAAAGCAAACTCAGTAGTGCTAATAAAGTGCCGTACTTCTGTGTGTAGTGCATGGAAGGAAGGGCCCCTTTCAGGACTCGTGATCAAACAGCCGACGTAAAGGAGAGCTACTAACCGCAAGCACTCCCATATGCTGGTCGGTGGCCTGCCGCTTGTGCCTGCCTTTGCGTCATGTACTGACCTTGCTTCGTATTTCCGTACCACCTAGTGCCGGGGCAGTGATAGACGCCGGAGTCTGTGTTTACCCAAACCTTTACACTTGGATCGCCGGCGCGTTGAGCAACGGCGAGAAAGGTTGAGGTGACCGGAAGCGCCGAGACGCCACCGAATAGCGTAAGCGCCAGGATTAAAGCAGTAAGGATTCGTCGCACAGTGGGGGCCTTTCGGAATCAGAGATGGGGAAGGAAGGAGCATTTCGGCTCCCACCTCATCCTGGAGGAAAAAGCTTAGTACGGATTCTTTGTACCCTTCTTCCCTGTATTTGGGTTAGTGTTCCCCTTAGTGGACCAATTGTCCTCTTTCTTTCCGTTGGCTTTGGATCGCCCATGCGACTCAACGCGTGTTCCGTCCTTTTTCGTGTAGTCCTTAACTTTCGTCTTATCCTGCGCGAATGCGACTGCACTCAAAAGCGCTAGGCAGACAAGAGAGAGCAGAATCTTTCTCATTTTGGGGGTTCCTTTAGAGTCTTTGGATGGCTGGGGGTTTCAGGTAGTCTGGAAAATTCCAGACAGCTGAGGAAGGGAGTGAGCTAAGCTCGATTCGCTGTCCACACTATCACGTGGGACTTTGGTCTGCCTAACCTTCAAGCGCCAATCTAAGGTTTTCTTGAGGTCGGCTCGGAATGTTAGCTTTTGTTATATTGTCACAGGCTGGAGGATTGATTTATTTATCAAATAATCAAAGGTGAAGGTCTCTTTTTTCATGGTGCGATTTTCCGCACGTCTAACTGTGAAAAGTTTCCACGGTTATGGTCCGTCTGCTCTCTCAGTCTGAGTAAGGCCGCGCTTAAACCGTATCACTCTGAAAGGTCTATCTGGATCGCCTGTCTCTATTAGTGTGCAACTTCCTTCGTTCGGTTCTGCGGCGTCTCTAACCTTTTCGCTCTTCTTAGTTTCAAATTGTTGCAACTCTTTGCTGTGCTCGGCAATGTCCGTGCGCCTCTCCTCGCGGAGCATCACATCGAACGCGCTGGGGGCGTTCTCTCCAAGCCTCAGCCGCAGATTCATTAAATGCGCCAAGTCCCGAGAGATCGTCGCCTCGCTAACGTCCAACTCCTTCGCCAGCATTCTGCCTACTCCGTAGCTGTGCCAGCCCGCTTTGAGCCATTCTTGGCCCTGTAGCGCCCGCAGTACGTCGCGCCGCCTTGTGCCCTGAATCTCTCGCCGCTGTGCAAGGTAGCGCCTCCGCCCTCCTGCCCGTCTGTTTGCTTCGTCTGCGTTTCGAGGTTTCCAAGTTCTCACTGTTTGGTCCGTTGCCCTTTAGTTTAGGTTGTAGTTAGGACTTGAAGTTTGTCGGACGAAATCAGAGAGACTCGAAAACGATGGTGCACCATTGGTTTGATGAGCGTGTTCGGCGTAGCTCATGAGGCGGGCCAATAGTCAAACAACTCTCGACACGTTCCTTAGTTCGGCGCTGCGCCCATCAATTCCAAAGTTCCAAAATCATTAGTCATCAGTCAGGTTGGGAGGTTTCCAGAGGGTACGGACTCAACTGCTCTTCTAGGAACTCTTGTAGGAACTCTTGTATAAACGCGATGCCGCAATCTGGAAATCGCATCAACTCTATTTCTATCTCAGCGTCAAGTAGTGGCGTCTCTCCGCTCGCGGCCTTACGAAGCATGGTGACAATAGGCGACTCACCCCGGACCGCCGCCTCCGGCCCGTACAGCTTTGAGAGGTTAGGCATTACTTGGGCGGGTACACACGAACCCAACCCCCGAAACTGTTCTGCCCACGGCTCCTCGGGAAGCGTAAAAGAAACCACAGTCGCAGCCTGGGGCGTTCCCCCTAATGCGGAATCGAGATACTTCATGCGCCGGTCGATTGAGGTTAGAAGGTCAATCATGTTTAAGTGCTTCGCTACGAGCGCGTCCTAGCAACTTCATAACGCGTTCAAACTTGGTCTGTGCGGCCACGTCGCCTAATGCAGCGCGGCGCTGAAGTTTAAGTACCGCCTCAGCGCGTTCCTCATTAGTTCGGTTAATTCGGATACTTTGACCCTTCGGCAGCGCCCGATCCAAATAGTCTATCCTTCGTTGAATCCCCATCAGCAAGTCGAGCATCTATCACCTTCCCTGTGTAATGAATTTCAGCACAGATTCGGAAAGCTCCTGCCAGCGCGTGAATGACGTTTGGGTTTTTAAGAGCCTCTGCGTCGCCTTGTACTGCTCCGAAGCAACTATCTAGCGCTGCCAGCCCTCTAGCCAGGGCACCGGGCAGGTTCTCAGCCCATGCCGCATTGAACGCCTCCGTTTTAGTGCGGACACATGCTGCCAGCTCAGGATCACCGTCTGCGAATTGACGCCTCCACCGTCTCAGCGACCGGACCGAAACATTGTACTTCTGAGCGGCTATATCGTCGGTCGTATATGCGGCTTCTAAGAGAACCGTAGCGGCAAGCTCTTTGTTTAGCGACACTGGCATGGTTTCAATTTTACTCCTCTTTCAATGGGTAGATTTTACACCTTAGCGTCAAAAATCTTTCAACAATCTATACCTCGCGCTCGTTACTTGTGACGATGCTCAGAAGGTGAAAGGTGCGCTCAAACATGGAATCATGTAGCTTTGCCAAGTCCTTTGCTGACTGTTTTCTTAGCCATTCGGGATCGCCTGCTTGCTGTGCCTGGGCGGTCAACGACTCGATGCCGCTTTCCATGTACCCCTCAACGAGATCAATAATTCTACCCCCTGAATTGTGGCTATCTTTGGCTAACTGTTCAACCTCAGGTTGCCAGTTTCGGACAGTTCCACGCGGTAGACCGTAGCGGTTTGCAACCTCTGTAGGCGAGTCTCCAAGTATCAATGCCGCGATTGCTTGGGCCTTAACGTCTTTGTCGCGTGGTTTTCCTCTCACGCGTGCCCCTCTGCGAGTTTTGCGAGCCCGAGCTTGATTCCATCTGTTTCACTTTGAGCAAACTTCAGCCAGTCGAGTAAATCCCTATCGGTTTCCGGTACTCCTCCCTTCGTTTTCTGTCTTACCACCCGCGCCGCCATCCTCAAGCGTTCAGCCTTAGCCGCTATTCCTACCATTAACGAAAGCCGGTCAACCTCAGCGGCGAAGTCTGGTTCCTGTAGCCAGTTGTAAATCGTCTTTCGCGTGGCCCCTATCTCACTCGCAACGTGTTCGCGCGTATGGCCTTGAGCCAACGCCAGCGCCGCAGCGGTTCTTTTCGGAGTCCACTCAAAACGGGTAATCATTGGGTAATTGTTCTCACCTTGAGGCTGCCTTAACCTCCTTATCTCGGGGCTTTCCTCTCACAGTCCTTATATTTCGCGCCTAAGCAATTATTGGGGCAATCGCTGTTAGTTCTCCCTCAGCAGCAATGCGCGTCATCAACTGGCCCCTCTCGATCTCTAATTCAGCGCGCCGTCTTGCAACAAGGGACTGAGCTCTCAAGTCAGCCATAGGACCCTGACGATAGACGTCAGGTGGTATGGGAAATGGTTTAGCTCCAGACAGTACGGCGTCAATCTCCGCAAGTCGCACATTCGCTTCGCGAATCCGTTCCTCTTTAGCTTTGCTCTCGCGCCAAGCGGATTCCCTCTGCCTTCTCTCCACGTTTTCTAGACCGGCTATCTCAGTCTCAACGCGCTCAAGCTCAACCTCACCGCCTGCGATCCTTGTTACCAGGGCACCTTCGCGCTGCAGGAGCGTGACTACCTCCTCGTTGGTCGTGTCGATCGAAACCGCGCTGATCTTGTTTTTCACTTCCGACAATTCAAGTCGTAGCTTTCCGCCAAGCAGATCCACCCTGCGGCCTCGGAATTGGGGCGAATTCTCATATGCTTCGCGTCCTAGTTGGTTGATTAGGTACTCATGTCGGTGCTTAAGTTCATCAGGATTAGATTGCATAGGTTTCCCCTTCACCTGTCAGCTTTCTTCTTCTCTCGTTCTTTCTTTGGCGCCACGAGGTCAAGAACTGCTCTATGTTACTTGGATTTGCAGGCGTCTTTAGTACGTAAGTGGCTTGGTCCTCGGCTGTCGTGGTAGACGGATGCGAGGGGTGCGCGGACCGCCTGGAAGAAGACCCTTACGTTTCAAGTCTTCTATGAAAGCGTTTCGTTCATTTTGGGTTTTCATTCTCGACAATTCACCCCGAATAAACCTCTCTCGCTCGCCGCTCTCAATTCCCAGCGCAGCGATTTGACGATCAACGGAGGTTAGTCCTCGCTGCTGCTCGTGCCGAATGTCCGCAACCTTCGCTGCAAGTTTAGGGTCAGATTTAGCAATCTCCCTTATGCGGCTTTGTACTTCGCCATCCGGTACGCCTCGCCACCCTGATAGCAAGGTCATGGCTTTACGGCGCCGAACGACTTGCTGCGTACTCTCATCCCTTTCGGCCTGTTCAACTCGCTCGCCCATGCCTGCGTCTGACGCTAACGAGCCTGAGCGAACAAACCGCCGCACAATCGGATATTGACCCAAAGGTGAGCGTCCCGGCTGTGGCTGTCGCACCGAGAATTGGCCTAAACCTCCGCCTGTCGCACCTTCCGCAACGTGCTCAGCCATCAGCGGAGATACGCCAAGCCGCCTGCCGATCTCAACATATTGCTTGGGAGTAGAACCGCGATACTGCTCCGCCGGCTCAGCCTTCTTCATGTATTCAGGAACGATCTGCCGTCGCCTGAAAGTGTCTCGGCCGGTAGCGACTTCAACAGGGATTTTTATTGCCGGGTTTAGTCCACCTACCACGCTCTCAAGTCGCTCCGTTACATTCTTGCCTTCAATACCCACGGGCGAAAGATTCTCAATCATCTGAACAGCCCACTTCCCTACGGCCTTTGGCTCTTTATTCTGCGCGAAGGTAATGCCTGACTCGATGGTATTAGCGAACATCTTGACTATTTCACGCTTAGGAACGCGCCAGTAATCCCGGACTCGCTCATCGGTATCCTCATTAATGAAGAATGACTCGCGGGGAATCATCCAGTAGTTTGCGCGCTCCCATTCAGGAACCTTTTCATAGTCATCTTTGTATTCAGGTAGGGAATTAATCAGTGCTAACACAGTAGTCGGAATCCCCACCGCAATACCCAGCCGCCCCCATCCAATCGCAGCGTCTTTCTTCCCGGTGCGCCCTGCAAGCCTGCTGATATCTGCCGCGGTTCCTTGTATGCGAGCATTGAGGAACATTGCCAGAAGGTTTAAGTTTTTTGTTTCTGTGCCGCGGCGTGAGAAGTCGGGCGAGCCTGAATAGTTTCTTATCTCAGTAACTATTCTTTCAATCGATCGCTTCTGCTCGTCACCCGTAAGGTTCTTAATGTTCTCGATGCGAAGGCCACGCTTTAGCCCGAGAATTTTCGTCGTCTCTTCAATAGCATTAGCAAACTTCGGAATCGTATCGATCACGGATTTAGCAAGATGCCTTGGGCCTTTTCCTAGTCCTAGAGAAGGCTTAAAAGACTCAGGTGTTAGCTCTCTCTGGATAGTGGAATTAGCCGCTCCACTCTTGAGCCATTCCATATACAGATCGTTAGGCTTTCCAAAGTTTCCCTTGAATGAGGTAAACGCAGCATAAGTCCAGTCTAACGGGAATCGCACTACGTCCAACGGGGAGCGCACACCATAACGAGAAATTAATGCAGACCGCGGAAGATCGGCGAACACAAGATTGACTACTTGAAATCCCGCGTTAGCCGATGTCGCCCCTAGTCTCATTGGCTTTGCGGCAATCATCATCACCTTGGCAAGAGCCGAAGTCTGAGCCTTGTTTAATCCTTGGACCGCTTGGGCAACGGGCTTCTGCACTTCAAGGATTGCAGGTTCCCCGTCCTTGTAGAACCGCACCTGCTCGTATCCCTGCTGGGCACGAGTGCCAGCCTCCACTCGTTTGATTAGAGTTCCCGTAACGTCAAGGTCGGCCAGCTTGTCCAACTCGAGCATCTTAAGATTCTTCTCGGCCAGGATTCTTGATCTAACAATCTGCTCCGCTGAACTCTGAAGAATGTTCCCTATCTGAAAATCTTCGCTATCAATACCTGTGATCTTCTTGGTTAGGTCTCGGGTGGTGGCAATGTTCCTGCCGCTGCCTGCTATGCCGTCACCTTCCTCGATATACTTCAAGACCTTAAACGGCGCATAGAAATCCGACGAATCAACGATGCTCTTATAAAGATCTTCCGACATGCGGCCTGACTCAACCTGTAGACGGAGAGCCTTCCGCATCTCCGTTTGATAGACTTTGCCTTGCGCCTCGATCCTTGCCATTACCTCGTCGCCAACCTTGGCCTTTAGCTCTGCCAGTCCTTGTTCAGCCCTCTCCGGTGTCCAACTTGCTACTCGCTTACGGTCCGGATCAGAGGCAAGGCGATCCGCAACGCGCCTTAGGAATAGGTATGAGTTGAAATCATCGGCATGTTGGCGAATCGGGTCAACAACAGACTGGCGGAACTCAATAATATCAGCCTGTGCCTTTCCCGGTGCGCCAGCAACTTGCTCAAACTTCCGCGCCATATCAATGCCGGAAATCTTCCGATCTCCATAGAGTTTTGCTTCCAATGTCCGTAGAGGTGTGAACTGTGACGTTAGAGCGGTTTGAAAACGCTCAGGGACGGAGCTTAAACGTGAGACTACGCTTGGACCTCGTTGCGCGGATTGTGTGGTCCGCTCTACCTCCTTCAGGGTGGGAGTCTGGGCCGGAACGTATTTCGCCTTGCCAATGTTGATGAAGCCTTCCTGCCCTGTTTTAAGAGGCTCAGGAGCGGGAAGGTCTAACTCGGCACCGTTAACAGATATTGAGGCTTTCTTGGCGGGTTCAGAAACGGCCTTTACGGGTGGCTCTTTTACGGGTAGCTCCACTGGTGGCGGCTCTTGAGCCTCAACCACTACTTTCAGCGGCGGAGGCGGCTCATAAGGCTTGTAAGCCTCAGCCTTCAGTCCTGCCTGGATACGTACTTCATTCACAGCGTCGAACAGCCCTTTGTGGTAGTCACCTAGCGCTGCCATTGAAGCGTCATACTCAGATAGCCCTTTAGAGGAGTGCTCAGCAAACAGTCCCTCAAGCTCCTCCCGCTCGATGGAGTTGACCTGTTTGCCTAGCTTTTGTAAGCAGTTCAGAAGATTGGTCACTTAGAAACTCCTAACGTGAATGTACCTTCTCAAAACTTATCTCTCCCTAAAGGACAATGCGCCCCAAACGAAAGGCACTTGGCCAAAAGTTTGGGACGCATAAGCGTCTCAACTATAAATAAAGCGTCGCCCATATTTAACTCGCCTGTCGTATCTCAGTCAGGCTGGGCGCGTTTGAATCGTCGGCGATTATACCACCAATAAGTTCGTAAATCTCGCCAATGTCTTCGAGCGTTAAAGCATTACTATGTGCCTGGGACCCGAATCCGGGCAGCTTGTGCTTGGACTGAATCAACATCCGGCCTAACTGAATCACGGCGCACGGCAATTGTCCGCACGCACACTCTAACTTGAGAAACGCACCTCGACGGGCGGCCTCATAGACGCTCGCCATGTCAGCCGCGAAAAATGCCGACATATGGATCTTGCCGAAGTGAAAAGAATAAATCAGCAAGCGATCGGGAAGGATCTCCGCATAGAAATGATCGCAGGCGTCGCACAACATCTCTACAGCCTTACCGTTTCGTCTGGTTTTAGGCATCGCGTTACGTGACCGCCGGCTTGCTCCATTTCCTTCCTTAAGTCTTTGCCGTGCCCCCGCTCTTATCCGCTGTTTATCAGTGGGTCTGTGTGCATGGAATGTGCATCCACCCTCCTACTCAGGTACACTCCCGAACCACGGATCGGGCGTATCCCCAATGGAAACACTCCTCTGGGCACCCACAGACACGGGCTGAACAAATGCTGTATCTCTCGCAAGTATTGAGTCGCCCTATACGCGACCTTGAAGGCGACAGTGTGGCTATCGTTAAAGACGTGATCGTCCGGCTTGGTGAGGAAGATCATCCCGCTTTGATAGGTGTGGTGGCACGCTATCGCCGCCGGGATTTTTTTGTTTCTCGCTGGCGAATTACAGAGTTCAACGAGCGCGGAGTCCGTCTCAATTCAGACATTCTAGATCTGCGTCCGTTTGTGCGCCGCGATGGTGAGGTTCTCCTCGCCCGCAACGTGCTCGATAAGCAATTGATCGATGTCGATGGCAAGCGCGTGGTAAGAGTCAACGATGTTCAAATCATTCACGCGGCCGGCGAGTGGCGAGTCACGGGAGCAGATGTAAGTTTGCGAGGACTTTGGAGGCGGCTCGCGCCAGCCGGCTTGATGGGCACTAGAAAGCCTGTGGAGGTCATCGACTGGTCTAACGTGGGCTACCTCGCGACCGATGAAGCTACGGTTAGGCTGAAGACTTCCAGCGATAAGCTTGCGCGCTTGCATCCGGTGGAGATCGCGCGTCTGGCGGAAGCGCTCTCCTATCACCATGGTTCGGAAGTGGTTGAATCCCTCGACGATGAGACGGCCGCTGAAACGCTCGAGGAGATGCCGGCGGAACGGCAGGCTCAAATCCTGGGAGACATGGACGGGGAGCGCGCGGCCGATATTCTCGAATGGATGTCGCCCGACGAAGCGGCTGACGTACTTGGTGATTTACCGGAAGATAAAGCCGAAGAGCTACTCGGTCTGATGGAGGACGAAGAGCAGGCTGAGGTCGCCGAACTCCTGCCTTACGAAGACGATACTGCGGGCGGTCTGATGACCACGGAGTTTGTTACCCTCCCCCGTGAGTTGACTGTCGGTGAAGCACTCGCCCGCTTGCGTGAGATGGCGGAAACGCCAAACATGATCTACTACCTCTATGTGGTAGAGGGTGAAGGTTCCTGGCAACTTTCCGGAGTGATCGCCCTCAGGAGTTTGATTCTCGCTGATCCGGCGGTTCCGCTCGATGAAGTGATGCGGAGCGAGTTTCAGAAGGCGCACCCGGATGAGCCGGCTAACGAAATAGCTCACCGGATAGCCGAATATAATCTTCTTGCCTTGCCCGTGGTGGATGAGTCAGGAGAGATCCTCGGGATCATCACCGTTGACGACGCAATGGAAATACTCTTGCCCAAAGACTGGCGGCAGAGACTACCCAGAATATTCGGTTAGCAATCTGCACATTCGAAGAACTATGAACGATGGAGAATCCAAGTGGCGGAAAAGGGCAAAGCATTGCGAGCCGTGGGACAGCGCTTGTTACGGCGCGGCAGTCGCGGCGCGCGCGCGGCGGCGCGACACAAAAGGTTACTGGGATATCTGGCTGTTCTGGGCCCGGGAATGATCACTGCCAATGCCGGCAATGATGCCGGGGGCATCGCTACTTTTGCCTCCGTCGGAGCCGAACACGGTTATCGCCTACTTTGGATTCTCATTCCCATCACAATCAGCCTGGGCTTAGTTCAGGAGATGTGTGCGCGCATGGGCGCAGTGACGGGAAAAGGTCTTGCCGATCTGATTCGAGAGCGCTTCGGCGTTAGATGGACTGCGTTAGTAATGCTCGCCCTCTTGATCGCCAACGGTGGGGTTACCGTTTCCGAGTTCGTGGGGATCGCCGCCGCTACGGAACTGTTTGGGATTCCGCGGTTCATCTCCGTACCAATTGCGGCAATCAGTATTTGGTGGCTGATTGTAAAGGGCTCGTACAAACGCGTTGAGCGAGTATTTCTGTTGATGACTTTGGTGTTCCTGGGTTATGTGGTGTCGGCATTTTTGGCTGGTCCAGAATGGCGAACGGTCGCAGGTGAATTGGTGAGGCCGAGATTCAGTTTGGAGGGAGCGTACTTGTTTACCGTGGTGGCCATTGTGGGTACCACGATCTCGCCCTACATGCAGGTATATGTTCAGTCTTCAGTGGTCGAAAAGGGCGTGACTTCAGACGATTATCGACGCACCAGAATCGACGTTTGGGTCGGAACGGTCTTCGCGATTCTGATCGCCTTCTTCATTGTGGTCTCGACTTCCGCCACACTTCACAAGCATGGTATCCAGATCAACAGCGCTGCCGACGCAGCGCGGGCGCTCAGACCCCTGGCCGGAAACTATGCAGAGGCGTTGTTCGGCATCGGCTTATTTGGGGCTTCTATGCTCGCGGCCGGCGTTCTGCCGTTGGCCACCGCCTACTCGGTCAGCGAAGCGCTCGGCTTTGAGAAGGGGGTGTCGCGTAGCTTTCGCGAGGCACCCACTTTCATCGGCATCTTCACTTTTCTTGTGGCGGTCGGCGCCGCAATCGCGGTGATTCCCAATCTGCGGCTAATCCAGGTGCTGCTGGTCACCCAAGTGATCAATGGTTTGCTGTTACCGGTCATCCTGTTTGCGATCCTGCGTTTGATCAATAATCGCGAAATAATGGGGACGCATGTTAATGGGCTTGCCTACAACATTGGGGCTTGGCTAACCGCGGTTATCGTAACTTCGCTATCCCTTCTGTTGGTGCTGGTGACTCTTTTCCCGCAACTTTTCCGCTCTTGACCGCCCGGAAGAATGCTAAGAACTACTCCTCGCCAACAAGCCCCAAACGGTGATAAAAGAATAGCCGTTATAAAGCTATCGGTTTTCAACTCTCGCTAGCCGAACTTTGCATCACGTGAATCGGTCTACTTCCAAAAACAAACTCATACTCTTTGTAGTCACGGCAACCTTGGCTTTGCTGGGCCTTTTTCTTGTCAAGCGTTTTGAAGAACGTCTGAGCGAATTCTTGCGGGATCGAATGGGCGGACTCGCTTCCCGGGCAGATGCCGTTGTGGATGTTTTGCTGCTCGTTCTACTTGGGATTCTGGCCTACCTTTTTGTACGAGTTCTCAATAATTTCATCTTCGGACTGGTCTTTCGATTACGGAAAGGGTTTGAAGCGCCCACGTTGGTCCGGAACATTTTCTCGATCGTCGCATTTACTGCCTTATTCCTACTTATCTTCTCTTCCTTATTCGAGGACGTTAACCTCGGTGCGCTCTTCACGACCTCGGCAATCTTTGGCGTAATTCTGGGACTCGCCCTGCAAGACACGTTGGGAAATTTCTTTGCGGGAATATCTCTACAGGCGGATCGACCATTTCAGGTGGGTGATGTGATCACAGTCGGTCAGCAGCACACCGGAATCGTCGAGGAAATCACCTGGCGGGCCGTGAAGATCAGGACGTTTCAAAATCACATAATAGAGATCAATAACAGCACTGCAGCCAAAGAGCCTCTCGAGGTTTGCCCTCGGGACAACTTGAACGCTCGTTTGATCTTTTTTAACACCCTCTACACTGACTCTCCGGCCAAGACTATCCACGTGGTGAGGGAGGCGGTGCGCGAAGCGGACAACGTTTCCCAAATGATTACTCCAATCGTGCGCATCAGAGATCTTGGCGAAAGCGGAGTGGACTACGAGCTCAAGTACTGGTTGGAAGACTACGCGAAGTACAACGACACCGACGCGCTCGTTCGGCAGCGGATCTGGTATGCATTCCGGCGCGCCGGGCTCAACTTTGCTTACCCAACCAGGACCCTGCATGTCGAGAGATCACCCAAGATTGGGGTTCAAAACGGTGAAGGAGGGATAATCGTCGACCGGCTTTCAGCGGTTGATATCTTTGCTCCGCTGTCCGTTGAGGAAACGTCCATGCTCGCTCAAGCTGCCGTAAGTCACGTATTTGCTCCTGGGGAAACGGTGATACGCGCAGGTGATCCAGGCTCGTCGATGTTCGTCGTCCACAACGGACGGGTGAGCGTGCAGATCAATGACAAGGGAAAACTTCGGACAGTTGCCACTCTCAATGAAGGCGACTTCTTTGGAGAAATGGCGCTTTTGACTGGCGAGCCCAGGACGGCCAACGTAGTTGCCATGGAGGAGACTGAGGTGTTGGAGATTGGCCACAAAGCGATGAAGGGCGTCTTTGAAACAAATCCGGGTCTGGTCGAATCGTTAAGCTACATTATTGTGGAGAGACGACAAGCACTCGCAGCCAGGGCCGATACCCTTGATACCGGCAATGAAGGGCCCGCCGGGATTCTCTCGGCCATAAAACGGTTTTTCGGGCTCAAGTAACTTGCCCCGGTCATAATCCGCTATTTCTGACCCCAACTTTCCTCAAGACCCGGCACATTCGCACAAATCCGAGGTTTTCAAAAGCCTTCTGAGCACGTTGGCCAGACTTGACACAAGAAGACTCAACCTTTATTATCACAACACGCTCAGCGGAAGCGAATCCCTAAAATTGCAGGTCGACCATCGAATCGGGATTTGGGAGCGGACGTATTCAATAAAATGAAGGAGGAGAATCAGATGAGTATCGTTAGATATGACCCATTCCGCGACTTACGCAGTCTTCAGGAGGAGGTGAACCGCCTTTTCTCCACTAACCTAACCCGAGGGTTCGGGGAGGAAGGAATCGGCAGGGGCGCCTGGAATCCTAGCGTCGACATCTATGAGAACAAAGATCAAATCGTGCTCGAAGCGGAACTGCCGGGTATGAACAGGGATGATTTCGAGCTCACAGTCGAAAATAACGTCATAACTCTTCGCGGCGAGCGTCAGTTTGAGAAGAAGGACGAAACTGATAACTACCATCGAGTGGAGCGCTCTTACGGCTCATTCACCCGTTCCTTCACCCTGCCGCAGACCGTTTCCACAGAGGGGGCAACTGCCGAATATCGCAATGGTGTGTTGCGTGTGACATTGCCTAAGCGACAGGAAACCAAGGCGCGTCGTATTGAGATTGGTGGGGAAGGAACGCTCACCGGTAGCAAGACGATCGAGGCCAAAGTTGAGAAACCGAACTCCGCGGAGAAGTCAAAGGAGATGGCTGGCGGACGTTAAGCTGCCTACACCGTGTTAGATCAGAAGCGTAGCAGCCACGTTTGCTACAGAATCGAGAGTGTAGCGACCGCATTCAAGCAAGGCAGTATTCACGGCAGTATTTGAGAGGCATGTCGCGCAGTTATCGGACGGCAAAGAGTTGCTTAGGTCTAAGTAATCGACGCCACTTGATCGCTAAGCTGGTTGAGTGCGGTCGCTACCGCGCTCTCGGTTCTGTAAGAAAAGGCGCTGATCTCAGTCGTGAATGAAAGTCGATTACTAGTTGTCCGATTCTATCTCTTTGAGTGGCACGACCTTAACTAACATTTAACCCAAACGTTGCGACAGTAGTAGTTATCCTAGATTCGGCATGCGCTTGGATAAATTTACATTACGAGCCCAGGAAGCGATTCAGGCAGCCATCGAGTTGGCTGAGCGCAACCAGAACCAGCAGGTCGAGCCGGAGCATTTGCTAGCGGCGATGCTTGAGCAACCTGAAGGTATTGTGCGCCCGCTACTGGGAAAGTTGGCCGTTAACGTGCCGGTTGTGCTCAACGATCTGCAGGCCGCAAACGGTCGCTTCCCTCAAGTCCAGGGAGGACAGCAATATTTCAGTCCACGACTGAGTCAAGTGTTCACCGCCTCACAAAAGCTGGCGGAGAACATGAAGGACGAGTTTGTTTCTACCGAACATCTCCTTCTTTCCATCAATGATGAGAAGGAGGGCGAGTCGGGAAAGATCCTGCGCCAGCACGGAGTGAAGCGTGATGACCTAGTGAAGGTCATCGAGCAGACCCGCGGCGGGTCCCGAATTACGGAGCAGAACGCGGAAGAGAATTACCAGGCACTTTCCAAGTATGCCCGCGATCTTACTGACCTGGCCCGCAAGGGGAAACTCGATCCTGTTATTGGCCGGGATGACGAGATTCGGCGGACCATCCAGGTCCTTTCGCGGCGCACTAAAAACAATCCCGTTCTAATTGGCGAGCCGGGCGTAGGCAAGACTGCGATTGTTGAGGGCCTGGCCCAAAGAATCGTCTCGGGCGATGTTCCCGAAACGCTTCGTAACAAGCGCCTGGTAGGCCTTGACCTCGGCTCGATGCTGGCCGGGGCCAAGTACCGGGGTGAGTTTGAAGATCGCTTGAAGGCAGTCCTCAAGGAGATCGAGAATGCGCAGGGTCACATAATCCTGTTCATTGATGAACTGCATACGTTGGTCGGAGCGGGCGCTGCCGAAGGTGCAATCGACGCCTCCAATATGCTAAAGCCGGCACTGGCTCGTGGGGAGCTACGCTGTGTAGGTGCCACCACTCTCAACGAATACAAGAAGTACATCGAGAAAGACGCCGCTCTGGAGCGGCGCTTCCAGCAGATCTATGTCGGCGAGCCTACCGTGGAAGACACGATTGCCATTTTGCGCGGTCTGAAAGAACGCTACGAAGTGCACCACGGCGTGCGGATAAAAGACTCCGCTATCGTAGCCGCGGCGACGCTTTCGAATCGGTACATCACCGATCGCTTTCTTCCGGACAAGGCAATTGACTTGATTGATGAGGCGGCTTCACGGCTGCGCATCGAGATCGATTCGCTTCCTCAGGAGATTGATCAACTTGAACGGGAGACCATTCAGCTTGAAATCGAGCGGCAAGCTCTGCAGCGCGAAGAGGATCAAAAGTCGAAAGCGCGTCTGAAGGAGATCGAACAGCGTATTGCTGATCTCAGGGAAGCATCTTCCGGCATGAAAGCGAAGTGGCAGTCGGAAAAAGAGGCGATCGAACATATGCGTACCGCTAAAGCTGAGCTGGAGCAATTAAGGCTTCAGCTCGATCAGGCCCGCAATGCTGGCGACCTCGGGCGCGCTTCTGAGCTTCAGTACGGGAAAATTCCGGAGCTCGACCAAAGGCTGGCAGCGGAGCAACGGAAGCTCGCGAATTTTCAAAGCGATGGTGTCATGCTCAAGGAGGAAGTCGACGAGGAGGACGTCGCCGAAGTCGTGGCTAAGTGGACGAGAATACCGGTTTCCAAGATGCTCGAAGGTGAGATGGAGAAGCTGGTCAGCATGGAAGAGCGTCTCCGCCGGCGGGTGATTGGCCAGGACGAGGCACTCACGGCAGTCGCTAATGCTGTGCGGCGGGCGCGAGCCGGTCTCCAGGATCCGAATCGCCCTGTCGGCTCATTTATTTTTCTTGGTCCCACCGGAGTGGGCAAGACTGAGACTGCCCGCGCTCTGGCAGAGTTTCTCTTCGACGACGAGCGCTCCATGATTCGCCTGGACATGTCTGAATATATGGAGAAGCACGCGGTGGCGCGAATGATTGGGGCGCCGCCCGGCTATGTCGGCTACGAAGAAGGTGGGCAGCTGACTGAGGCTGTACGCCGCCGGCCTTATTCAGTTGTTCTGTTTGATGAGATAGAGAAGGCTCATCAGGATGTTTTTAATGTGCTATTGCAAATACTCGATGATGGCCGTCTGACTGATTCCAAGGGGCGCACGGTGGATTTCAAAAACACCGTATTGATCATGACTTCGAATCTTGGGTCGCGCGAGATCCAGGCGGCCGAAGGTGATGAGAAGCAAGCGCGAGAAGCAGTGCTCGAGGAGCTGCGGCTGAATTTCAAACCAGAGTTTCTAAATCGTATTGACGATATTGTGGTATTCCGTCAGCTGTCGCAAAAGGAGATTGCTCAGATAATAGATGTTCAGCTCGACCGGCTGCTCCAGATGCTCAAGGACAGGAACATCACAATCTCTCTGGACGGACCAGCCCGAGGACTCCTGGCGCGCGAAGGTTATGATCCGGCTTATGGTGCGCGGCCGTTAAAGCGCGCTATTCAGACTCTGATTCAGAATCCACTGGCCGTGAAGATTCTGCGCGGGGAGATCCTCCCGGGACAGGTAGTGAGAGTGTCAGTCGACGGCAACAACATGACTTTCAGTACCCAGACGGCAACGGCAGTGGCGTAAAGGGGGAAACGGACGTGTCGAAGCAATGGAACCCCCTGCAGGACTTGATGCTCTTGCAGGATCGGATGAATCGGCTCTTTGAAGACGCGACGGAGCGGCGCGGGCGGGTCGATGCTGAGACGAATGACGATCCTGAAACCGGGGAGTGGTATCCTGCGGCTGACGTTTACGACCGCGATGGGGAATATTTGATAGCGATAGATTTGCCTGGTGCTGACCGTTCTGCTCTGGAGATTACTATTGACGATAACCGATTAACCATCAAGGGAACGCGCGCCGTTGCCGAGACCTCAACGTCTCGAACAGAACGGCCCTCAGGCCGTTATTTACGCACCTTCAGCGTGCCGGGCTCAGTCGATCAAAAAAGCATTCACGCTGCGTACAAGGACGGCGTACTGGAAGTCCGCCTTCCGAAACGTAAGGAAGAAGCGGCGAAGCGGGTTGAGATCAAAGTATCTTGACTGGGAAACCAGCACGAAGAAGGGAACCATTGGGAGGAGAGCAACAACACCATGGATTTTTATAAGCCAAGGGCTCGAAATTCCGAGCTGGATGAGAATGCGGAAAGCGAGATTCGGGTAACCGATCGCCGCCGCAGCTTCCTGGAGGACGACGCAAACTCCGGGACCATCGCACCTGCCGACAGCCCCGATCTAAAACCCAGCTATGTGGCCGACCTTGAGGCGCGGACGGAAGCCGCCGAGAAGTTGACGCAAGAAGTGCAGTCGCGTTTTGAACAGCTACGTTCTCAACTCCAACGAGAGACGGATGAAACTCGCCAACGCTTGAACCGGGCAGCCGATGACCGCGCGGAGCGAGGAAAGACGGATTTCATTGCTGGTTTACTCCCGGTGCTGGATAACCTTCAACGAGCAACCGAAGCTGCCGAGTCGGGCAGCACGCCAGAACAGATTGTCGAGGGTGTGCGCAGAACCGCAGCGAGTTTTGAAAGTGCGCTTGCCGCTGCTGGTGTCGAACCCCTCAAGTCTGTGGGGCAGGAATTCGATCCTGAGTTACACGACGCGGTGGAAACTGTTCCGGTGCAGGCTGGGGATGAAGGGAAAGTCGTGGCGGAATATACTCGTGGCTATCGAATTGGCGACCGTTTACTGCGCCCTGCGCGCGTAAAGGTCGGACGAAGTTCCCACATGATGAGAACGGCCGGCGAATGAGGAGTCAGCGAACGATCAACCAGTACTTTCAAACGTGGTGCTTGTCAGGACGGGAAGCGGTAGCGACCCGGTCAACAGGGGGCGTAACAACCCGGTCGCTACCGCTCGCGGTTCTGACAGAGTCTAAAAACTGAAGGAGGAAAGAGTGGCTGCTAAAGAGATAAAGTTCCACGAAGAGGCCCGTCATGCCATGCTCAAGGGAGTAAACACGCTGGCTAACGCGGTGCGCGTCACACTCGGACCAAAAGGGCGCAACGTTGTGCTGGGCAAGAAATTTGGTTCACCGGTGATTACGAAAGATGGTGTTACGGTCGCCCGTGAAATTGAACTCAAAGACCGTTACGAGAACGTGGGCGCGCAAATGATCAAGGAAGTTGCCGTCAAAACGAACGACACCGCGGGCGACGGAACCACTACAGCAACGGTGCTGGCGCAGGCGATATTTCGTGAAGGCGTGAAGAACGTGACCGCTGGAGCCAACCCGATGTCTCTGCAACGCGGCATTTTGCTGGCGACCGAAAAGGTGGTTGCGGAGCTCCAACGCATGTCGCAAAAAGTGAAAACCAAAGAAGAGCTTACGAACGTAGCTACTGTGTCGGCGAATAACGATCGCGAGATTGGCAGGCTCATCTCTGAAGCCATGGACCAGGTGGGCAAGGATGGCGTCGTGACCGTAGAAGAGTCAAAGACACTGCAGACCGAACTCGATATTGTTGAGGGAATGCAGTTCGACCGCGGCTATTTGTCGCCTTACTTCGTGACTAACCAGGATCGCATGGAGACGGTGCTCGAGGATTCTTTGATCCTGCTGCACGAGAAGAAAATTTCGGCGATGCGGGATTTGCTGCCCCTGCTTGAACAAGCGGCCCGGAGCGCACGGCCACTGTTGATTATCGCCGAGGACATCGAAGGCGACGCCCTCGCAACACTCGTAATCAATAAACTGCGCGGCACAATCAAAGTCTGCGCTGTTAAGGCCCCGGCGTTCGGGGATCGGCGCAAGGCCATCCTCGAAGATCTGGCCCTCCTAACCGGCGGCCGCGTGGTAACAGAGGACCTGGGAATAAAACTCGAGAATGTCGAAGTATCCGATCTCGGGTCAGCGAAGCGGGTCATCGTTGACAAAGAGAACACCACTATCGTTGAGGGTGGCGGGGATCCCAAGGCTATTCAGGGTCGAGTGGCAACCATCAAACGACAAATCGAAGAGAGCACGTCGGATTACGATCGCGAGAAATTGCAGGAGCGCTTGGCAAAACTCGCCGGTGGGATTGCAGTAGTCAAAGTTGGAGCTCCAACTGAAACGGCAATGAAAGAGATTAAGATGCGGGTTGAAGACGCATTGAACGCCACCAGGGCCGCGGCCCAGGAAGGTATTGTAGTGGGTGGCGGAGTAGCGCTGCTTCGGGCTGCCAAAGCGCTCGATAAGTTGACCGATGATGACCCGGATGTCCAAACCGGTATCAGGCTGGTAAGACGTGCGCTCGAGGAACCGTTACGGCGGATAGCGGAAAACGCCGGTGTTGACGGAGCCGTGGTCGTCGGGAAAGTCGAGACTTTGAAAGGCACCAGGGGTTTCAATGCGGGCAGCGGAGAGTTTGAGGATCTGGTCACGGCTGGAATCATTGATCCTACCAAAGTAGTGCGTACTGCCTTGCAGAATGCTGCGTCAATCGCCGGGCTTTTGTTGACGACCGATGCGGCGGTCACCGATGCTCCAGCGCCTAAGAAACCTGCAGCGCCGATGCCGGGTGGTGGCGAAGACTACGACTACTGAGAACTTCTTTTGTTCGAGAATGGGCCCTGACGACGTTGTTGGCAGAAGATTTGCAAGCAGTTCTCCCAGGTAAAAGTTGTTGCATCGAAACGCAACGGCGCCTATGCTCAGAACATCTAACCCGCGACTTTATCGCTGGGTTCGAGGGCCCAAGTCAAAACTTGCTGACATGAATAACCGTAACGAGGCTTTTGAGGTAGTACAGAAATGGCAGATCTAGGGGCATATAAGGACAAGTTTGGTGAAAGCGGCCAGCGCATACTTGAGTACGCCATGAGCGAGTCGCGCCTGCGGGACCAGAACTACGTGGCGGTTGAGCACATCTTGCAGGCTCTCGTGCATGAAGAGCCGGATATGTTCAACTCTGCGATGCGCGAGCTATCTCTCGATCCGATCGTGGTCAAGATTGCTATTGACCAGCGACTGGAAATCACGCGCCAACAACACGTCGGAAAGGGGTTCCGCATTGCCCCGGATACTACAGACCTCTTCAAACGCGCCATGGAGCGAGCGCGAACCCAGGGTCGCAAGACCATCGAAGCCACAGACATTTTTGAAGCACTCACAAACTACGACAGTCTCTTCCTGGACGTGCTCAAAAACATGGGGGCCAACACCGACGCCGTCGCGCAGAACGTTCGCGCGCAAGTGCAAAAACGTGAACAGGAGGAAGAGCAGTTTCGCAAGAAGTTTGAACTCCCGCCTTATCTCAAGCACTTTGGCGTTTCCCTAAATCGACTGGCGCGGGCTGACAAGATCCCTCCTACCATCGGTCGTGAAAAAGAGATCCAGCAGATTGTCGAAATCCTGTGCCATCGTGAGCGGGCCAATTCGCCCATGCTCGTGGGTGAGCCGGGCGTCGGCAAGACGGCGGTAATCGAGGGTCTCGCGCGCACCATCGAATTGGAACCGGAGAAAGTGCCCGCCCGCTTGCGTGGCGCGCACGTAGTGCAACTGCAGATGGGCGGCCTCGTCGCTGGCACGATGCTCCGTGGCATGTTCGAAGAAAGAATCAAGGGCATCATCGATGAAGCAAAAGAGCACTCCAATCTAATCCTCTTCATTGACGAAGCTCACACCATCATCGGCGCTGGCGCGGCGCTGGGCACTTCCTCCGATGCGGCCAACATGTTTAAGTCGGCGCTGGCGCGCGGCGACATGCGCATCATTGGTGCCACGACGATTTCGGAATACAAAGAATATATTGCCGATGATGAGGCCCTGGCCCGTCGTTTCCGATTAGTGAAAGTGGTCGAGCCCACGATAAGTGAAACGCGCGAGATTCTGCTTGGGCTGCGTCCGCGTCTGGAACGCAACTACTCCGTCAAGATTTCAGACGACGCCATCAACATCGCGTTAGAGATGGCGCCCAAGTACATTCGCAACCTCCATCTTCCAGACAAGGCCATCGGCTGGCTCGATACGGCTGCCGTTAAAGTCGAAATCAACGAGCCGCAGACGATGATCGTTAAACCTGAACACGTTATCGACGTGATCTCTCAGGAGTCGCGTATTCCCCGCGATATGATCTTTCGTGACACTGGCGAACGTTTTGCCATGACGGAAGCCCTCCTCGGTAATCGAGTGATTGGCCAGAAAGCCGCCATCAAGGCTGTGGCTCAGCGGCTGAGATTGAACAAAGGGCCATTGAAGGAATCGCACTACAAACCCGATGGCGTATTGCTGTTTCTCGGTCCTACCGGCGTGGGAAAAACCGAACTCGCCAAGGCGGTCGCTGAATTCATGTTCGGCGATGAAGAGAAAATGGTTCGCATCGACATGTCTGAATACAGCGATGGTACGGTCAGCATCGAAAAGCTGATCGGGATGCCTCGCGGTATAGTCGGTTCCGAACGGGGCGGCATTCTCACCGAACAACTGCGCGAGAATCCTTACACGGTGCTCCTGTTGGATGAGGTGGAGAAAGCTTCTCCGTACTTGATGAACCTGTTTCTGCAGGCCTTCGACGAAGGCTGGTTAACGGATGGGCGCGGTAAGAAGGTTTACCTCTCCGACGCTATTGTGATTATGACCTCGAATCTGGGTTCGGACAGCTTCAAGAAGTTCGAGAAACCTCTGGGTTTCGGTACGAAGACAGCTTCAGATTTCCGCGTAGTAAACAAAGAGGTGATGAAGGCTGCTGAGGCACGCTTCTCGCCGGAGTTTCGCAATCGTATTGATGAGATCATTGTCTTCGCGCCGCTAACGATGGACGAGGTGCGCCAGATTGCCAAGCTCTATATGGACAAGTTGGGGCGGCAGATGGAACGCCAGGGTAAGTCGGTCGAGGTCAACGAGGCTGCTCTTAACCTGCTGACCGAAAAGGGTTACAACACCGCTTATGGCGCCCGCTTCTTGAAGCGCCACATTGACGAAAAAGTGAAGCTGCCGATAACGGCCATGTGGAAGACGGCCTCGAATTTCCTGGTCGACGTGGAAGAGGGCGAGACGGTTGTCAAACCGGCTGCTGCCAGCAAGCCTGAGTTGAACTAAGTTTGAACGGTGTGAGAGCTGAGAGGGTTTCAATGATTCACTTCATTGAGACCCTTTCCCTTCGTTTAAATCTTGTAGTGCCACTCAACTACGGAACCGCGAGCGCTAGCGACCGGCTCCTAGATCCAATCCGCATTTTTTGGTCTAGATTTTGATAAAAACAGGATGCAATGTTGAGCGTAAGTCGCGGTCGCAACCACCACCCCAAGCGGGATACTCGCTCGGGGTGCGCAGGTCCGCTCGCGGCTCCTTAAGGGAGTGACATCGTCGACTCCATCAGTATCGATGCAATTCTCCACACCTTAATGAAGGTTAGCGTAGTTTAGGGGGTCGATGGTTTCCGTCAAACCGCGTTCATCCTCCGCTGTCATGGGGCTCTGTGGTAAATTCGGTCCAACAGTGAAGGTTCGCAGTAGATTCAACAATGAAGACTTCAAAAAAATTATGCCACTTTCTCATGCTATTAGCGCTGGGTTATTCTGGAACGGTTGCTGCTCAGGCGCAGGACAACAAGCCGGGGCCGGCGCCTGCTTCGACTGAGAAGGCGGAGGAGATCATCAAGCGGGCGATTGAGGCCGTCGGCGGCAGTGCGTACCTAAACGTGCAAAGCGTGATCGGCCGCGGGTTTTATACGGCTTATCAGGATGGCATCTCACAATTGCCGACCAGGTTTCTCGATTACATAGTTTATCCGGACAAGGAACGGACGGAATTTACCACCGCCGGAGTGCGTGTGGTGCAAACCAACGTGGGCAGCACCGGCTGGGTTTATGACGGCGCTACCAAAAGCTTGAACGATCAGAAGCCGGCGCAGATCGAGGATTTCAAACGAAGCATGCGCACCAGCATCGATAATGTTTTGCGCGGCTGGTGGCGTCGCGAGAGTGCAACTATTAGTTATGTTGGCCGCCGCGAGGCCGGGCTGGCAAAGCGCAACGAGGCTGTGCGGCTCACTTACCCGGACGGATTCTGGATTGAATACGAATTTGGGGCAAAAGATGGACTGCCCGCGAAAGTAATCTACAAACGCAACCGCAAGCTAGCCGACTCCGATGAGACTGAAGAGATAACTGAAGAGGATAGGCTCGCCAAGCCCATTGGCACTAACGGAGTAACTGCGGCCTTCGTCGTCGATCATTTCATCAACAGCAAACAAACGAGTCGCATCAACTACGAGTCAATCGAATTCAATCGCCCGCTGGCCGCTTCACTCTTCGCTAAACCCGAGAACGCTAAATCGGTGAAGTAACCTCAGCACCTCGATTCCGCGCTAGAGGGGACTGTAAAGCAAAGGACTTCAGAATCAGGCACACTGGCAGGGTTGCTGACGAACAAGACACGATCCACGAATCTCCATAAAACCTCACGAAATGCTTTAGTTCGAGTCGTTTCGTGGTTTCGCGGATTGTCACACTGCCTCCATACCGCTTACCAACTTTTCATCAACCTGCTAGGCGGCCTTCACCGCTCTCGGAGATTCTTTACCCAGACCCTTCATTAACTCCGCGAATCCGGGAAGATCCAAAGACTGCGGTCCATCGGATAGTGCGCGTTCCGGACACGGATGCACTTCGATGATCAATCCATCCGCGCCTGCGGCCGCCGCGGCTTTAGACATCGGTGGCACCAGGCTCCGCAAACCTGTTCCATGCGAGGGATCTGCCAGCACCGGCAGATGAGACAACTCCTTCACCAAAGCGATGGCGGACAAATCCAGTGTGTTTCGGGTAGCTGTTTCGAACGTCTTGATTCCTCGCTCGCAAAGAACAACATTCGCATTTCCGCCCGCCAACAGATACTCCGCCGCCAACAGCCACTCTTTGACTGTTGCTGATGGCCCGCGCTTCAGTAGAATTGGTCTCCCAACGGTGGCGAGCTTTCTGAGGAGCGAGAAGTTCTGCATGTTGCGAGCCCCCACCTGCAACATGTCAGCATACTCCGCCACGATCTCAACATCCGTTTCGCTCATTACTTCAGTCACGATCGGGAGGCCAGTCTCCGCACTCGCATCTCGCAGGAGATGTAACGCTTCGACTCCGAGGCCTTGGAAATCGTACGGGGACGTCCGGGGTTTGTACGCGCCGCCGCGCAGCAGGTTACCGCCCGCAGCCTTCACCGCCCTGGCCGTGTCCATCAACTGCTCGCCTGATTCGACGGAGCAGGGACCAGCAATAACGACCAGGTCGCCGCCTCCAATTTTTACCCCGCCGACGTCAACGATCGTGTAACGCTGTCGCAGCTGTCGACTTACAAGCTTGAAGGGGTGGGTGATCTGGATCACTTCCTGTACCCCGGGGGCTGCTCGTAGCGCTTCAATTTCTGCTCTGCGGCCGTTGCTGCCGACGGCACCAATCACGGTCCTTTCGGCGCCCTGGATGACGTGTGCTTGATAGCCGCATTCTTTGATTCTCTCAATTACGTGGTTGACCTCTTCTTCAGTAGCGATTGTGGACATGTTAACGATCATGATTAATATCCTTTGGTTGCTGGTCTGGAACGTGATTAGTGTCAAACTTTGACTTTTCGATCTGTTGCCCATTCGATTTGTCCTGCCCAGACAGCAGGAGGAATCTCGTGAAATTCTCCGGACGGTCTTCGAGGTCTTCTCTGAGAATCGATCCTCCGTAAACTTCTGCAGCGCGCCTTCCGGCTATGGCGGCGCGGGTGCGGTCGCCGACCTGGACTATTCGAGCCACGCTTCCGGCGGTGTCTTCCGTTTCGATTCTTCTGATATGGGTATGCGCGGCAAAGAATCGCCCACATTGTGCGAGGGCCGCTGGGTGAGATTCAACCGCTGAGATCTGTTCGAACACAGCGCCCGAACATCCGATTAGGAGCTGCCGAATCTGTATAGCCACCTCCCCGATGATTCCCAACGAGCTTTTGTTAAGCAGGTCGACCGCAGGTTGGATCGCTCCAATGAGGCTGTTTTCCACCGGCACCAGAACGTAGTCCGCCAGCCCTTCATCAACACTTCTGAAAAGCGCCTCAAAGGTGTTGCGCGGCACGAGCTGGATCTCCGGTCCGAGCAACTTGAGCGCAGCATCCTCGCTAAACGCTCCTTGCTCACCCTGAAAAGCTACTCTCGGTGGAGACGAATTGCTCACAAAGAAGCCTCGCGTGTCCCGACTCCCTGTGCCCGGGGGTCACCTGAAACTGTTGCACTGCCTGTCCCGTTGCCAGCCGCTATTCTTTGTTCTTCTCCCATCAGCATTTTCGTTTCCATATCCCTGGACTCCCGGATGATGCGCCGGAAGACTTTGGTTATGGCGACTGTGTCGAGCGGCCCGGCATTAACCTTCTGAAGATCCGTGAGCACTGCGCGTTCGCGTTCCGGATCGCAGCAGGGCAGTCCGGCCTCCCTCTTCAAAGCACCGACTTTCATTGCCAGGCGTGCGCGCCGATTCAGGAGCCTCAGTAGCTCTCGGTCGGTCTCGTCTATCTCTGCGCGCCAGTATTCGATATTCATGATGGTGATTCCTTCCTGGGGGTAGTTAGCATTCGTTTTTGGTTTCGAAGTCCCTCTGCAGTGTCGCGAAAAAAAGCCAGCCGCGACTGGTTCCCATCTGGGAGTCGCGGCTGGCTCGTTTGAAAAGCTTTAGTGCTCAGATCAGGTCTTCAGCACTTCATGCTCACAATTCGCCGGACCGCTCCTCCCGTAGGAGAAGAAGCCGTACGTAAAAGCGAAGTAATAAAATGAGCAGGTGCTATCGATCATTGGATTTTCGGTTTACTTCCAGCGCTCGTGGGCCGGATTCTGTTGAAACTGTCAACGCCTCGCATCGGAAGCGAGTCTTACTATAGGCAGGGAGCGAAAGGAGTGTCAAGCCTTTTGTTGGTACTGGGTCAGCTTGCACAACCAGCTGCGTGGTACTCGACGATAGATCCGAGGACGGCGACCGGCGTCAACTCAACTAACACCGGAGGCGCGGCAGAGGGTAGCCAGGGCCGGCGGCTTTGCGCGGAACCCCTGGATCAAACCCCGCAAACCCGAACCGCGCCCTGAAAGGGCGTAGCGAGCATCACCAACATGGCGCTCTGCATGGTTTAACCACTATCTCTGGAAGGATCCGCTTTCAGATTTCACCACTCCCGAGTTGCCGAAGAAAGAAACCAAAGAGACTGAGAAAAAAGCAGGCTGACACGATGTCACTCTACGGAACCGCGAGCGGTAGCGACCGGGACATACACTCAACACTGCTCCTGTTCTTATAGTACTAAGATCCATTACACGATGCGGGTTGAGCCCAGGATCCGGTCGCTACCGCTCGCGGTTCCGTAGTGGAGTGGCACTACAAAACTTCATCAGGTGATTTGGTCTGCTTGAGTAATTTCGACCGACCCAAACGATCCACGAAATTACACCAAACCGGCACGAAGTCTTGTTAGTGTTCATTTCGTGGGAGTTCGTGGATCGTGTCTAACGCTGGGGTAAGTGCCTGACCGCTCAAATTGGGACACAGCTCCTCTTTAGAGCCTCCTCTGCAGCCGCGGAATATTGGGGAAGAAGGTATAATGAGGACAGTCATTTTAGGAGTGTTAACTGAATCAGGGAGGGAATCATGAGCTGGAACCAATCTTCATTTACTTCGGCGCCGGTTGCGGACGTGCGCGACGAACGTGTCGGCGCTTTTCTGAGTCGGGTGTACGGTTGGATGTTCGCCGGTTTGCTGATCACTGCCGTAACCGCTTTCACGGTGTCGGCATCACCCGCGCTCATCGAAACG
>JBGTLM010000289.1:0-4930 GCA_041744135.1 Pyrinomonadaceae bacterium
ATGGCCAGCAAACGGCCGGGAATGGCGATTTGGCGAGAAAAAATCTTCGCCCTCATCTCGCGCAATGCCACGAGCGCGACCGCCTACTTTTGTCTACCGCCTGATCGCGTGGTCGAGTTGGGCTCACAGGTGGAGATCTAAAAATCACGAATCGATTTGTAGGGGCGTCCCTCCGTGGGCGCCCCACCGCAGTCGCCACTCTGGCGGTCAGGGAGTTCCGCGCTTCACAATATGTCTGCCACCACCACGTGGGGCGTCCACGGAGGCACGCCCCTACAGCGTATTCGACGCCGCCGAACGCGTCTCGCACTTTTGGCATACAATCAGGCGCATGAAGCCTATGCCGCTGGAAAAGAGCTGGACAGGCTATTTGATCGCAGCCTCTGGCATTGCCGCTACGACTGCGGTGCTGAAGTTATTCAGCTCACACGTCAACGCCACTACCGTAGCCCTCGCCCTGTTGCTCGTAGTACTCCTGGTCGCCACCAGGTACGGCGCCAGGCCAGCCGTGGTGGCCTCACTGCTCGGCGTTTTGTGCTTCAACCACTTTTTTCTACCGCCGTTGGGCACCCTGACTATTGCCGCTCCGGATAACTGGGTCGCCCTGATTGCTTTTCTCGTGACCGCCATCACCGTGGGACAGCTTTCGGCCCACGCAAAACGGCGTGCCGAAGAGGCCAATGCCGGTCGCCGGGAGATCGAGCGACTCTACGAAGAGTTGCGCAATGCGTTCGAACGGGCAAGCCACACCGAAGCCCTCAAGCAGAGCGAGAAATTAAAATCCGCGCTGCTTGATGCCGTCACGCATGACATTCGCACGCCGCTCACGTCGATCAAGGCATCGGTGAGCACGCTGCTCGAAGAACTGCAATCAACGACGGTCCAGGGCGGCCCCGTGACTCTCGACACCGATGCGAGAAACGAGATGCTGGAGGTGATCGACGAAGAATGTGACAGGCTCAACCGATTCGTCGAAGGGCTGATTGAACTGGCGCGGATCGAAGCGGGCGAGTTGCACCTGCGTCGTAGGTGGGGAGTTGTCGATGAGATCTTTGCCATGGTGCTCAAGCGGGCTGAGCCGCTGACGCGTAATCACAAAGTAATAGTTAAAATTGCGGACGAACTGCCTGCGGTTCAGGTAGACGCGCGGGCAGTGGCCGAGGTCTTGTTCACCCTGATTGATAATGCGGTGAAGTATTCGTCGGCCGGAACGAAAATTCTAGTTAGCGCTCAGCCGGCCGACGCTGAGATGATCCAAATTGCCATCGAAGATCAGGGTCAGACCATCCCCCGCGATATTCGTGAACGCGTATTTGACAAGTTCTTTCGCGCGACACGCGACGGCGATACGAGCGACACTATTCAGCCTAAGGGCACCGGGATGGGACTCGCGGTCGCGAAAGGAATCGTCGAAGCGCATGGCGGACGTATCTGGATCGACGAGAAAGTTGAAGGGGTGGGAACGCGCGTCGTGTTCACCCTTCCCATTGGCGAACCGGAACCTCCGCCCGAGCGATCACCGAATGTGGTGGCGGGAGCCATACGCCAGGAGATGAACTGATTGTGTTGAGCCAGCCGCCGCGCATTCTGATCGTGGATGACGAGTCGCAGATCGCGCGCGTCTTGCGCACGGGACTCAAGACTCACGGGTATGAGGTGCGTGTCGCGGCGGACGGGGTTTCAGCACTGGAGACCTTCAGCGATTGGCATCCAGACCTCGTAGTGACCGATCTGGCCATGCCAAACATGGATGGCCTGGAAATGTGTCGACGTTTGCGAGAGATCTCACCGCTGCCGATTATCGTCCTGTCAGTTCGCGGCGAAGAAAAAACCAAGGTCGAAGCACTTGATGCGGGCGCTGACGACTACGTTACAAAGCCATTCGGAATGGACGAGTTGCTGGCGCGCGTACGTGCCCAACTACGGCGGGCTACGACGCCTCCCATAAACGAAGCCACCTCAGCGGTCTTGGAAGTCGGCGATTTTCGGATTGACCCCGATGCGCGCAGGGTTTTCGTCCGTGAGATGGAAGTCCATCTGACGCCCAAGGAGTATGACCTGCTGCTTCATCTCGTCCGTCATGCAGGAAAGGTTCTCACGCATCGAACATTGCTGAGTGCCGTCTGGGGCGGCGACTACACGGAACAGGGAGAGTATTTACGCGTGTTCGTCGGACAACTGCGGAAAAAGATCGAGCCCAACCCTTCGACTCCACGTTACATCCTCACGGAACCCTGGATCGGATACCGCTTCAATCCCGACTCGTAAAGAGACCGCAGGTTTGGAAGCAGCAGCGGATGGTCATCTTCAGCCTCCCACCTCGCTCATTTCTTACGAACTTTTTATAAACCGTTTACGCCATCCTTACGCGGCGGGTCGTAGTATTTCTATGTTGACAACCTAACTGCCGAAGCTGCTCGCGGGTGTTTTGCTGAAAAAGCACCGAGAAGGGCAGCACGGGGGAACCAATGTTCCACGCATATGGGAACAGGACCTGCAGTTCAGAGTTCAAGCTTTAGCTTGTTCGCATCGCTAAGCCACAACCTAAAGGTTGAATCTGAACTTCCGGACCCTAAATGGATCAGTACCGGAACAGGGGCGGATCGTGGAGAGGGCCAGCGAAAGCTGCTTGCGACACGTAGGGCACTTCCAGTCCGAGCCCGACAGCTAACCTCGTAGGCTTGATGGAAGGGCAAAGCATGCGATTATTTTGGAAGGGCGCGGAGCATTTTTGCTTGCCGCGCCCTTCGTCGCTGTGCGCCTGAAGCAAGGAGATAAAGTGAACCAGTATGACCAACTGCAAGAGGATCTGGAGTGGGATCTTTATGAGGACATGCACCGCCTAATAGAAATCAACCCATGGGCGTGGCAATCAATTGGAGCTGTGTCGGGACTTGTAGGCTCCGTACTCTCGCCCGTCTTAGGAACGCTGTTAATAGCACTCACGTGGTTTATCCATTCTGGACGGGTCGTCTCGTATCTCAATGGTCTAAGTATCGTTTCGTTTGCTCTGACCATTCCGCTACTGGCATTCGGCGCACACTGTCTTGATCTGTTGGAAAGAAAGAGTGCTCGCGCTTCATCGACCGAGGAAGAGCAATCCCGAGGTCTTGCATTTACGTCCCCAGAGTCTGACAGCCCCGGACAGGGTAAACGTCGCCTCAAACTATCCAGTACTTCCATCGCGCTGGCATCGCTGCTCTTGGCACCCGCATCAGCCTATTCGCAACAAACTATCTTCAACGTACCGTCCACTGACGTGCTCGACAAAGGCGCGGTCTATTTTGAGCAGGACATCAGCGCCAAGCCCAATGAGCCTCGCTTCTCGTCATTCGTGCCACGCGTTGTGGTAGGCGCGGGCAAACTCGTTGAAGTCGGCCTTAACCTGACGGGAAATATCCAACCGGGTCCCTGGCGGTTCAGGACATCAGTCCGCACCGGCCTTATAACTTCTTTATAAACTCTTTACGGCATCCTTATGCGTCGGGTCGTAGTATTTCTAGGTTGACAATTTGACTGCCGAAGCTGCTCGCGGGTGTTTTCAGAAATCATCGAGAAGAGTAGCGCGGGGGAACCAAAGTTCCGCGCCTGTGGAACAGGGCGCTGGCAGTTCAGAGTTCAAGCTTCAGCTTGTCCGCCTCACCAGCCACAACCTAAAGGTTGAACTCTGAACTTCCGGTCTAATGAACCAACACCGGAATAGGGGCGCATCGTGAAGGGGCGGGATCGCTGCCTGCGACACGTAGGACACTTCCAGTCCGAGCCCGACAGCTAACCTCGTAGGCTCGATGGAAGGGCAAGAGCATCGCGATTGATTCCGAAGGGCGCGGAGCATTTTTGCTTTCGCGCCCTTTGTCGTGTGCGCTAGCGAGGTTGGGTCAAGCAGAGGAATGGCAGAGACAACACCCACGGACATCCATGGGACGACCACCGGCGGGCACGTCGAGCGCGTAACCCCACGCGGTCGATATCTCTTTGTTATGTCGCTGGCTGCGCTCGGCGTGGTCTACGGCGACATCGGAACCAGCCCGCTTTACGCCCTGCGCGAATGCTTTCATGGACCCCACTCCATCGTTCCCACCCCGGCTAACATCCTGGGTGTCCTTTCACTGATCTTCTGGTCACTCGTCATTGTCATTTCGATCAAGTACCTCGTCTTCGTATTACACGCAGACAATCATGGCGAAGGCGGCATCCTCTCGCTGACTGCACTGGCGACCCCGATCAAGCCTTCCGGCAAAAGCGAACGCCGACTGCTGATCGCGATGGGCATTTTCGGCGCGGCTCTTCTTTACGGCGATGGGATGATTACGCCGGCGATCTCAATCCTTGGTGCGATGGAGGGTTTAACCGTCGCGACGCCTCTCTTCAACTCTTACGTTGTACCGATCACGATTGCGATTATCGTCGCATTGTTCCTCGTTCAGAGTCGCGGAACCGCAGGCATTGGTAGGGTGTTTGGCCCGGTGACGTTGGTATGGTTTGCGGTGCTGGCCGCGCTCGGAATCATGCAGATCGCTCGTTACCCGGAAGTGCTTGCGGCGATCAATCCTCTTCATGGAGTGGATTTCTTTCTCCGCAACGGCTGGCACGGATTCCTGATTCTAGGCGCGGTCTTTCTCGTCGTGACCGGAGGCGAGGCGCTCTACGCAGATATGGGCCACTTTGGAATGCGACCCATCCGTCTTGCCTGGTTCACTGTCGTGCTGCCGGCACTTCTTCTGAACTATTTCGGCCAGGGTGCCCTGCTTATTGAGAATCCTGCTGCGGCGGAAAATCCTTTCTACTTCCTGGTACCGGCGTGGGGGCTCTACCCGATGGTCGTCCTGGCCACGGCTGCCGCGGTGATCGCCTCGCAAGCTGTAATTACCGGCGCGTTCTCGCTCACCATGCAAGCCGTACAACTCGGTTTCAGCCCACGTCTGAAAAT
>JBGTLM010000290.1:0-4860 GCA_041744135.1 Pyrinomonadaceae bacterium
GGTTGAGCGTTCGCTTCCGAAAAGTCGGAGAGCAGGACGGCAACGATGGCGTTGCCACGCTGGATAAGTGCAACGACTGTGCCTTTTGTTCCACGAACGCTTTAGGCCAGCTCGTCACGCCCTCAGGCCCGCTCAACTTGCCGGCCTTACCGCGACCATTGTGGATTTTGGATTAGGTGGAAAGGGAAGTTGCGGTTATTGGATATTGAGGGTTAAAGCACTTCCTAACGTTAACTCTGATTACAACTTTTCGTATGCCACTGGTCATAACCGGAACCGTGGGCGAGCGTTGCACGACGCCCACGGGTTACCAAGGAAAAAAGTCAGACCCGGAGGGGATCTCACTCTCGAGCCCTGTCTGACCCTTTCAGCATCCGACACGGGCGGCTCGCGTTATTAATTGGAAGGAACAAGACGCAATCACGCCGTTGTTGATCATTAGACTTACGCGCCTAGTTCCTTAGGAGGGTCAGGAACATCTTCTCCGATTCTTCCGTGGGCATCGTGCAAACGCTCGCTCACGGCTATTGACTTAAATCTCTTCGGGATTTGATAACAGAAAATGGGGAGCAGCCGGTGGCTGCTCCCCATTGAAACCAGCTCATCTTTCAGACAGTCAAAGAAATCTTCCTTAGAAGATAAACTTGGCGCGCAGTTGGATCGTGCGGCCGCTAAAGTTACCCGCGCTGTAGTTATTGAAGAGCGGGCTGGTTACGTCGGGGAAGGCAAAGGACACGGCGCCGATCCCGAATTGATTGGTGCCGTTAAAGTCGTTCTGATTCACGAAGAACGGTGAACCATAATCGCCAATCGTCCTGATCCGTTGGTTGAAGAAGTTGCCTACCTCAGCCGCGAGTTGAACATTGTAGCGCTCGCCACCGAAACGAATGTTCTTCACAAACGCCATGTCTGTACGATTCCAGGAATTAGTGCGCAGTGTGTTACGGCCGGCGTTGGCGCGAGCGCCGAATCCTGCCTGAATGTACTGCGCTGATGGGTTGATTGCGACGTAGGCGACTGTGGAAGCATCACCGAGTAGATCCGCTCCACTGTTGTCGACGATTCGCTGGCCCAGAGCGTTTACTCCATAAACCCCGCTGCCGGTTCCAGCTATGCCGCTGAGATTGACGATGGTCCGATCTCCGGCCCCGTCACGATTACGGTTGCTATCAATGAGTGATTGAGGCGTCATCAGCTGCCCGGATTGGGTTTGAAAGACGCCGTTGATTTGCCATCCGCCCAACACCCCTTTCAACAACCCATTTGTGCTGTGGTTGAAGAAAGGAACGTCATAGTTGAATGACGCAGCAAAGCGATGTGGCACATCGATGGCCGAAAGCGATCGTTCCTGACTGAGATCAAAACCGTCCTGAGCGCGACGCGGGTTAACGGTGCTCGAGAACAGCTCATTGGTCGCGTTGTCGATGGCTTTGCTGAACGTGTAGGCCGCCGTCAGTGCTAAGCCTCGGGTCATCCGACGGGTGAGACTGATCGAGGCACCATCGTAAACTGAATTGCCCTCCGGTTCGAATGAGGTAACGGAACCTGTGAACCCGAGACTTCCCAATCGTGAGGGGAACCGGTGTTGTGTTCCATCCGGATCTACATGGAGATTCAGATTTCCCAGCGTCGGCCGGCCCGCCAATTGGTCCGCGGTGGGGTTAGTTAGAAAAGTCGGCATGACTAATCGGCTGTTGTCCACCACACCACCGTTGAGACGAACCTGCACCGGTAAGTGGCGACCGGCTGTGTGTAGATAGCGCAACTCCAGGACGGTGCCACGAGTCAACTCACGCTGGTAGGAGATTGTCGCGGACATGATGTAGGGCTCGACTGCGTTATTGATCAATGACCCGGTCGCGGAGCGCGCGTCCGCTGGTGTGTTGGGCGGGAAAGGAGTCGGAGGTACCGCCCCATTTTGCAGGAAAGGCGGGGTGAACCCAAACGCAGCGGCGCTGATCTCCTGCTGAAACTGCGGAGGCAGGTTTAGCTGATACAAATTCTGGTACGTTTCGTAATAGTTAAGACCGAAGGCGGCCCTAATGGAACTCTTTCCGCGTTCACCTGAAATGATCCGGCCCAACCTGCTGGTAAACTCGGGAGAGTAGGCGAATCCCAGGCGCGGAGAGAAATTGTTTTTGTCCGTCTTAGGGACGTTGAATTCAATCACTCCCGGAACATTGGCGATCGAGTTTAGCCCCTGGAGCGCCGCGTCACGCGGCAGGCCCAGATACTCATACCGCAGGCCGAGGTTGAGGGTCAGGTTTGGTGTAACCTTCCAATCATCCTGCGCGAAAGCGTAATACTTCTTCTGGTTTCCCGTGAAAGCCGCAGACCCAACTCCCCGAAGGTCGACCACGGTTGGGATGGAGTCTGTAAGTAGCTCGTCCAATGTGGAGTAGTTGTAGTCGCCCCGTCCACGGGGAAGGAAGTAGCTGGTGAAGATCAACCATCTGACTTCGCCGCCAAATTTGAAGTTGTGCTTGCCACGCACATAGCTTAGAGAATCGTAGAGCTGATACGAGTTGTTCAGGCCGCCCTGGGGCAGGTTCCCGTTTGGACCGAGCCCGAGATTGAGCGGCGCCACGGTGATGTTTGGAAACGTGTTGAAGGCCGGATCGTTTAGCGGGAAGTCGGTGATGAAGCGCTTGTAAGACAGGCGCACTTCATTGACCAGTCTGCTGTTGATTGTGTTGATCCAACCCGCGGAGAATAACCGGGCGATAACGTTCTGTTTGTTGTTGAACTTGGGGTTGCCACTGCCTGGCTGCTCGTTACCGATCGTGTCAGAGCTGAAGCGGTAACGAAACTGATTCCTGGTGCCCAGCAGATGATCGATATTGATCTGATACTGGGTTTCAAGCGAACCGCCGGGGGTGACAAGGGAAACCACACCGAAGGGAATTCCGGATGTGCCCAGCACGGTTTGCGTTTCCGTCGAGGCGATGGGTAAAACCAGGTTGTCTCGTAGCAGGTTAACTACAAAAGGACTTGCTCCGGGCAGTGACGCGATCTGGGTTAGACCGCCGGTGGTGGGCGCAGTGTAAGACACTCCGCTCGCCTGTTGGCTTATGGGTTCTCGCTGATAGGCTCCAAAGAAGAAAAGCCTGTTCTGGAAAATTGGCCCACCTAGCGTCCCGCCGTAACGCCGATCGGTCAACGCCGGCTTTTCCGTAATTACGCCCGATTGCAGATTAAACTCCTCGCTGGTCGTAGTGGCGTTGAGATGCCGATTCTGCAGGTATCCAAAAGCTGAACCGTGAAAGCTATTCGTACCGCTCTTGGTGACAGTATTAAACTGACCTGCCGCACCGGTACCAAATTCAGCATTGAAGTTATTGGTCAGGATCGCCACTTCGGAAATGGAATCCTGAATGATGTTTACCTGCTTGCCGGTGAGATCCGGAGAATTATTATCCACACCATCAACGTTAAAAGCATTAGCGTGTGGACGTGTACCACCCACGGAACCACCATCTCCCGCGACGCCGGCGCCCTGGGCGACGACATTCGGGGAAAGCAGGGCCAGGGCGCGCACGTCATTGAAGATTGGCAGGTCTTGAACTTGTCGCGTCTCAAAATTTCTTCCAAGTTGCGATGTCTCGGTTTGCACAAGCGTTTCGCCGCCTGAGGTGACCTCCACAACACCGCTAACGCCCGCTGGCTTGAGTACGACATTCACGGTGCTCTCCTGATTGAGCAACACCTTTACTTTCTCGGTTGTTTCCTGGAAGCCTGAGGCTGTCGCAGTAACCGTGTACTCACCTCCAAGCGTATTGGGAAAGCTGAAAGCACCATTGCTCGTAGTTTGAGTGGTAAGAGTTTGGCCCGTGGCTTCATTTTTTAAGGTGACTGTCACGTTGGGAACTGCGGCCCCGTTTTGATCTAGCGCTTGTCCGATTACGGACCCGCCGGTTGCCTGGGCAAACCCGTCATTCGCAAACGCTATCAGTACCGCCAGGATTGCTATTACTAGTCCCATTTGCTTTTGCATCGTAAATCCTCCAACTTCTGTGAAAGAGACCATCTTATCTTCCCGCCGCTAAAGCTCATGGTCTGGCTCGGATCAGCAGCGCGATTCGGACTCGAACTCAAACCGACCGCAAAGCGTTGACTGCTAACCGGGGTCACCCAAGCGGGCAGCCCGCTTGGGTGGTGGATGCGCCGGTCTGATGTGGCTCGCTTCGAATCATTTCAGCCTCGAGTCAAATTCCCGTCTTTCGGAATGTTGGACCACATGGTCCATATCTACAGGTTCCGAGAATTCGGAACGCGAGTTAGACGCTCGAAGCTGACGCCTTTCATAAGTTGCAATGCTCGTGCCTCTTGGCCCACACGCACCGCAGGCCATCTCATCACTCCCTTGGGCCAACTTGCCGAGAGCTGCGGAAACTCGAGTTGCTGATTTCGGACTTCACTAAGGGAAAGATTGCAGTTATTGGATTTTGTTTGCGAGAAGAGCCTGCTACTGGTCGCGTATTTGCATTTTTTCGTGGACGCTAAGACCGCATGCGTCTCGACTGCAAACGAGCGGGAGGCAAGTAAGGTGTTCGCGCTTCGCGCTCTGCAGGCATGTCAAGTACCCCAGCGGAGTCTGTCGTGGAGACACTACCGACTCGGGCGGCCCGCGTGTTGACTGAAAGGAACAAGACGCAATGACGCCGTTGTTGAAATCATCAGACTTACGCGTCTAGTTCCTTGGGAGGGACCAGGCGAACTAAAAAAAATCACCCAGCCGCAATCGCTGGGTGACTTTCGGATACGACTCGAGGGTCGCTGCTTTCAGATTTGTGGATGACTTTCGATGTCGCCGGTCTCCACGAGCGGATAACCGTGGGCGAAACCGTTGAGAGCAATGTT
>JBGTLM010000291.1:0-3472 GCA_041744135.1 Pyrinomonadaceae bacterium
CCCTGACCCAGAGTACAATTCATTGATTTCAGTTGCTCTAACTGTTCCACCGTTTCAACGCCTTCGGCAACCACTTCCATGCCCAGGTTCTGTGCCAGCGCGTTGATGGTGCGTACGATTTCTGAGTTTTCGCCCCCATGACCCATTCTGCCAACGAAGGAACGATCAATTTTTAAGGTCTTGACTGGCAACCGGTGCAGGTAACTCAAGGAAGAGTAGCCGGTACCGAAGTCATCAATCGAGAGGTGCACGCCCAGCGCGCAGAGCTGCATCATCATCGCGGTGGCATTCTCTGCATTCTTCATCACCACACTCTCCGTAATCTCTAACTTCACATACTCCGCCGCGAGACCGGTTTCCGCGAGTATCTTCTTGACCTGACCAATCAGATCCGGCTGGGCAAATTGTTTAGCTGACAGATTGACGCTGATGGTTAACGGCTTGCCTGGCGAGGATAAGTGCCACTCGCGCATCTGTCGGCACGACTCATAAAGGACCTGTTTACCAATCTCCACAATCAAACCAGTTTCTTCAGCTACGGGTATGAAAGAGTCAGGCGAAACCAGACCACGTTCGGGGTGATTCCAGCGCACCAGGGACTCGAAGCCGTACAGGTCGTCGGTCTCCAGACAGATTATCGGCTGGTAGTAAACTTGAAACTCATTGCGCTCAATCGCCCTTCGTAAATCGTTCTCGAGTTTCAACAGCGCCACGGCATGAGAATGCATAGTGCTATCGAACAGCTCAAAACGTGCTTTACCGCTTTCCTTGGCTCGATACATTGCGGTGTCCGCATCGCGAAGCACGTTTTCGGGATCAGTATAATTGCAGCTGCTTAACGTGATGCCGATGCTGGCGTTGATATAGACCTCGTGACCCAGCAGATTGAGCGGTCTCGTTAAAGCCCGCTGTATTCTTTCGGCCACCGCGATGGCCTGATCCTGGTTTTCGAGTCCTTCCAGCAGAATCGCGAACTCATCTCCGCCAAGGCGTGCGACGGTGTCCATCGGACGCAGACAGGTCTCCAGCGTTCTCGCTGTCGCAATCAGAAGCTGATCGCCTGCGATATGACCCAGACTATCGTTGATGTTCTTGAATCGATCCAGATCAAGAAAGAGCACCGCAAACAGCAATTCGTCGCGATCTTGTGGGCGCTCAATCGCCAGCTTGATATGTTCGGTAAACAGCGCACGGTTGGGGAGGTCAGTCAGCGCGTCATGAAAAGCCGCGTGACGAAAGTGTTCCTTGGTCTCTTCTAAGGCACGGCTGATGCGGTCTTGTTCCGCAATGTGACGGCTCAGTTCTGCCACGTGGAATTCTGCCTGCTCGGCACGCTTCCGCTCGGCTTCTGCCCGGGCGCGCTCCGCGTCCTCGGCGTCTGCTGAAGTCACCCTGAGGTCTTCCAGGTATTTGTAGTAGGTGAAGTAGACAATCGTCACGACCGGGATCGCGGCGACCAGCGCATAGATGCCCCAGTTACGAACAAGATAAAAAATAACACCAGCGGCCGCGGCCCCGGCAAAGTAAGTGATAGAAGTCCACAGATAATGTTTGTGCCAGGTCCGCCAAATTGGTTGACTGGATTTAAGGGCCAACCCAATACTGACTATGGACGTATTGGCGAGGTACTGCATTAGGGCTATCGAGCACAGCGCCAGTAGCAGCGATCGACCGGGCGCAATTTGTATGAAACTGCCAAAAGCAAGCTCCGAAACCGACACCGTAACGAACGTCGAGCTGGCCATTACGGCGGAGTTAAAGAGTAAGGTGACTGGTTTCTTGCTAATCCGAAACCCCGAGCAGAGGCCTTCCGCGGCCGCCAGCAGGACGGCCGGTGGACCGCCGTAAAGCAGAATGGCGAGAAAGATGAAAGTATCGGAAACGGTTATGTTGGTATTGACCCGGGGAATTTGAACAGCCAGCCGGGAACTGATGATAACCGTCATCGCACTGAGCAGGATGAAGGGCAGATCAATTCGGGACGTCGCGAGGTGGAGCACGGCCCAACACGACACCAGCGCGCCGATAAAAACTACAAACCACAGATAGTGGTTTGCAAACCTCTTTCTTCCACTGGTTTCCATTACATGTCTTGCAAATAGATAGTGTCGTAGCGGCTGGCGATCTCGAATCCTGCCCGTTTATAGAAAATAAGTGCTGCCGTATACTTTTCATTGACCGTGAGACAAACAGATCCCACCCGCATCAAGAGATACTCAGTCAACTGCGATAAGCACCTGGTTCCGTAGCCTACACCCCTTTGTTCAGGACATACGTAGACGCCCTCCAGGTATGCCACCTGAGGTGTTTGGGCGATGATGTCGGTCTTGAAGATCAGTTGGCCGTTCTCAATTAAGACCCAAACACGCCCCTGACGAATGCGTCGCGCAGAGCGCTCGCGAAAACCGGCGCTGTCCTTCGCCAATGGATTGATGCCGTTCTCCTGACAGGTCATTGAAGCATTCACGGTGATAACCAACTCAAGATCGGCAAGCGTGGCCTGGCGTAGTCCCGGCACCACAGCAACACTCGTCTGGATAGTCTGTCGCCTCAGAAAAAACTCGCGGCAGATCAAGCGCGCATCGTGTTCACCCTCTGAGTAATAGTTCCAGAAGGATTTCACCTTCCCTTGTTCCCCCCGAATAAGATGGGTAAGGGAGCAAGTTCTGGCGAAACGCGAAAAGGCCTGAATACACTCTTGACTCTCGGTTTCAATGATCGTCGCATGGCCTATCAGCGCTACGCCCTCGAGATGTCCCTCACGATTACGACAACCATAGAACGCTCCCCGGTTGAAATGACTTGCCAAGCCGTTATCAGAGATAAGGCTGGCCAGGAATACGGTGTGGATAGGCCGGACCGCGAGAAAGCAAAGGGTTTCGGCTTCGTTTTCCTGTGTAAGTGTAAATACAGGATTAGGGATGGTTGTCTGTGGCGCGAAAAGGCCGTGTTCCCTTTGCGATAGGCTAGTAGACATGACGCTCTTTTTAGTTGGAGGGATTAGAACGTTTGCTGGAAGAGAAGAGGTAAGCGAGGTACCTCTTTCCCGGACTCGCAGTTGGTCACTTCATTGCCGGTCCAGGGTCACCAAAGACGAGCGCCGCCATAGCTGCTAATGTCATATCACCAAGTACCACGCCGTCACCCAGCACGACGCCGTCACTGGTAAGCCGGCCTCCATCGCCCAGGACCACTCCGTCCCCAAGGACGACGCAGTCGCCGAGCACGACCCCGTCACCGAGTACTACCCCGTCGCCCAGGACCCGGCCATCGCCGAACAACGCGTGGGCTGGAAGAAAGAGAATGCCGTCTCCTAATACAACACCGTCAGAGACCATTATGCCGTCGCCCAGTACCACGCCATCGCCGAGCACCACGCCGTCAGCTATCAGGATGCCGTCGCCTAGCACTACTCCATCGCCCAATATCGCGCCGGCCCGATAGATCTTCTGGAACTTGCTGATGAGGTTAG
>JBGTLM010000292.1:0-2327 GCA_041744135.1 Pyrinomonadaceae bacterium
GCTTTGAACGGAATCGAAGCAAGACCCGGTCGCTACCGCTCCACGGTTCCATAGTTGAGTGGCAACCCGCATCCCTTCAACTTCTATTGAACAAAGCCGGGTGCCTCGTCGTATTTTCGCGCGGAGGTGATTTCATAATGCGCGATCCATTTACAGCCGGTCTCTTAAGTTTTTTTGTTCCTGGAGTTGGGCAGCTCTATAACGGGCGAATTCTCGCGGGCATACTCTGGTTAATCATCACACCTGGTTTCTGGATCGGCTCTGGGGGAACCCTGGGCTGGATATGTCACATTATCGCCGCGTACACAGCTTACTCGTACGCCAAGGATCATCCGGTACGGGAATGAGCGGTTGTGTGAAAACCAAAAAGGGCCTTCGGTAATTTTGCTGCACTTGAATTGTCAATTCAAGCTTGAGACCTGCCTGTCCGTGTTATTCTTTCGGTATCCAAACATCGTTTGCGATCATCGAGAGTAAATGACCGAAGTTCCCGTAAACCCACTCCGCGCCGGCATCCGTTTGGGACTTTCGGCTGAACCCTGCCTCGTCGTAATCTTTGGCGCTACCGGAGATCTCACCCGTCGTAAACTTCTGCCCGCACTTTACCGTCTCGTGCAACAGCACCTCATTCCAGCTGAGTTTGCCATTCTCGGCGTGTCTCGGCAGCAGATGAGTGATCAGGAATACCGCGCAAAGATGCGCGAAGCCCTGGCAGAATTTGGTGACGAAGATCCGGTTGACGAAGCGGCGTGGAGTAGCTTTGCCGACGGGATCTTTTATATCCACGGTGAATTTAAGGACGCCGAAACTTACACCATAGTAAGATCGCGTCTTAAAGAGATCGACGAGCAGCGCAAAACCCAGGGCAATCACCTCTTTTATCTGGCCACCGCTCCGGAATTCTTTGGAGTCATCGCGAACCAATTAGCTCAGGCTAATCTGGCGCGGGCGGAAGGTAAGGCATGGGTGCGCATCATTGTTGAAAAGCCCTTCGGTCACGATCTCGAAAGTGCGCGCACACTAAACAACCAACTAGCCACGGTTTTTGCAGAGCACCAAATCTATCGGATAGATCACTATCTGGGCAAAGAAACGGTCCAGAACCTTCTCGTCTTTCGCTTTGCTAACAGTATCTTTGAGCCTTTGTGGAACTACCAGTACGTCGACCATGTGGAGATAACTAATGCAGAGGCAATCGGGGTTGAAGGTCGTGGCGCCTACTACGAAGGGGCGGGCGCGCTACGCGACATGATGCAGAATCACGTCTTTCAGCTCGTTTCGTTGATCGCCATGGATCCGCCTGTCTCTCTTAAATCAGATGACGTTCGGGACGAGAAGGTTCGAGCCTTGAAGACTCTGCGTCCGATACCAGCCGACCGGGTAGATGAATACGCAGTCCGGGGTCAGTACGGCCCCGGTGAGGTGTTGGGAGAGACGGTCGTGGGTTACCGCGAAGAGCCCGGAGTTGATCCCAATTCGTCCACTGAGACCTTCGCAGCCCTTAAGATCACGTTTGATAATTGGCGCTGGGCCAATGTTCCGTTTTTCCTCCGCTCCGGAAAGCGCTTGCAGAAGCGCGTCACCGAGATTGCAATTTATTTTAAGGAAGGGCCTCATCGAATGTTCACTAATACTGACGCCCCTTTGGAGCCTAACGTACTCGTAATTCGCATTCAACCGAATGAAGGCATAACTCTGCGCTTTGGCGCCAAGCTTCCCGGTCAGGCTATGCGTATTCGCTGGGTCAATATGGACTTTCGCTATGGCTCGTCTTTTGGGGTGAAACCACCGGAAGCTTACGAACGATTGTTGCTCGATTGCATGCTTGGCGATTCCACTCTTTATGCTCGTCGGGACATGGTCGAACGCGGCTGGGAAATAGTGACCCCAGTTCTCGAGGCGTGGAAAAAACCAGCTGTTGATTTTCCAAACTATGAGGCCGGCTCATGGGGGACAGAGGCGGCGTTAGAATTGATCGAACGCGAGGGAAGACGGTGGCGCAAGCTTTAGACCGTGATGCTCAAGATTTGTAGGATTCTTAAGCAGCACTTGTCAGGGATTGAAGAGGGGAAAGGGCTTAGATTGGGAAGTCGTCTGTAGTGATTCGCCATGTCTTCGACGCGTAGCATTCAGGATGCAAAATGACAGATATGTAAACGAGAAATACAACGTTTGACTATCTTGTCACTCAAACGTTGGGACAGTGGTAATACTGGACGAACAATGTCTTCTATCCCTCAACAGATTCCGGTGCCGAACTCGCTGGATGTGGAAGCGATTGAGCGGATGCTTGCAGACCTATGGAAACAGACCGCGGGACACAATCA
>JBGTLM010000293.1:0-24789 GCA_041744135.1 Pyrinomonadaceae bacterium
TCGGTAGTTTCGCCCGACGCAATTCCCAACTACTTTTATGGCTGAATCAAGAACCGCAGCGTCGCGTAGTCGTTTCGGTCGAACCATGCGGCGCGATGCTTGGTGGATCGAGATAGTCCCGGTTCTCGTGGTGCTCGGTGCGTTCAGTGTTTATGCTACTTGGCGCGCCTTTGAAAATGAATTTTACGAATGGGGTCCATATCTCTCTCCGTTCTATTCTCCACTCATTAAGATCAGTTGGTGGCCCCTGTCTCCCGCGCTGTTAATCCTGTGGGCCCCGCTGGGCTTCCGTGCTACCTGCTACTACTATCGCAAGGCTTACTACCGCGCGTTTTTTCTGGATCCACCCGCCTGCGCAGTCGGTGAATCTCGGTCTCGCAAGTATCGCGGCGAGACTGCCTTTCCTTTCATACTGCAAAACCTCCACCGTTATTTCCTCTACGTTGCACTTATCTTCCTGATTATTCTCTGGTACGACGCGATCCGGGCTTTCTGGTTCAACGGCCGCTTTGGCATCGGTCTCGGCTCGCTCGTCTTGTTTGCCAACATAGTCATGCTCTCGCTTTATACCTTCTCCTGTCATTCGTTAAGACACATCATTGGCGGCAAGGTTGACTGTTTTTCCTGCGTGTCGTTTGGCCACGCGCGACACTCGGCCTGGCAACGCGCCAGTTTTCTTAATGAGCATCACATGCTGTTTGCCTGGATGAGCTTGTTCTCGGTGGGCCTGAGCGACCTGTATATCAGGTTAGTTGCCAGCGGCGCGATTCAGGACTTGAGATTGCTGTGAACGAAAAGTTCGAGACTCACGAACATGATGTGCTGATCATTGGGGCTGGCGGCGCCGGTCTGCGTGCTGCGATTGAGGCATTGGGCCAGGGCGTCAGTGTGGCCGTCGTTTGCAAGTCACTGCTTGGCAAGGCGCACACGGTCATGGCCGAAGGCGGGATCGCGGCGGCCATGGCCAATGTTGACGAGGCGGACGATTGGCACACCCATTTTCGCGACACGATGCGCGGCGGAAAGTTTCTTAACAACTGGCGCATGGCTCAGATACATGCCCAGGAAGCTCCCGAGAGGGTTCGCGAGTTGGAGCAATGGGGCGCATTGTTCGATCGCACCAGTTCCGGAGACATCCTCCAGCGAGCATTTGGAGGCCATACTTTTAAGCGTCTGTGTCACGTAGGTGATCGCACGGGGCTGGAGATGATCAGGACGTTGCAAGACAGAGGCGTCAATCTCGGTATCGATGTTTATATGGAATGCGCTATCACGAGGTTACTCAAAGATGGTGAGCGGGTTTCCGGCGCCTTTGGTTACTGGCGAGAGACCGGTCGTTTTGTAGTCTTCAAAGCCAAATCGATCGTCATCGCCACCGGTGGTATCGGAAAAGCCTGGCGCATCACTTCAAACTCGTGGGAGTACACCGGCGACGGCATGGCCCTGGCCTACGACTCCGGCGCTGAATTGATGGATATGGAGTTTGTGCAGTTTCATCCCACGGGAATGGTTTGGCCGCCGGGCGTGCAGGGCATTCTAGTCACCGAGGCAGTTCGCGGGGAAGGCGGTGTGTTGCGGAACAACGATGGCGAACGTTTCATGGAACGCTACGACCGGGAGAAGATGGAACTGTCGACGCGCGACGTCGTTGCCCGGGCAATCTATACAGAAGTGCGAGAAGGACGCGGTACCGAGCATGGTGGCGCCTATCTCGATATCTCGCATAAGCCGGCTGAGTATGTGAAGCGAAAACTGCCCAGCATGTATCACCAGTTTCGCGAACTGGCGGACGTGGACATCACGCAAAGACCGATGGAAGTCGGTCCCACGTGTCACTACATGATGGGCGGCATACGGGTGGAGGCCAAGACGGGCCAAGCAAGCGTGCCCGGACTGTTTGCCGCCGGCGAAGCTGCCGCGGGCCTACATGGCGCGAATCGTTTGGGTGGTAATTCGCTTTCCGATCTGTTGGTCTTTGGGAGGCGCGCGGGGTTGAGCGCGGCGGAACATGCAAAGCAAAGCCCTCTGGTGACGATAGATGGACAAGAGATATTAGAATCAACGCGCGAGATGCTTGAGCCTTTTGAGCGACCGGCTGGCGAAAGCCCTTACGACATCCATCGGGATTTGCAGGAATCAATGCAGGACTACGTGGGCATCTTCCGCAATGAGGATGATCTGAATAAAGGGCTCGCGGAGCTTCAGGATTTGAAAGAGCGTGCGGCAAGAGTGCGTGTGGAAGGATCGCGGCTATTTAATCCGGGTTGGCACCTCGCACGCGATCTGAAGGCCATGCTGACCGTTTCGGAAGCGGTAGCGCTGAGCGCTTTAGAGCGCAAGGAAAGCCGCGGTGCACACAGCCGGATTGATTACCCGAGTTACGATGAAGAATGGAGTAAGCGGAACAACATCATCGTGCGAAAGGCCGATGAGATGAAATTGGAGCAGTTGAACATCACGGAAATGCCTGATGAACTGCGACAGCTTTTGGCTGAGAAGAAGGATTAAAGTGCTTCGGTCAACTCTTTGGAGTGCGGTGGCAAGCGTAGCGCGACACCGCTTTGGATGTAAAGAGCCAGAAGCGAATCCAAAGCGCCGTCGCCGCTTCGCTCTGCCGGCCCACTCCATAAAGGTGTGATCAGTAACGTTACTCAAGTGACCGATCGACGGACTACTGACAACTGACCACTGACAACGGACAATGAGCGACGCAACCTTCAAAATCTTTCGCGGCGACCGCAATGGCGGTGGGATGGTTGAATACAGCGTTCCCATCGCTCCGGGAATGGTTGTGCTCGACGCAATTCATTACATCCAGGCCCATCAAGCTCCCGACCTCGCGGTCCGCTGGAACTGCAAAGCCGGAAAGTGTGGTTCGTGCTCCGCAGAGGTTAATGGGCGTCCCCGACTGACCTGCAAGACTCGAATGGATGCCTTGCCCCTTGATGAACCCATTACTGTCCAGCCGATGAAGAGTTTTCCGGTCATTAGAGATTTGGTAACGGACGTATCCTGGAACTACAGGGTAAACCGGATGATTCCTCCGTTCACGCCGCGCGCCGATGTTGAGTGGAAGATGGATCAACGCGACGTGGATCGGGTACAGGAGTTTCGCAAGTGCATCGAGTGTTTTCTTTGCCAGAACGTCTGCCACGTTTTGCGTGATCACGACCAAGGACAACAATTTGGCGGCCCGCGCTTCTTTGTTCGTATTGCGGGCTTAGAAATGCACCCTTTGGACGGCCTGTCTCGAACTCATTTATTGAAAGACGAACTGGGCATCGGTCTGTGTAATATCACTAAGTGTTGCAGTGAAGTGTGTCCTGAAGATATTCACATCACGGACAACGCGATCATTCCGTTGAAAGAGCGGGTGGTTGATGATTACTACGACCCGGTCCGATGGTTCTTGCGCAAGCTGAAAGGGAAAGGAAAGTAGGCAGGCGGCAGAAAGGGCAGGAGGCAGACGGCAGGAGCAGGAGGCAGGATGCGAAAGATGCAGGAGCGATGCGCTAACGATACCAGAATACAGTTCTTTTATTGCCTACTGCCGTCTGCTCCTGCCTCCTTCTATTGGGGGTGATATGGAACTAAAGCTCAAGCCAATTTCGAAGGCCGGCATCGCTGAAGCGATCTCCAAGGCTGAAGTCTACCGTTATTTGAACGAGCCGGGCGAGGCCGAATCAATCTGCCGCGACATCCTCAGCGAACAAGCGGACAATCAAACAGCCTTGCGTCTCCTGGGTCTGGCAATCACGGACCAGTTTGCCGGTGAAGTGTCTGATCGGTATTTGGAAGCCGAGCGACTGTTTCGCGGTCTGACCAGCGAGTATGAACGCGTTTATCACTTTGGTATTCTTCAGGAGCGCAAAGCAAAAGCTCAACTTCGCGCCGGCCGGCCTCCGCACACCGTCTACCCGATCTTCGAATTGGCCATGAGACTTTTTGAAGAAGCAGAAAGGATTAGACCCCCGAACAACGACGAGGCCATCCTGAGATGGAATCGTTGTGTGCGGCTGTTGCAGAGTCGCCCCGCCTACGAATGGACTAAGGAAATGGAAGAATTTGACGCCAGCGAGGGCCCGCCAGTGTGATTCCGGTTTTGTTAGCGGAGCTTGACTGGACAGTCTGGATTTAGCCGTGCGACAACGCTGGCATGAATACGCTGAAGCGTTCGCGAGTTCCTGCCCAAGGTTGCGGCAACCCTGGGACTCAATGTACCAAAGAATCGGAACGCTGAAAGCGTTGGCAAATGCCGATGCACGCAACTTCGCGAACTCTTTCGGAGTTCGCGACTAGTATGGGTTAGAACTGGAATCCCAGGGTTGCAGCTACCCTGGGCTGGAACTCGCCAACGCTTTCAGCGTACCTCTTAGCCCATACTCTAATCTGCAGGTCGACCGGTGCGAAGACTTGCGGCGCTACGCCTTTGACGTCATAAGGAGCCAACCGATGAAACTAACTGACAGCTTGGGAACTCGGAACTGGGGCATGGTTCTATTGGGGATCTGGCTCATCCTTACCGGCCTGTTACCGCTGCTAGATATGCGGATTTCCCCAACAGTGTCGATGGTTTTGGCTGTGCTTGCTATTGTCGCTGGAATACTCATCTTGCTCCGTCGTTGAACTGCAGCCTGGCCGAGCTACTACTCTGCGACTGGACATGCGTTTTTGGCTGGGAATCCGTCGAGCGTGTGAAATCAGTCCACAATAGCTCGACTCTTGTTAATAAGCCCACCCACCACTCGTTTACTGAATGGCAGACGAACTTCAGGAGGGCACCGTGCAGGCAGCCGTTAGAACCTTGAGACCAGTTCCAAATCCACCGGGAGGGCTTGAAAGGCTTTTCCAAGAGCAACACAACCGCGTTTTTCGCACCGCCCACCGTATTACCGGCAGCGCTGCCGATGCGGAGGACGTGCTGCAAACCATCTTCCTGCGGCTTCTTAAAAACCAGGACCTCGACCTGTTGCCGAATCCTGAGGCTTATTTGTCACGAGCGGCGATCAACGCCTCCCTGGATCTGATGCGTAGTCGCACCAGATCGAAATCGGTCGGGCTGGACGACGCGGACGCCGACGCCTTCGAGAGCACTGCAAAAAATCCTGAGGCGGAGCACGTCGATCGCGAATTGCAGGAACTGATTCGAGAAGCGGTTGCTCGTTTAGGCACAACCGCGGCGGAGATGTTTGTGCTCCGCTATTACGAGGGTTATGAAAATCACGAGATTGCGAAGTTGCTAGGCACGTCGCATCTGGTGGTGGGCGTCGTGCTGCATCGCGCCCGCACGAAACTACGTAAAGAGATTGGGCACTATCTGGCGCAACACGTAGCGCAGACTTGAGGCGGTGGAGCTTTCATAACCCAAGGAAACACAGACTAAAGTCTATGATGCTACTTAGGAAATTCAAGGGCACTCTCTGGAGAAAATAATGAACAAGAATACGGAATCCATCCTCAACAAAGTGACCGCCGAGATTCGGAGCGAGCAAATCGATTCGCCGGTGGTTAATGCAGCGGCAGAGCGTGTTTGGGCACGTCTTTCCGCTGGCAACGCGAGCGAGCTAAGAACGGAAACGGCAGTTGATCGAATTGAGAATTGCGCCGATTTTCAGTCGCTCATCCCCGCTTACTTAAATGGTCATCTATCCGAAGCGCGCTCGCTGCTTTTGGTGGATCACACACACGAGTGCATTCCCTGCCGCAAAGCTATGAAGGAAGCACGTTCGCGAACCGTGGTCCCGCAGAAAGCTGCTACCGCATCGCGCCGCTACAGTCTGCAGCCGGTCGTATTGCGCTGGGGTATCGCCGCCGCACTAGTTATCGGTTTTGGACTGCTTGCGCTTCCTTTCATCCAGCGTTACGCGCCCTTCGGTGGGCCGCTGGAAGCGACCGTGGAAGCTGCTGAGGGTCAGGTTTATCAGATTGCCGACACCACCAGTACTCCCGTGATTGCCGGCCAGCGGTTGCAGAAAGGCGAGCGTGTTCGCACTGCCAAAGACGCCCACGCGTTTGTTCGTCTGGGTGATGGCTCGGTGATCGAAATGAAGGATCGCTCGGAGCTTTCAGTTAGCAAGAATGCGCAGGGTACGACTATTCGTCTGAATCGCGGCAGCATCGTAATTGAAGCTGCCAAGCAGCGCGGCGAACGCTTGTTCGTCGACACAGGCGATTCGCTGGTTTCAGTCACGGGCACGATCTTCTCAGTCAACAGTGGTACCAAGGGCTCGCGTATATCGGTGATTGAAGGCGAAGTGCATGTAGATCACAAGGGCAGCGAACGCATCCTGCGGCCCGGCGAGCAGGCAACTTCAAATGCAAGCATCGAGAGCATTCCCGTGAAGGACGAGGTGGCGTGGAGCCGTAAGGCGGCCAACTACGCTCAAACCCTGGCCGGCCTTAGCGTCCTGCGAAAGGAGCTCAACAGGGTTCAGCAGCCTGGCGTTCGTAACTCTACTCATCTGCTTGATTTGATGCCCGAGAACACGGTTGTCTACGCAGCCCTTCCCAACCTAACTTCGACGATCGCGGAGTCGCACCGCATCATGCAGGAACGCATCAATCAGAATGAGGCGCTGCGTCAGTGGTGGGATCGGAAGCAATCCGATCACAAGGGTCCCGGAATGGACCAGGTGATTGAAACCATCCGTGAGTTCGCTGAGTATCTTGGGGATGAAATCGCGGTCTCTGTCTCCACTAACGAGAAAGGCGAGCCGACGTCTCCTTTGGTACTGGCTGAGCTAAAGAATGCTGCCAACTTTCGGCAGTTTCTCGAGCAGCAGATTGCCAAGTACGCGGGTAACACCCAGGGAAGACCTACGATTCTGTTTGTCGATAACCCACTGACGGCTGTCGCGGCGACGCCCGAGGCGGGGAAAAGGAACAACGAACTCTACGTTTGGATTCAAAACGATCTGTTCGCAGCTAGTCGGAGAATAGCGCAGTTGCAGGATCTCGCGACGGTGGTACAAAAGGGCGGCAAGAGCAGCTTTATCACGACCGCCTTCTACAACCGCATTGCCGGCATCTACCAGGACGGAGCAGGTCTGGTTGTGGCTGCGAATCTTGAGAAGGTCATTGAGAACGCTAAGGGAGAGCTGACCAAAGGCAAAGATGCCGCGCAACGCGAAGGCGCGTTAAAGCAGCTTGGAATTCTTAACCTCAAATACTTCGCCCTCGATCAGAAAGACAGCCAGGGCAAGACCCACACCCGGGCCGTGCTTTCGTTTAACGAAGCACAGCGGGGCCTCCCTTCGTGGCTGGCCGCGCCTGAGCCTATGGGTTCGCTCGAATACATCTCCCCGGATGCGAACGTGGTTGCAGGTTTCGTAGTCAAGAACCCCACATCGCTCGTAGACGATTTGCTGGGCGTGGTGGAAACGGTTTCACCTGATCTTCGGAAACACCTGGACAAGCTTCAGGTCGAGCGGGGGCTGGATATTCGCAAAGACTTTGCCGCGCCGCTTGGTGGGGAGTTCGCTTTCGCAATCGACGGACCCATTCTTCCAACCCCGTCGTGGAAGATGGTGTTTGAAGTAAACAATCCTCAGCATCTGCATCAGACGCTCGAACGTGTCGTGGCCGAGGTCAACAAGGAGGCGACGAGGTTTAGTAAGACCGGTTTGACCTGGGAGCGGGCCGATATCAGTGGCCGCACTTATTACACGCTACGGTCTGCTGATTTTCGAGTCGAAGTTAATTTCACTTACGTGAACGGCTACATGATCGTCGGTCCCAGCCGAGCGATGGTCGAGAGATCGGTGAGGTCGCAGGAAGCAGGCTACACGCTGCTGCGTTCGATGCGTTTCATCGCCGGATTACCGGCAGATGGTAGTGCAAACTTCTCGGCACTCTTCTATCACAACCTGGCGCCCCTGGTGCAGCCTTTCGCGGAACGAATTGCCAGCTCCGCGAACAGTTTGCCCAAAGAGCAACAGCAAGCTATCAAAGCAATGGCGGCGGACATGCCGCCCACCCTGGCTTACGCCTATGCGGAAGGGGACAGCATCACCTTTGCAGCGAATACAGAAGGTGGACCATTCGGGTTGAGTCCGGCGACGCTGTTGGGAATGCCAAACGCCCTCGAGATTCAACACATCCTTCACCGGGGCATGGGCAAAAAGTAAGAACGGTGTCGGGTGTCAGGTGCCGGGTGTCGGGTGTCGGTAAAAGACAGAGTTCAGGTCTTAACCGGCACCCGGCACCTTCCTTTCAAATCCTCTCAAGAGGCGCTTCTATGAAACTCATCTCCATCTCCCTCGGCTCGTGGCTGCTTGGCCTGTCAGCAATCCTGCTGACCTTCTACGTTATAGAAGGTGCGAACCTTAGCGCCGCAGACATCAAGGGCGTCACTGTCATGTCCCTGATCACTGCGGCGCTGCTTTTTTCCCTGGCCTACGCTCCTTCGCTATTCTGGTTGCGCAAACGCCTCGGCGGTTGCCGGCCCGCTGCGGTCTTTCCGCTCGCCTCTGCGCTCGTACTGAATCTTCCTGTGTTCCTCATCGGAATCCTTGCGATAGGCAGAACTTTAGCGCCCACAGAAGCGTTTGCCTTTATCGGCGCATTTGTACTTATGGGCACAGCATTCGGCCTGGGTTTCGTTTGGAATTATCAGGACAGAACGATATAACGTACGCATGGCAACAGCCACCAAGCTTTCAGAACCCAAAAGCCTTCAGGACCCTTCGAATTTCGCTCCCGTAATTGATCTCAATGAACTGAGTGTTGAGTTCGGTGGTCGTCCAATTCTGAAAGGTCTGAGCGGAGAATTACGCGGCCGGGCCATCGGACTCCTCGGTCCCAACGGCGCCGGCAAGACCACCTTGATTCATACGCTCCTGGGTTTTCACCCACCTTCGTCCGGCACCGCCCATATCTTTGGTAAAGATATTCTTACCGACGCCAAACAGATCCGCGCACTTATTGGTTACATGCCGGAACGCGATTCTTTCATCGCGAGAATGAACGCCGTACACCTGGTTCGTTTAATGGCGGAGTTATCAGGCTTGCCACCCGAAGCTGCGCTGGAACGCGCTCATGAGGCCCTGTTTTATGTTGGGCTGGGTGAAGCGCGTTACCGTGGGCTGGAGACTTACTCGCTGGGCATGAAACAACTGGCCAAACTGGCCCAGGCAATTGTCCATGGCCCGAAGCTGATCTTTTTAGACGAGCCTACCAACGGTCTCGATCCGCCCGCCCGGGCCCGAATGATCAGGTTGATTCGAGAGATTCGCGACAGTGGACAGGCCAATATTGTTTTGTCATCGCATCTGCTTCGGGACGTTGAGGAGTGTTGTGAAGAGATCTTGATCCTCAAAGAGGGGCGCATCGCCGTTTACTGCAATCTTGAAGAAGAACGCAAAGCGAACCGGAAATTCCTGGTGTTGGAAACGCGTGGCGACCAGAACAAATTCGCAGCAGCTGTTGCGGAGCTGGGTTGCGACTATGCCCTGACGGGCGAGCATAGAGTTAAAATCGTGTTGCCGGAAGGAATCGAGGTTCGCGATCTGTATCGCATTGCCGCTGATCAACAGATGCAAATCCGACGTTTAAGTTACAAGCGCGATTCGCTCGAAGACATCTTCCTGAAGGCTATGGAGAACGGTCATGGCAGTTTATGAACACACTTACAGGAACTATTCGGGGCCGCTGACTTCCGAATGGAGCCGGTTCCTGATAATCCCGCGCCATGCTTTTCGCGACGTGTTCAAGTCGAAACTCTTCACGGCTTTCTTTGCGATCTGCTTTATTCCCCTCCTGGTCGAAGCAGTCTTGATCTATCTCCATCACAATGTGAACGCTCTGGCCATCTTGAGAGTTAATGTCCGGGAGCTGATTCCAATAGACGCCTATTTCTTCCAGACGTTTGTAAATCTGCAGAGCGGTTTTGCGTTCTTCGTCGCTTTGCTGGTAGGGCCGCCCCTGGTCTCGCGCGATTTGCGAAACAACGCCTTGCCCCTCTACTTGTGCCGGCCGTTTTCACGTCCGGAATATGTGGCGGGAAAGATGTCTGTGTTATTGATTCTCCTGTCAGCGATGACCTGGATGCCGCAGTTGTTGCTTTTTCTTTTCCAGTCTTATCTTGAGGGTGCGCGATGGTTCGTCGACAATCTCTGGATCGCCAGCGCAATTTTCATTGGCAGTATGGTTTGGATATTGCTTCTGGCACTGCTTTCGCAGGCCATCTCGGCCCTCGTCAAGTGGCGGGTAATTGCCAGCGGGGCCATCCTGGGCCTGTTCTTTATCCCTTCCGTATTTGGCGAAGTGGTTAACGTCATATTTCGCACCCGGTGGGGAAACATCATCAGTCTGGGCGCGCTCATGAAGAATATTTCTGCCGGACTTTTCGGCACCTTTGAACGAACCACGACCTTTGTTACCGACTTTGATGGTGACGTCCTGAACCGGGTCGTGCTGACTGAGCCGCCGCTCTGGGCTTCGTGGACGGCGCTTTTTGTAGTTTGTGCCATCTGTCTTGCGATATTGTCGGCAAAGGTGAAGGCGTACGAGGTGGTCAAATGAAGAATTTCGGAGTTCGAATTTCGGATTTCGGATTCTGTGTAACGCAAGTTGTAACAGAATTCCTGTGAACGACGATGAGCGATTCAGAAGCAAAAATCAAGACTGAGTCCGACAAAATTCGAAATTCGAAATTCGAAATTCGAAATTCTGAGATTATCTTCGACGATGTCTCCAAATTTTATGGAGAGATTCTGGGAGTTAACCGGGTCAATCTGCAAATTGGTCCCGGTATCACGAGTCTCGTTGGGCCAAATGGGGCCGGCAAATCCACGCTGATGAATCTGATGACGGGGTTGCTGCGTCCGACTCGCGGGAGTGTCTCGCTTCTCGGGATACCCACCGACAAACCAGAAGCACTTTTCCGTAAAGTTGGCTATTGCACGCAATTTGATTCCTTCCCACGCGGGTTGACGGGCCGCGAGTTCATTAAGTCATTTCTCCTGGTTCACGGTTTCGACAGCCAGAAGGCGGACGCCTTAACGGTGACTGCGCTCGATCGGGTGAATCTGCTCGATGCGGCGGATCGGAAAGTGGCAGCTTATAGCAAAGGCATGCGCCAACGAATCAGACTTGCCCAGGCAATTGCCCATCAGCCGGCGGTCCTGATTCTTGACGAACCGTTGAACGGCCTGGACCCGATGGTGCGGGCGGAGACAATCGCCCTCTTTCGAAAGCTGGCTGCTGACGGTCTGCATCTGATCATCTCCAGTCATATTCTCCACGAAGTTGACATGATGTCTGACCGCGTTGTGCTCGTTAACAACGGCTACGTCGTGGCGGAGGGAAACATTCACGGCGTTCGCGATGAGATGGAAGAGCAACCGATGCAGATTTTGATTCGTTGCGACAAGCCCGCGAAGCTGGCCGCGCATGTTTTCGACGAGGATAGTGTAGTCGAAGCGAGGTTGCACCAGGACCGGCTGGGTCTATTTGTTCGTACCCGCGATGCGGACAGCTTCTATCTGTTATTGAATCGTGTGGTTGCCGAGGGCGAGATCAATATCGAGTCGATTGCGCCCGTCGATGACGACCTGAACGCCGTGTACGGTTACCTGATAGGCGCCGAAGGCGGCGGCTCTTAATTTGGAGTGCGGCGACCTGTCGCCGCTTTGGTCCGCGGCGGCTCGAGACCGCTTCGTTCGAGCCTGATTCACTCGGGTCGGCCGCGACAGGTCACAGCGACCAAAGCGCTGACACCGGGGTCCCCAGTCGGGCAGCCCGGCTGGGATGGTTGTAAGGTCAGCGCACTCTAAGGAGAACTTGAATTCAACTGTAGACATAGTTGCGGAGAGTAAGACCCAGAAGCAATCACTACGCTGGTCCCTATGGCTGCGCCAGATTCTCGCCATCTTCCGTCTCGAAATCGAGAAAAACTTTCTGGGCAGGCGTTCAATTCTGCTGTATCTGCTCGCACTGCTGCCGATTCTGCCGTTGGCCCTCCTCGCTCCGTTTACGCCGCCGGGCCGCGAGTGGCAGGACTTCACTCAATACAGCATGATCTTCGCGGTTTATTACGGCGGACTGATTCTGCGGACAGTCGTTTTCTTCGGCTGTGCGTGGATCTTCATGAATCTGTTTCGCGGCGACATTGTTGACCGCAGTTTGCACTTCTATTTTCTAAGCCCGGTGCGACGTGAAGTGCTGGTGGTGGGGAAGTATTTGTCTGGCCTGGTCACTTCGATCATTCTCTTCACTGGGACAACTGTGATTTGTATGCTGCTGCTTTACGTTCCTCACTTTCCCTCAGAGAGCGCGCGATTCTTTTTTGACGACCAGGGTCTGGGCCAACTGCTCACCTACGCCGGCATCACCATCCTCGCGTGCATCGGTTATGGCGCGTTCTTCCTGGTTGTCGGTCTGTTTTTCCGCAACCCCATTATTCCCGCCCTCGTGCTTTATGGTTGGGAATGGCTCAACTTCCTCCTTCCGCCGCTGCTCAAGAAGATCAGCGTCATCCACTATCTCCATTCGCTCACACCGATTCCCGTCTCCGAAGGACCGTTTGCGGTCATAGCCGAACCCACGCCTGCGTGGATCGCCGTGCCTAGCTTAGTTGTTGTGACCGTCCTCGTCTTGATTGCCGCCAGCTACCGCATCCGCCACATGGAAATTCGCTACGGCAGCGACTAGCTAGCAATGGCTTTGCCTTAAAAGTCATATACTTAATTCCTTTAAACTCCTGTTTGTAGATTGAAGCTTTTGCGAGATTAGAACCTACTCACCACCGTGGATAACTAATGTCCTCTCAACGCAGAACCATAATGCGATCACCGGGCTTGAGTAAGGGATCGACAGCTTTTCCTGATTGAATATCCTTTAAATCAAAATGCGTTCCGACCAAAAACCCTCGACCGTCATCGCGGCCAATCTTCGCCACTTTAGATTTTGGAGTTACGCCTGACGAGATGATGGCTTGGGTAAGAGTTAAGCCTCGGCGAAACGTTTTCTCACCGGGAAACTTTACTTCACCGCCGATATAAATGAACTGCGTCACATTCGGATGCAGAGTGATAACGTCTCCCGGACGGATCAGCAAATTCATATCCGCTACTTGCGTCAAATCGATCTCATATATCTGGTTGAGTTCGGTTCGTACCACCGCTACTCTTGCCGCTTGAGGTAGAGGCTGCGCATCGGCCACGACTACATAGAGCGGAATAGCCTCACGTCGCAAAAACTTTGTGCCAGACTCTTTCACAAGTCCGCTGACGAGAATCGTGTGACTGGCATAATCGCGCACTCCGACAGCTACCTTCGGATTATCCAGCAATGCGCGCTTGCTCAACTCGATTTCGATCTTCTTGCCAATTTCCTCCACTGTAAAACCCGCCACCAGTAGCGGTTCAGGGAGCATTGGATGTTCTAACAGGCCCGATGGCGAGACGGTCAAAAGTGTCGATCGCGGCGATTGAGAGTCATTTATGCGAACATCCAAAATGTCACTCGGACCTATACGGTAGATCCTGGTTAGTAAAATCTCATCGCTAGACGTTTTAGTAGAAATTGGAGAGACGCTTTTAGTTTCTACAAGCGTTGATGCTGGTGTGACACTCATTGCAACTCGGACGCCCACTGGTTCCTGTTCTTGTTCCAATGCGTTGCCATCGTTGCTCTTCGACGGAGGTGCACCACCTCCCTCCGATTCAGGTTGTCGTGTTGTTTCTGATTCTGGACTCGGTGGTCTCACGCCAGCAGCATTGCCGTTGGTTTCTTGTGGCAATTTGAGTTGTGGGCTTGTAGTGGTGGCCTTGACCGGAGTGCTGACTTCGGCCCGTTGTTCAGGTTGTCGCGTCGCTTCTGATTCTGGATGCAGTGGTTTCACGCCCGCAGCATCGCGGTTGGTTTCTTGTGGCAGTTTGGTTTGTGAGCTTGTGGAGCTGGCCTTAGCCGGAGTGCGGGCTTCTTCCTGCTGTTCCGGTTGTCGCTTCGTTATTGATTCTGGACTCGGTGGTTTCACGCCCGCAGCATTGCCGTTGGTTTCTTGTGGCAGTTTGATTTGTGGGTTTGTAGTAATGGCCTTGACCGGAGTGCTGACTTCGGCCCGTTGTTCCGGTTGTCGCGTTGTTTCTGATTCTGGACGCAGTGGTTTCACTGCAGCGGCATTTGCGTTGGCCTCTTGTTTGATTTGTGGGCTTGCCGGGACGCCCTTTACCTGAGTGCCGGCTTCTTTTGATTCCTGCATCAACACCTTCCGGTAAAGTGCATCTTGAGACGGCCGTTGTTTTGCGCTCAACTCGGCCGCCCGGCGAAGATTGACTACCGCCTTTTGCCATTCGCGCATCTTAAAGTACGCACGACCGAGCGCGGCGTAAGTGTCAGCGTACTCCGGATCCAGTCTTAATGCTTGCTGAAGATTTTCAACGGCTTGTGAGAACTGTCCCGCCTCCGTGAGCTTCATTCCCTCCCTGTACAATTCCTTTGCTTCGGCGTTCCGCTCTTTCAGTGCGGGCACTACCATAGGGACAGAATTTATCGGGTTTTTCGCGTCCTTGATGTTTTTTTCCGTCTGGCTTTTATCGCTTGTTGTTTGCCCGGCAACGGGAGCCGAATATGAGCCAAACAGAACCAGGAACACGAGAACAAGGAACAATTTGTACATTAGAAGTCTCCTTGCAATGATGTGTAGCTAACCAACTCGAACAGTTACATTCGGACTCAGACGATGGAAATTGTCAGTGTCGGGGTGTGAACAATTAAGGGAGAAGTGGGCACTTGTTTTATAGCATTTTTTACTCCTTCAATTCCACCTCTCGAAGTTCACCTCTCGAAGTTCATGGTCTGGCCCTCGACCTGTGACGGACTGTCGAGAATCAAACCGCAAACCGGGCAAGGAGTTTGTGGGCGGCAGTTCTCTAGTTGAAACCGGCGAGCGTAGCCAGCACCTGATTTGGGGAGATCCAATTCTGTTTTGGGGGAGTTCACTTTGCAGCAAGCACCATGCCCACCCCGGCACATACGATGAATGCTTGATAACGCTTAACCCAGAGATCCAGAACGGCAGGCTTGTCCCGAATTTGGACTGGAATGCTAGAACCTGGACGTGATGTTTGATGCTGGGACCGGTCCAAGCCGTAATTACCGTCGGGCTAGTGTCCTGCCGAGAAGGGTCCTGGAAGAGTCGTACATCACGGTCGGCTTACTATACCGAGCGCCTACTGCCCCTTGATCTCGCGCAGCAGCTCGTCACGAAAATAGCCTGACGGAATCGTGCCTTGTCTCATGAAGAGCAGGTGAAATGTCTTCGGTGAGAAGCGCTCGCCGACAAGGGCGGAGGCTTCCTTGCGCAGGGCAAAGATTTCGTCCTTACCTAGACGATAGGTAATGGCTTGGGTGGGCCATTTTGAATAGCGGAAGATAGCGCGCTCAGACGAACCGCAGCTCGCCTGTTTAGCTTCGCTCTTGACTGCCGCCGTATCGCTGCACTTGCCCGGCAGAAAATCTACAATCTCCGAAAAGAGATCCACCGCCTCGGCATAGGTCATGCGGTTCGTGTGAATGCCAGTATCGACACGCACACGCAAATCGCGATAGAGCTTGCCCTGAAGTTGATAAAGCCGTTCTTCAAGCGTGTAGAAACCTTCGGGCGCGCCGGGCTGCGGCTCGGCCATCAAAGCCTCCGAATAGAGGGCCCAGCCTTCAGCGGCCATCGAGTCTTCCCACATGGACGAAGAATCCTCGACCGCACCCGGAGTGAGCCAGCGAACGCCGGCGATGCTGACCCGGTTCTGAGTCATCACTTTGTAGTGCCAATCGTGTCCCGGAAAACCCTCGTGCGCAGAGAGATCGGCAAGCGCAGCGCGGTTATTCGACTGCAGAGCAGCTTTGTTGTTGTCGGTAGTGGTGACGTAGAAACGACCGACGCCGGTGTTCTTGAAAGGTGGTGCGGGATAGTACGCTGCGCCATCGATCGAGGCCCGCAACGGCGGCGGGGTCTCGACCACTTCAAGCTTGTAATCGGCAGGCACGTCGAACACTCCGGTCTTGCGCGCGTAGTCGACTAACTTGAAGGCTGAATCGTTATACCACTGGACCATTTCCGAGTCAGACTTGGGATAGTCTTTAGAAAGCTCGTCGAAGACTGCGCGCACAGCGGCCGGGCCTTCTGCAGGCAGGGTAAGTCCGCGCTTTTCTCCAATTGTGCGCGCGAGGTCACTCATCTCTTTCTGAGTTCCCTCGACAATGAGCATCGCCTCTTCGAAGAGCTGGGCCGCAGTTTTGTTGACGCGCAGATTATTCTTGACCGCCCAGTTGTATTCTTCCTCTCCCATGGCGTAGCGATCTGAACGAAAGTCCTGCTTAAGACCTGAAATGTCTTTCTTCGCGGGTTCGTCGAAGAAATTGTTGGCCACGAAGTCGCGCAAACCGCGGAAGGCGGCGGCCGCCTGCTTCGATCCGTCGCGCACCTGCGACAACAGCTGATCACGCTGCGGCCCGGCGACCCGCTCTTCGGCAAGCTTTGGCAGTGTCTCTTCAAAATACTTCGCGTTCGCTTCGGAGGTGTCGATGCCGTTTCGGACCAGCATGCGCCAGTCAGGCGTGTTGCGTGCTGCGATTCCGGCAGTAAGCTGGTCCTGGGCGACTTGGAGAAACGCAGAGACGGCCGCCAGACGTTTGCCTACCAGTGTCCACTCTTCGGCAGTACCATAAGTTCTGTCTCCGGTCTGCGACATTCCCTGCAACTGCCAGTCAACCGCGCGAAACGGTTCATCGGTGTAGGTGTCGAGCGCGCGCTCCTGATAGCGGCGCACTTGATGCTGGTGCAACAGGAAATTTACCTGGGCCAGACCAACGTCGCGATTGATCCGCTGTGGCGCGGACAGTGAACCGGGACTAATTGCCTCTAGCGACCGTTTTGTGTTCATCAGCCAGCGATCTTCTTCTTGCAAGGCCGCCGCCGAATGGTCGCGCAGACTTCCATCTACATCGCGCAGTTTTGGATCGAGCCCCGCGCCGCCTAGATAGGTGTTGACCGTGGGATTGCGACGGAGAAATTCCACGACATATTCGTCGTGTACTTTCTTGAAAGTATCGTCACCGTTTGCCTGGTTGGTTGTTGTAGGGGGCTGCTGGGTGCAGGAGGTAAGCAGAAACGCAGAGATAGTCGCAAGTAGCAAGATGTTCTTCATGGGCGCGCGGCCTTTCGAAAGTGTTGGACTACGGAATAGCTAAAGATAAACGCGATGTGGGCGATTCGGCAAATCGTGACATGCACGGAGCAGGTCCTGCGCCAACACAGGACAGCAAACGCTAGAATCACTGTGAAATCCCAAAAAGAACCAGCGGTAATTTGGGTAATAATATAGATGACTCACTGGAGGTGTAGTACGTTGGCTCGGAGGAAAAAACGATCCACGAAACCCCACAAAACAACCCGAAAAATTCTGTTCGTGATATTCGTGGTCGTTCTGTCAGGGAAGTAATCAAGTATGTTGTTACCCAAATTAGCGAGGTTTGAAACGTCCCAAAAAGTTGAAATGGTAGGTCACCTGCTAACGTGAGGATTGTCTTTAACCCAGAATCGCCACGGTTTACTTACCCACTCTTCCGCATAGTCGATGCCGATGCGTGGGCCGGAGGCAGTCTTGCGACGAGGAATCTTCTCACCTGCTTCGAGCCAGACCTTGTTTCCCAAAAGATCCACGCGATCGAGTCTGCGGTCGATTCCCATCGCTATGCACAGCTTGCCCGGTCCATTGGTGAGGTTATGATCCGGTTGATTGTGCCGACGCTGGCGCATTAACTCAAGGCCTTCAACTGGCTGGAGCGCGCGAATCAAAACCGCATGCGGTACCTCCGCAACATTCGTTACGATATTAAATTGGTTATACATGCCGTAGACAAAAAAGATGTAAACCGTGCCTCCGAGACCGTACATTGTTTCAGTTCGTCTCGTTCGTCTACCGCCGTAGGCGTGTGAGGCCCGATCGAGTGGCCCGCGGTAAGCTTCCGTCTCAACAATGATTCCCGAGACACGTTTTCCGTCAGGAGCGGGAACTACCAGGAGCTTGCCCAGAAGCTCTCGAGCGACGATGAGGACGTTGGTCCTGGTGTAGAACTCGCGAGGGAGTCTTGAAGCCGAAGATTTCATCACATCGTCACTCACTTACAGAACCGCGAGCAGTAGCGACCGGATCCTCCACTCAATTCGCCTTAACTGAGGTTCTACTGGCGTTGAGTGCTCGGATCCGGTCGCCACCACTCCAGGTTCCGAATTGGGAGCAGTAGCTGCTCCATCACAGTCTCAGTTGCCAGACCATAACAAAGAAGATCACCAATCCGATCGACACAATCCCTCTTCGAACCCAAACTTGTCCTACGCGGACAGCCATGGCCGCGCCAAAGTATCCACCTAACAAGGCCCCGCCCGCCATTAGTAGTGCATCAGACCAATCTACGAGATCCATCAGCGCAAAACTCAAGACCGCAATACTGTTGATGCAAATGCCGAGAAAATTCTTAATTCCATTGGCGCGATGGATCTCGTGGATACCGAGCAGTCCCATAGCCGCCAGCATCAAAATACCATTGCCTGCCCCGAAGTAACCGCCATAGATTGAAGAGAAGAATTGAAAAAGAATAGCGCCCAGCCACCATGATGCTTTCGGCTCGGCCATGATTGGCTGTAATCGGAGCCAGTGATTGATTGAGCCCTGAGCCATGAAGAGGATGGTGGCAAACAGAATCAGAAACGGAACCAGTCGCGCGAATGTGGGCGATGGAGTCCAGATCAGGAGCCAGGCCCCGATGGCTCCGCCAATTACGCTCGTCAATCCCAACCTCAGCAACAGCGCGGAACTATTCTCCAACTCCTTGCGATAGCCAAACAGACCACCGAATAGCCCGGGCCAAAGCGCAACCGTGCTCGTAGCATTCGCGACCTTCGGATCTAGTCCCAGCCAGATTAGCAAGGGAAAAGTAATCAATGTGCCGCCTCCGGCGATCGAGTTGACTGCGCCGGCAGCGAACCCGCCCGTGACCATGATTGCGATATGGAGCAGTGACATGCGTCGAGTCTGAGTTCTGAGTTCTGAGTTCCGAGTTTCGGGTTTCTGGTTATTCTCTCAAGTGGTCTTGGGCGGCGTGGCGAAACATGGCTCTTAACTTTTGTGAGAACCGAGCATTAAAACTCGAAACTCGAAACCCAGAACTCGGAACTGAAAACCTCCCGCATGTTAGAATGCCTTTCAAAGTTAGACCAGCTAGAAAACTCGGGAGATAGCCTGGGCAGATGAGCCGCCGATACGCTTCACTTCTTTGCACCCTTGCGCTGCTGGGATTGTTGATCCCGCCAGCAGCGCCCCCGTCTGCGAACCGGCTCGACGGCAAGAAGACGTTACGAGTGATGACTTTCAATATTCATGTCGGCGTGGGTGTGGACAAGAAACTGGACTTGCAGCGGATTGCGGATGTCATCATTCGGGAGCGCCCGGATTTGGTCGGCTTGCAGGAGGTGGACCGCGGTGTGCGACGAACGGAGGGCATAGACGAGATCGCTGAGCTGGCCAGCATGACCCGTATGGACTATGCCTTTGGCCACAATCTCGACTATCAGGAAGGGCAGTATGGTGTAGCGATTCTCTCGAAGTTTCTGATTCAGAAGATCGATCATCGTAAATACGAAAACCGGCGTGAGGCTGAACGACGAGGCATGCTCCGAGTTGAAGTTGATATCGGTGGCCGCACGGTCAATTTTGCAACTACCCATTTAGACTATCAGCGTGCCGACGGGCGATTGTTTGAAACCGAACAACTGCTCAGGTTCCTTGCGGACCTTAAGAACCCATTAATTGTGGTTGGTGATTTCAATGACGAACCGGCCGGAAGTGCTTACAAACTGATGCTGACAAAGTTTGAAGAAGCCTGGATTGGAAGTCGCGCCAAAGGCGATGGCTTCAGCTACCCGGCAGACAAGCCGTCTAAGAGGATCGATTACATTTTTTTTCGGACGAACGGTGGGGTAAGTGCAAAGAAGTCCTGGATAGTGAAAACGCTGGCTTCGGATCATGTTCCGGTAATGGCGGAGTTGGAGGTTCGGTAGGGGAGAGGCGGCGATGCCGACTTGCGGTGTTCGCGAACGCCTTTGCATAGGAGCAGATCCTGCTCCTATGCGGAACCGAGAGCAGTAGCGACTCGATCAAAGGCTCAACGCTAGAATGAAGGGTGAGTTTAGGATCCGGTTGCTACCGCTCGCGGTTCTGTAATATTGACGACGTTGCTTAGCGCTAGACTGTTCATCGTGGGAGATGTGAGCAATACAAACGTCCCCGAAACTATACGACTAACACGAATTCTCTTTAGTGCGAGTTCGTGATTTCGGGGATCGTGGTTGACGCTGCACAAATCTGAATCATGAGGAGAGTGAACTTGAAAAGCTATTCACAGACAACGGTCGTTGCAATTGTTGGATCCCTTTTTTTGAGTGGCAGCTTCTTCACGAGACCATCCGTGCAAGCACAAGCAACCTCCAAACCAATCAACTGGGCTGCATATCAGGACCAAGCGGTCGACTTAATGCGACAGTACCTGCGCATCAACACCTCAAACCCGCCGGGTAACGAGATCGAGGCGGCAAAGTTCTTCAAAGCAATCTTCGACAAGGAGAGTATTCAAAGCGAGATATTCGAATACAAGCCGGGGCGAGCAAACATAATCGCGCGTTTGAAGGGAAATGGATCGAAGCGGCCAATCATCTTGCTGAATCATACAGACGTGGTCACCGCCGATCCGTCTGCCTGGCGCGTTGATCCCTTCTCAGCAGATGTTGTAGAAGGCTCGATTTACGGCCGCGGCGCGCTGGATATGAAAGGCGAAGGCCTATTGCAGCTAATGACAATGATCATTCTGGCTCGCGAGCAAGCGCCTTTGTCGCGCGACGTGATCTTTCTTGCCACTGCGGACGAAGAGGTAAAAGACGAAGGCTCTATCTGGATGATTGCCAACAAGGCAGATCTCTTCAAGAACGCCGAATACCTGTTGACTGAAGGTGGCGACGGTTTGCTGGCCGAGGGCCAGGTGAAGTTTGTCGGTATCGACGTTGCGGAAAAGGCGCCGTTCTGGTTGCAACTCAAGGCGACCGGTCAGCCGGGACACGGCTCGCGTCCGATCGCTGACTCGGCACCCAACCGGCTGATCCGGGCCATGACAAAGATTATCGCCTACGAGCCACCAATCAAACTCTTGCCGACCGTGGAAAGGTTTTTCAAGGACATTGCTCCGCTCGAAGCGGAACCGCTGCGGTCGAAGTTTGCGAATATCCGAGAGTCGCTCAAGGATCCGGCCTTCGCTAAGGAGCTAACCAGCAGGCGTGAATACGGTTTTCTTGTGCGCAACACGATCTCGCTGACGATGATGAACGGAAGCATGCAGACGAACGTGATTCCCACCGCCGCCACCTGTAACCTCGATGTGCGCCTTCTGCCGGGCGAGAAGCCTGAAGAGTTTCTTGCGGAGTTGAAGCAGGTGATTTCCGATCCCACGATTCAGATCGAAAACGTAAATACGTTCAAACCACCCAACAGCTCGCCCATCAATACCGAACTCTTCGAAATCATCGCCCGGGTGACCAAGGTCCATCACCCGGAGACGTTGATAACCACCAAGATGCTGAGCGGTTACACTGAGAGCCAGCTCTACAGGCAGTTAGGAATAGTCAGTTACGGTTGGGCGCCGATCTATACGACCACGGAAGAGAGCACCGGGGTGCACGGCAACAACGAGCGCATCACGGTGAAGAATGTTCGAGAAGGAACGAAGGAGTTTTACGAGGTGGTTCGCCAGATCGCTCGCTGAGGCAGGCTTGTGTAACCGTTCGCCATTCGCAATCAAATTATTTTCCTTTCTCATTCTGCCATCCGAAGCCCGCGAAGCCATAAAGTCTCGCACCCCAGCCGAGCTGCTCGGCTGGGGACCCCGCTCTGGGGCGTGAGCCCCAGGGCTATTGCATCTGAGTTCTTAAGCCTGCGAAGCGGGCGGCAGCGGCAACAAAGAGACATCGTTAATGAACATGATACGTTGTTCCGCTGTCGCGGGCTGATTGAATCTATTTGTTCGTTGACCTAGGGTTCCGCTGCGCTACACCCCAGGCTTAATGCTGTCGCCACGCTTCGCGGGCTTCCGATGGCAGAATGAAACATGGAAGATGAGAAATGGAAAATGATTGTGATTGGTGAGTGGCGTCACATTACAACTTCACCATCGCCTGGAGGGTCACGGCCGGTCGCTCCGAGGTCCGCCCCCGCGCCGTCCCCGACTGTGCCTCGCATCTCGCTCCTGCTGAAACTGTTTCCATTGCTCGGGCGTGAGCACCTTTTGTAGCCGTTCGTCAGCCTGCCGCCGAATTTCGGCAACCCGCGGCTCTGACTCTTTCCGGACTGCCTGCAGCTGCGTTCGTGTATCGCCCAGAATTTGATGTACCTGCGTTTTCTGGTCAACGCTCAGCTGAAGGTTGTCAAGCATCCGCTCAAAGCGGTTCTGCCGAACTGATTCACCAGGTCTGGCCCATCGCTTGTAAACGTTCAAGGCCAGAGAACCCGCCGCGAAGCCGAGCACGAATATGACTACCGCCGCCGCCCGCACCTGCCACTTGGTCTTATTTGTCGAATCCATGGTTTGCCTCAACGATCCTCGTCTGCTCCATAAAGCGTCGTCAGCACCTGCCCGTCGGAAACCTGTTCATCAGATTCGCCGTGGTCGAGGATCACCTCTTCGGCGGAATAGGCGCTGAAAGCAGTAGTCTCAGGGGTGACTGTGGTGACCTGGCCGGGTATGACGAAAGTCAACACCGCCAGCGCCGCGACAGTTGCCGCCATCGAAGATGCCAGCGCCCCTGCGGCTCGCCAGATCCGGCTCCAGGCCCACTGCTCATTCGTTGTTTGCCGCTCTCGAAGAGTAGCCATAACTCTCGTGTGAAAGAAAGCTGATGGCTCAAACGTCTCGGCTGTCCGTTCTTTCAACAAGAGCGTCGCGATCTGTGCAGCTTCAAATGCCTGCAGGCACCCTGCACATTCGCATGCATGAGCACGAACTTCAGACAAATCACGCTCGCTGAGCTCCGCCAGCGGGGCACTTTCAAGAAGGTTTACAATATGTTTGTCTTTCATTTAATTCCTCGCGGTTTCAAATGCTCTTGCTACCGGCCTTGGCCTTCGGCGCCAGCAGTTTTTCAACCCCTTCTCGCATCCGCCGCCGGGCGCGAAAAGCCTGCACTTTCACTTTCGACGCTGACCAACCCGTCATCTCTACCACTTCCTTGACCGATGCGTCTTCACCATCAATCAGAATCAGCACCAACTGGTCGTCAGGAGATAGGGTATGCAAGACTCGTTCCGCCAGATCAGCGGCGACCGAACTACGCTCGCTCGACTTGTGACGTTCGGTGGCAGCTTCGGCCATTTGATTGTCCAACCACGTGCTCTCGTCTTCTGTTAGATCAGAAACTCTCAATTCAGGTCGGCGTTTCGAACTCCGCAGCAGATTAAGGCAAGTGTTAGTCGTGATGCGCGTCAGCCAGCCTTCCATCGAACCGCGACCTCGGTAACTGCCAAGTTGGGTAAACGCCTTCAAGAAAACCTCCTGCGCTGCTTCTTCGACCAGACTTCGTTGCCGAAAGAACCGGCTGGCAAACCGAAAGACGCGCGGACTGTAGCGTCTCATAATCTCTTCGAAGGCAGACTCATCGCCTTCACGCGCCCTACGCGCCAACGCCAGGTCTGAGGCCTCTTCGCAACTATTCGACAGGAAATGCTCCCGGTTCAAACTGTTGGGATGGCGGACGCCGGGAAATCTCGAACCCGCCATCCCGTCTTAAGGGTAATGGTTGTTACTGAACGTTCGGCTTGCCTCGTTCGCCTCTCTTCGCTTTGAACTCAGCACGCTTCTGCTCAAGCTGTGTTCTCTGTTCGGCTGTCAACACTGATTGCATTTCCTGACGCATTTTGAAGCGCTCGCCCATCAATTTCGCCCGTAAGCCAGCCGTTTCCGTGAGCTTCTGCGTGGCCAAAGCTTCATTGAACGTACCGCCCTCGCTTGCCTGATGCAAGTCCTGACGCTTGGTGCGAAGCTCCTGATGCAAAGCCTGAGTGCGCTGGCGGAAGCTGTCACTGATCTGCTTCACGCGCGTCTTCTGGTCGTCGGTCAGGTCGATGCCGCGGAACATTCCGGCGTGCATACCACGACCGCCCCGGCCAAAATGCCCGCCTCGGCCTTTACGACCCCAGCCTTTACCGGTTTTGTCGTGTCCACCACGATGCTCGCCGCGGGTCATTTGCTGATTGTCTTGTGTGCTTCCGGTTGACTGCGCGAAGGCAATCGGGGCAGCTAATGAAACGGCCGACAGGGAGACGATAGTCAGCGTCTTAATCTTTCCTAGTTTTTTCATTTTCTTCCTTTACTCCTGGTTATCTTGAATGTGTATGGAGGACCGCTATTAGCCTCCTGACTAATAAGACACCGGTGTCAGTGAACGGTTACAAAGCAGGAGGCAGGAGCAGGAGCCAGGCGCAGGAGGCAAGAGGCGGCATGCGATAACTTGCAGCTTGGGAAGGGTGGTTTACCCTCGCTCGAGCGCCAATCGCGCGATTGATTTGGGGAATGCTCAACGGGCATTAGAGACTCCTTCTAACTGAAGAGCCTGAGTCACCAATCGCTCCGCTGGCGCTCGAGCGAGACTAAACCACCCTTCCTAACTAGAAACTCTTCTGTAAGTTGTTGATTTTATTACAGGCGAAAAAGTTTCTAAGTTGATATTTGCTCGCCGCTTCGGCGGGCTGC
>JBGTLM010000294.1:0-25992 GCA_041744135.1 Pyrinomonadaceae bacterium
CGGTAGCGGGTGGGTCGCGTTTCGATAGCTCACGCGCCGGGAACGTGGACCCACCCGCTACCGCGTGGTGGTACTGACCTCATGACACACGAGCGACACCCCCCCACCAGCAACACACTAATGGAGCACTACCCGAAATTGGTAGCGGTTCAGTTGGGATTCCAAAACCGTACACCGTTAAAATCTCAGACATCCACCGTCGCAGGAGAATAGGCTGGAGGTCTATACTGCCATTCTAACGCTGCCTCATAACCAAGGATGGTAGTGAGGCCAACAACGAGGGCGAGCACTATAGCGATAACCCTAATTGTGCGAGGGCGCATCATGCAATGATTCTAAATCAGAGGCGGTAAAAAACTAAACGGCGAGTGACTGTAGCTTTGCACCGGCATCAAACACGATCCACCAAATCACACGGAAACGACACTGACAAAATTTCGTGTTGGTTCGTATGGTTTCGTGGATCGCTTTTGGCGCGACCAAACTCACGTTGGGAACCAGGCGTGATATTATCGCGAAGAAATTGTCCCGGAATGCGCAGCTGTCCCAGCCGCTAGCGCCGCAACTCCTTCGTAATGCGCATAAGACTACTAACTCTCACCATCGATATTCTTACCTACGTCCTGGCAGCGGTGCTGGTATTTGCTTCTGGTGGATGTCGCACGGGTGCCAACCTGCCCGCTAAATCTTCCCCGCAATACAATCAGGCAGTTTCAGCCTTTTACGTTGGCTTAGCCGCGTTACAAGTCGGCGACGACGTGCGCGCTGACAGCAAGCTGTCACAGCTTACCCAACTTGTGCCAGATGAGCCTGCCGGTTGGGCTAACTGGGGCTTGCTGGCGTTGCGTCAAAGAAACTTCGATGTGGCAGCAGACAGGCTTGAGCGCGCGCGATCGCTCTCGCCGAAGAATGATCAGATCTTTTACCTCGTCGGACTCTTAGAGAGCGGCCGAGGGCGTTCGGCCGAGGGCATTGCGGCACTACGAAAAGCAGTTGAGCTTAATCCGCAAAACTTGAAAGCGATTTATCACCTCGCTGAAGAGGTTGAACGCCAGGGCGATGAGAATAGCGAAGCTGAGTATCAGCAACTGATGCAGAAGATACTCGCGTACCAACCCGACAATCTGGCCACGATGCTCGAACTAGGCCGGGTTGCCGCCAAACGCGGTGACGAGCGTACGCTGCGCAATACGGTCGCTCGTATTGGCGCGCGATCGTCCGCTTGGCCGCCGGAAGTTCAGGAACAAGTTAACGCTGTGAAAGCTGCCGCTGCGGGACCCGACCAGCGTGCGGCAGCCACGCGGATCGCTTTCCTGCGCAATGTCCTAGTGCGCGTTTCTGAATATCGCCAGAGTCTCGCTGCGATCAAACCGCCGCCGGGGGAAGAGGCAACGCCATTCACGCATTTTCTAAGGCTCGAATCACCCACTTTTGCGGCAGCACCCGCTGACACGTCTCTTACTTTTAAACAGCAGACGGTGACGAATATCGATGGCCACAATTGGGACTGGATCGGAGGCGTTTCTTTGAGTAGCGAAGGTGCGCCCACTGTGATTGTTGCTAACGGTAGCGAAGTACGTTCGTCTGTAGGCACATCGTTTCCATTTCCTGGCGGGCCGGCAGCCAATTCTCCAGGTCCGGAAGGAATTCTGCCTGTCGATTTTATATACGATTTCAAAACGGACTTAGTGCTGGCCGGAAGTGGTGGCTTGCGGTTGATGCGGCAGGATAACTCCAAAGCTTTCGCCGACGTCACCTTGGCGGCGAAGCTTCCTGTCTCTCTTACGGGGGCAAGTTACACAGGCTCGTGGGCAGCCGACATCGAGGCGGACGGCGATCTCGATATCGTGCTCGGCACTGAACAGGGTTTGCCCTCCGTCTTAAGGAACAACGGAGATGGCACGTTCTTAGAGATTCACCCCTTCTCGAATATCTCCGGACTCCGCGGCTTCGCCTGGGCAGATCTCGACGCTGATGGCGATCCGGATGCTGCCTTGATAGATCAGACGGACCGTCTTCACGTTTTTACCAATGAGCGGACGGGGCAATTTAACGAACGTCCCGTTTCACCTAGCCTGGCACCGGTGCGATCAATAAACGTAGCCGACGTAAACAACGATGGTGTGCTGGACCTTTTGGCGGTCCAAGCCGACGGCATCATTGTTCGCTGGTCAGATAAGAATGAAGGTCAAGAGTGGGAGACTGCAGAGGTTGCGCGACTGAATAAAGCGCCCAACTATCTCCAACACGATGCTCTGCGTCTGCTCGTGGGAGACCTCGATAACAATGGCGGCGCTGATCTGTTATTGGTTGCCTCCACCCCGGTTCCCACGGAAGGAAAATGTCCTCCTCAGTGTATTGCCGGCGCGCTGGTGTGGTTAAGCGATGAGAAAGGTAGTTTCAGACTACTGGAAAACGCAGTTGGACCAGTGCGCGTCTTCGATACCCCCGATCAGAACGGAGACGGACGACTTGATCTGCTGGGTCTGTCGGAGGAGGGCCAACCCGTCGAAGCAATCAACCATGGCCAGATGAACTATCACTGGCAGGTGATTCGCCCTCGCGCCAAACAGGCCGTCGGCGACCAGCGCATTAACTCATTTGGCATCGGCGGGGAGATGGAAATTCGTACTGGCCTGCTGGTGCAGAAACAGCTGATCACTGGTCCCCTCCTTCATTTCGGTCTTGGTGAACAGACCGGCGTGGAGGTCGTGCGGATCGTCTGGCCCAACGGTTCTGTGCGTGCCGAGTTTGAGTTAAAGGCCGATCAGACGATCGTCACCGAGCAGCGGTTGAAAGGATCGTGTCCTTTTCTCTTTGCGTATAACGGCAAGCAGATGGAGTTCGTCAAGGACGCCGTTCCCTGGAGTTCTGCTATCGGGTTGAGGATCAATACGCTGGGCACAGCGCGGGTGGAAGCGACTGAAGAGTGGTACAAGATTGGACGAGATCAGCTTGTACCCCGTGAAGGCTTCTACGACCTGCGCGTCACAGGTGAACTCTGGGAGACATACTATTACGATCAGCTAGCGCTAATGACAGTTGACCATCCGGTCGGGACGGAGATCTTCGTCGACGAGCGTTTCGTCATTCCTCCTGCGAAACTCGAGATCATTACTGTGGCGACACCACTCAAGATCGCAGGCGCTGTTGATGACCAGGGCGCGGATGTTACAAGTATTGTAAGCACCCTCGACGGAAATTATCTGGATACGTTCGGACGTGGAAGGTATCAAGGCGTGACGCGGGATCACTACGTGGAAGTTGATCTTGGCAGCGACGTACCGACCGGCCCGGTTTGGTTAATCGCGCAGGGCTGGATGCACCCTACTGACTCGTCAATCAACGTAGCTATCAGCCAGGGACAACATGAACAGGCAAGAGGCTTAAGCCTGGAAGTTCCGGATGGCAGTGGGGGCTGGATCGTGGTTCAACCCAATCTGGGCTTTCCCGCCGGAAGAAAGAAAATCTGCCTGTTTGATCTCACGAATGTCTTTCGTCCGGGAACACCGCGCCGGTTGCGGTTGAGAACCAATCTTGAAATCTATTGGGATGCGTTGGAGTGGGCGCCGGGACTTCCAGATGCCGCAGTGCGAACGATTCGTTTGGATCCTGAGGAGGCAGATCTGCATTACCGCGGTTATTCCGTCATCAATCAGGCGAATGATTCGTCGCCTGAGATTCCAAACTATGATCAGCTGGCGGGCTCCAAACAGCGCTGGCGGGATCTGGTTGGCTACTATACGCGTTTTGGTGATGTACGGGAACTTTTGGTGCGCGCAGACGATCGCTACGTAATCATGAACGCCGGCGATGAACTGTCATTTCGCTTTGCAGCACCCACACTGGCCACTAATGGCTGGTTGCGCGACTATATAATCATCGGCGACGGCTGGATCAAGGACGGCGACTATAATTCAACTTTTTCCAAGACGGTGCTGCCTTTGCCGTATCATGCTAAACAGGAATACATTACGCCGCCAGGCAGGCTGGAGGATCAGTTGGTCTATCGTAAGAATCCGGAAGACTGGCAGAAGTATCACACACGCTATGTAACTCCTGAGAGTTTTGTAAACGCATTGAGGCTCCAAGAAAAAAAGTAGAAAAATGACTCGCGGCAAAACTGCAAGAATTCTCCTGGTCGTGTGTTTCATCGCCTTGCTGGCGACACCGCTGGTCATCAAGTGGCTTTCAAAGCGGACCGAAACGCCCAGGACAAAGCTTGACGCGGCCACCGCGCTGGCCCGCTATGGGTTCTATCTCGAGGAAGTTGCTCAGGCTTCCGGCGTCAACTTCGTGCATCAAGCTCCGACATTGGACCGTCAACTGGATCACATCATGCCGCAAGTAGCCTCCATGGGAGCCGCGGTATCGATTGTTGATTTTGACCGGGACGGTTGGTCGGACATCTACGCGACTAACAGTGGTGAAGGAAGCAGAAACTCCCTTTATCGAAATGCCGGCGATGGATCTTTCAAGGACGTGGCCGGCGAGATGGGTTTGGCTGACGTCAACCAACCCGGCACTGGTGTATCGATGGGCGCTGTCTGGGGCGACTATGATAATGACGGCTACGAGGATCTGTTTCTATACAAGTGGGGTCGGCCTGAGTTGTTCCACAATGACGGCGGGCTTCGGTTTACTCGAGTTACCGACCAGGTCGGACTTCCCTCCTGGATAAATGCCAACACCGCTGTCTGGTTCGATTACGATAACGATGGCCTGCTGGACTTGTTTGTAGGTGGTTATTACCCTGAGGACGTTGATCTGTGGCATCTGAAGACAACTAGGATGATGCCCGAAAGCTTCGAATATGCGAAAAATGGTGGGCGGAAGTATCTTTTTCATAATCTCGGCAATGGCTCTTTTAACGAAGTCAGCGCGCAACTCGGAATTGACACGCGCCGCTGGGCGCTAGCTGCCGCGGCCGCCGATCTGCGCGGTACCGGCCACCCTGATTTATTCATCGCCAATGATTACGGTGTCTCGGAACTGTATTTCAATGACGGCAAGCAGTTTCGAGCAGTAGGTGAGCAGACAGGTGTTGGTTTTGCGCCTAAGAGCGGAATGAACGTCGGCTTCGGCGATATTATGAATCAGGGCAAGTTCGCTATTTACGTCACAAACATTTCCGAACAAGGCGTGCTCATCCAAGGCAACAATCTATGGGTACCGAAAGAAGGGACATCTGGCGATTCAATGCGGTATGAAAATCTTGCGCGCGACATGGGCGTCGAGTTGGGTGGTTGGAGCTTCGGCGCACAGTTTGGCGATCTCAACAACGACGGCACCCTCGATCTTTATGTGACCAACGGCTATGTCTCCCTTGATCGAGAGAAGACCTACTGGTACGACTTCTCAAAGATCGCGGGCGGCAACAGCACCATCATTGCTGATGCTAAAAACTGGCCGGCGATGGAGGGGCGTAGTCTCTCGGGCCACCAACAGAAGCGAATTTGGCTGAATGACGGGTCGGCGCGCTTTCTGGAGGTTGCGCAGGCTGTGGGCGCTACCGATACCAATGATGGCCGGTCTGTTGCCCTCGCGGATCTGTGGAATCGCGGCGTGTTGGACGTCATCGTTGCTAACCAGCGTGGTCCGCTGCTCATCTATAAGAACACAGCAGCGCCGGAAAATCAGTGGATTGATTTCGAGCTGGAAGGAGTGGCAAGTAATCGCAGCGCGCTCGGGGCCCAGGTGCGATTGTTTTGGAATGGTCGGCAACAAGTTCAGGAAGTTTCAGGAGGCAGTGGCTTCTGTTCGCAAAATCAGCGTCGTCTCCATTTCGGTTTGGGGAAGAATCCGCAGACTGAGAAAGCCGTGATTCGCTGGCCCTCCGGCAAGACTCAAACCATGGAAAAACCCGCCGTCGGGCAAGTCTACAAGTTAAAGGAGCCTGCATGAGCCAGGAGATCATCGCTCCTTCCGCTCAGCCTTCGCAGGCGATAACCGAGCGCAAACGGCGGATTCACCTTGATAGCCGTTACATCGCTCCTCTTTTCATAACCTGCATCCTGTTGGTTGGTCATCTCTCGTACGGCATTCTTGAAAGTTATCCTAAAACGTTACTGGCAATTCTTTCCGCCATCCTGACCGAGATAGTGCTGGGCCGCGTCTTCTTGGGAAAGTGGCCACATCTCGCCAGCGCCTACATCACCGGTATCAGCGTCGGCATTCTGATTCGCTCCCCGGCGTTCTGGCCCTACCCGCTCTGCAGCGTGATTTCGATTGCCTCAAAGTATGTATTGAGAGTAAAGGGACGGCACCTCTGGAATCCGTCCAACTTCGGTATCTGTGTCCTGCTGTTTCTGGCGCCGGAGACCGTGGCCAGTTTAAGCGTGCAATGGGGCAACTTCATTGGGCCCATGTTGGTTATCTGGATCCTGGGTTCAATCATCATCTGGCGGGCTCATCGTTTCCATATCTGTGCCAGCTATGTCATCTCTTTCTTTGCTTTCGCCTTCTTACGCAGCTGGATTACCGGAGATTCGTGGCAGGCAGAGATAGCACCCATTACTGGTCCAATGTACCAACTCTTTGTCTTCTTCATGATTACTGATCCCAGAACGACTGTTAGATCAAAGACCGGCCAATGCGTGGTGGCTTTTGTCGTTGCTCTTGCCGAGATGATGCTGCGACTAAACCAGGTTATATACGCGCCTCTCTACGCGCTTTTCATTGTCGGGCCCGCAGCCCTGCTGATCGAAATCTGGTTAGATTCGCGGCAAGCGCTTAGTCAGAACCGCGAGCGGTAGCGACCGGGTCTCAACTTCATAAGCTTTTACGACACGGTCACTAGCGCTCGGGGTTCTGACAGGTAATTGCTGACAAATTCCGCAAGGAGAAAACTCATCGTAATGCGACAGAGCTGGGTGACTTACTGCCTGCTAATTTACCTGGCCTTCCTGTTTTCGGCGTGCAAAGAGTCGCCCTCTAAGACGCCGTCCGTAGTCCAAACGAGCGAAGTAACCGTCACACCTTCGCCGACCCCGAGTCCCACTCCTGTCCGCCCCTCGGGACAAATCGAGTTCACCGATGTGACGGCCCAGGCTGGAATCCGCTTCAAGCACAACAGTGGCGCTGTTGGAAAAAAGTATTTGCCTGAGACCATTGGCGCAGGTTGTGCTTTTCTCGACTACGACAATGATGGCTGGCAAGACATACTCTTCGTCAATTCGATGGACTGGCCCGAATCAAAAAAACGCAAATCTTTTCCTGCTCTCTATCACAACAATAAAGACGGTACCTTTACGGACGTGACCAGGCCGGCGGGCCTAGCGATAGAAGTGTATGGCATCGGTGTCGCCGTAGCCGACTACGATAATGATGGTCTTCTCGATGTCTACATCACCTGTGTGGGTCCCAATCACCTTTTCCGTAACCTCGGCAACGGCAAGTTTGCTGATGTGACCGCCCGAGCTGCCGTGGGTGATCCCGGCTTTTCTACCAGCGCAGCATGGCTCGACTACGATAACGACGGGAAACTCGATCTCTTCGTTGGCAACTATGTCGAATGGTCGATGGCAACAGACCAGTTTTGCACGCTGGACGGCAAGAATAAGTCCTACTGCACCCCGCAGTCGTATAAAGGACAGAGTGCGACTCTTTATCACAATCGGGGCAACGGCACTTTCGAAAATGTAACCCTGCGGGCCGGGGTTAACGACCCTTCCGGTAAATCACTTGGGGTCGCGTTGCTGGATTTCGATAACGACGGCTGGCTCGACTTCTTTGTCGCTAACGATACCGAGCCGAATAAACTTTATCGCAACAACCACGACGCCACTTTCACAGACGCAGCAATTACTGCCGGCGTGGCCTTCAGTGAGGCCGGCACTGCGCGAGCTGGTATGGGCGTCGACGCGGCCGACTATGACGGTTCGGGTCGGCAGAGCATCCTGATAGGGAATTTTACAAATGAAAGCATGGCGCTCTACCACAACGATGGATCAGGGCTCTTTACCGACGAGGCATCCAGGTCAGGAATTGGTAAAACGTCTGCGCAGTCGCTGACCTTCGCCTGCTTTTTTTTTGATTACGATCTTGACGGGCTGATGGATATTTTCGCGGCCAATGGACACGTTTCAGATGACATCAGTGTAGTGCAGCCCAACGTCAAATATAGGCAGCCGCCGCATCTGTTTCGCAACCGGGGCAAAAAGAAATTTGAGGAAGCCACTACGAAGCTTGGCCGGGCATTACGGCGGGCGGTCGTCGGCCGAGGCGCCGCCTACGGTGATTTCGATAATGACGGAGACCTCGATTTGTTGATTACCACCAACAACGGACCCGCTCGCCTGCTGCGAAACGAGAACGCGAATCAGAATGACCTGCTGCGGGTCAGGACCATCGGAACCAAATCCAACCACGATGGAATTGGCGCCAAAGTCAGGGTGAAGACTTCCACGGGCGCGAATCTTTCCAGCATGGTCCGAACCGGGTCAAGTTACTGTTCCCAAAGTGAATTGCCTCTCACGTTCGGACTAGGAACACCTCAAGAAGGAATGACACTTAGTGTGGAGATTACCTGGCCCGGTGGCCCGAAGGAGATCGTGCAGAATATTAAGCCTAACCAGTCAATTACTCTGCAAGAAGGAAAAGGAATAGTTGCCGCTGAACCGATCGTTTTCGTGAGAATCGTACCACAGCCCACGCCGCTGCCGGATCAAATCCCATCGCCTCGATAAAGGCACTTCGAAGTCGAAACCTCTCGCCCCAGATATGTAAATCGGCACCTAACCCCTCCGGACGCAGCCGTTCGCCAATTTGGAGAACCCGGTCACCGCATGCGAACGAGCTTCTGCTAGAAACAAAACTTTTTTGACTATTCGCGCCGGAAATCGCGATTTTTTCGAGACTTTGCTGCTTGAGTGTGATATATGACTGTTCACATAGCTTTTCAAATAACGTTTTGTCGGAGGTGTCCACTAGACTATGGCGACCAAAGCCGCGACAGGCAAGAAGCGCATGACTCAGTCGGAGGTAGTTAATCACTTTGCAGAGAAGACGGGCATGAAGCGCGCCGATGTAAAGGAATTCTTTGAGGAGATCTCAAATCTCGCCGCACGGGAAGTTAAGACAAATGGTGAGTTCGTGCTTCCGGGATTTGGGAAGCTCGTTAAGTCTGAGAGAAAAGCGCGCGAGGGTCGGAATCCCGCAACGGGTGAAACAATTCAGATACCTGCAAAGACCACTCTGAAGTTTCGTGTCGGAAAAAGCATGAAAGACACAGTTTTGCCGAAGAAATAACAGACCATCCTTCGATCTCTGGCCTTAATTGCGCAGAAGCGTCGCCCCGGTTCATGCTTGGATGAACTTGGAGCGGCGCTTACGTCTTTTTGGCACCCTTACGATTACTTAGCGCTGGTTCGCGCGTGCTCCGTGCTGGCAATGCCCAATTGTTTTAGTGGAAGGACTTAATGGAACTCTACATAGAAAACGCGGTACCGTTAAGAAAGTGTGGCCTTTTTGGTAACTCTTCTATATAATCTGCTGTTTCGCTGCACAACCTGTAAATAACCTGTCTGAACCAATCAGTCAGCTACGTCCAGAATAAGCGATGCGAGAAGTTTCGACATCCCCCAGAGGTCAACAGTGCATCTAGACTGTAGTAACTATCAACCCGAGCAGTCGGGCCATTAGAAGGAGAGAAAAGTAATCGTGACTTTTGATAGACACTTACCGCTGGATGAGCGGATTCTGAGAATCGATCATATTCAATCGCGCCGGTATTCAAAACTTACCGGGGTGGCCCTAGAGATCGCAACCGAGGGAATTTGGAGACACCTTCGTGCCTGCGACCGGATGGACGTTAATCCTGACACCTCTGCGGTTCGGGAAATTATCGACGACGCATTGAATGGTCGCCGGGTTTTCGCGGAGAGCACCGAACACCCGCGCGCGGCGTAATTCGAACCCAGCCAATTTACAAACCGAGAGACCGCCCCCTTCAAGGGTCGGTCTCTTTGATTTTAAACGGGTGCCAACGAAACCGGCTTTCATGTGCGGTTGACCCGAATAGCCGTCGACATGCTAACATCGCAACTCATCGGCAATGCGCCCCTGTAGCTCAGCGGATAGAGCATCTGCCTTGTCGGAGCCTTAATGGGAAAATCTTTAGACAGGAACCTATTAAGTGGACGACCCCATATGCGGGAACGCCCTGAGAGCCTCTGGTACTCAGTGTCTCGCACTGAGTAAAAACCCACGAGGATTGGGTAATCCGCAGGAAACCGCCAAATGTACACATGTTGGCGGGTTCCTCAGAGACTATACGGGTCGGGACTGAGATGTCCAAGATATAGTCCAGCCAGCAAACCCGTGTTAGCGCGGGCGGTCAGGGAAAGCCTGATGCTGGAAGCTAAGCAGAGGGCCGCAGGTTCGAGTCCTGCCGGGGGCAAATATTTCTAAGCTACATCAACATGTGGCGGCTATAGTTCAGTAGGTTAGAACGCTTGATTGTGGATCAAGAGGTCGTGGGTTCGAGTCCCACTAGCCGCCCCACCTAAACCCAGTCCCATAAAGGTCAAAAGTAACTGGATCTGAAGAACGGTAAAACACACAGCCAAGGAGAGTGAGAATGCCAGACGAGCAAAGAGTCGCCAACAATTCGCAAACGTACTTAGTTGATGCCGACGATTTCTCGTTTGAGACCCTGGAGCAAGAAAATGGTCAGGCAACTGTGATCCGTTTCCCTCTAATAGATCCGCGCTATCACGCAGGTGACGTCGTGTTAGTTCTTTCAGGTAGTGATATTCACTTTCACGGAATGATTGGAAGCCTTGCAGAAGGGTTGGCCGTGGCAACTGATCGGCGCGGTTCCTTGCTTGCAGCCACCGTTCAGTAAGACTTCAACTCGTAAATTACTGCACGGTGTTCAGGGGCTAACGCCTGTATCCGGAGGGGTGATCTATCTTCACGCCGGCTGATAATGAACGTACTTGTATGCGATGAAAGCCCTTTTCGGTATGGGTCGAGAGGTAAGTAAGGGCTATCTGCTTGTCCAATGAGGTTGTCAACTCCTTAATGAACGGATCGAAACTCACCGGCGCGCCTGTGCCTTGAAAGAAAGCTCTTCCACCCGTTTCTTCGGCAAGTCTCAGTAAAGAACCCTGGGCGTTCGCAGACAGAATCGGACCTTGACCCCCAACCGTCGGAGCATAGAAAGAATAAACGGCGATACTTCGACGTTGCGCCTCATTAATAGCTCGCTGCAAATCAAGGCTCTGGCCCGCCGAACTGGAGTCAAGACCGCGTGAAAGATCCAGCCCATCTGAGACGAGTAGTATTGCTCTTCGACCTGAGGGCTGCGAATCGAAACGCCGGATAGCCTCAATAACCTCGACATACGGATTGTAGGGCGCAGCGCTCGCGAATCCCACCGGGGGTCGGAGTGCTTTAGCAGCTTTTTCCAGGTCTGTCGTAAACTTCTGAGGCACCTGGAGCGAGCCAGTTCTCACGTAACCAACAAGAACTCTGGAACCACGGGGCAGACGGTTAATGAAACCTCTTAGCGGCTTGATCTCATTACCGATTGATGACACCAGGTCATCCTGAATGAGCACTGCCAGCGTTAAAGGGGAGCTAGTTCCAATTGCACGAATCGAGAGGACTGTCTGAGGCTCACCGTCTTCAGTTACCGTCAGGTCTATCATCTGTAGTTCCGGTTCTGGCTTCACGCCCTTGACCCGAATACTAATAGGAATTGTCATCGGTCTGGCCGCACGCGATCTACTCGCCGAAGCGACCGTCGGAGATTGAGCGAAAGCAGGGTGAAGGCTGGAACTCACAACCATGAACGACATCAGTACCATAAAGACTGCTGCTGCGAGTCGTGAAACTGTTCTCATTGCTTACTCCTGGTAGTTCTGAAGAGCTTCGCGCATTATACAGACATCTAAGACAAACCGCCCCTGGCCTTTGGTATCTTGTCTGAGGTGCCCAAGTCATACGCGCTATCTGGTGATCCACCGAAGAAGCGCCCAGACTGAGGCCGCGGGCTGGGACCATTTATCAGGCTTACAATCTTTGTCACTACTATGATTCAAGAAACAACCGGAAAGCTGACCGTCAAAGATAAGAAACTCGCAAAATTCTTCAAATTGATTCCGTGGATCGCGTTTCCATTAATAGCGCTTCCCTTCCCGATCCTGTTTTTCTTTTTGTTCCTTACCTCTGCTGCTACCGACACCGCGGCCGTCTACCTTCTCTTAGCCGGTGTTGGCCTGGCGCTGGGCGCTCTCGCGGGTGGACTGGTCCTGATACTTTTGTACATCTATCGCGGGCGCTGGTTGCGACGATTGAGCGATAAGCTGGCGGCTGATGGCATCACGGCCAGCGAAGTCGTCTGGTTCACACAGGAATTGTCCACAGCTGAGCGGAAAACATTGGACGAGACAGGTATACACAGCCCGCTGTTGGCTGATGCGTATCGTGAAACGCTGGCAAGTCGGTTGACCGCCAGTCGTATCATCGCGAGGACCGATAAAGAGCTGGTAAAAGTCCGATCCAGAATAAATCGTGCTCGTGGATTAGCAGGGCCCGACACAACCACTCTTTTGATTGATCTCGAGTCAGACCAACAGCAACTGAAGAGTCTCAAGAATGAGGCCCACGGGCGATTGGCGGAGGCTAGAGCTCGCTTGCAGACGATCGAGGCGGCGGCGAGCCGGAGTCTTAATCAGGCCGAAACTCAAGCAATGCTGCGGCGGTTGAGTGCCACGCAAGAGCACCTGCCACTTGTTATTGAGATGAACCAGCTGGAGCGGAAAGCCCTGCAAGAGGCCGAACGCGATCTCAGCGAACGTGAATCGTCACTGGATCCCCCCGGAGGTCAAGGCTAGAACGTTAGGCCAACTCCCGCCAGCTGTAGACTCCTGGCTCCAACCGCAGAGCAACTCCCTCGTCTACCAGGGACCAACTGCCGGCACCGGCCTCCGGCCTCGACAGGCCAGTGACGCTAGCCAGCTCACCGCGAAGTGTCATCCCAGCACTGCTCAGGTACGCACGGGCAATTTCTTTCAACGCTTCCTCCCTGCTCACCCTGACTTCCAGCTCATCGTGAAATCGAGTTTCCGCGAGGGACCAAATGTAACTGAACGTTGGTTTGTAGGTCACGTCGCTCGGAATCACTTTAAACGCTTTCTGGAGATCATCGATTGCCCTGTTAAAACGACCACGCTCGTCTATCAGACTCGCAAGTCGCAAGTCTCTGGTTCCCATCTCCCACTCGCTGCGCAGAACCCGCAATACGGACCTCGCGTCCTCAGACAGAAACTCAGCCTCCTCCCAGGAAACTCCCCAGAGGGCGTGAAAATAAGGAAGCAGTCGGCGAGCAATGAAGGTTGACCGGCCTCGCTTCAGCTTTGCGTAGTAGACCCGGCCGCGACGCATTACATCGTCCTTAATGGACCAGGCAAGCCTGCTCTCGGGATCCTTCTGAACATTGCGAGGCATGTGCGCATCCCGACGACCACAAACAGCGATGTAGAGAGAAGGTCCGGGCCGCCGGCAATCTGTCAGGGCGCTGCAGAAACCTACTCGTTCGATAAACCTCTCCGCGGACAGGGCGTCTTCGATGCGGTTTTCTGATTCACGATGCCAAACGCGATCGCGGTATTGCTCTATAACTTCCGGAAGATCATGACCTTGCCACATTTCGCAATCCTATCAGATTGATGAACGTCCCTCATCAGGATGACCGAACCAGGCTCCCGATGACCTAGGTACTCCCCTTATCGAAACAGTAAATCCCTCAAACACAGGACTTGGGGTAAGCACTGGATTGGCACGGTCATTGCCAACTTGGCCTGCGTGCCCGATCCCATTTGCTGGGCATATGCTCTTAAATAACTGTTGACTGAGGAAGGCTTGAAATGAAAAGAACAAAACGGTCGTTGGCATTAACCTGGCTGGCATGCGGATCGCTCGTATTGTCGCTGTGTTGCGGCATTCTGGTGACGGATAAGGCTAGCGCCAAAGGCGACAAGCACGACAGATCCGAAAGGCGACACCGGAAGATAGCCCAGGATCTTAGTGAGCATTCGCGCAGGGCACCGGAGCAGGAAGGCGTGCAAGTCATTCTGCAGCTGAACGACCGTATAAGTCCTGAACTAAGGGCCCTGCTTAGAAGCAATGGAGTGAAGGTCAGGAAGCAATTCGTCAACTTTAATACGCTCGCTGTTGATCTACCGGCCAGTGTGGTTGAGTCACTCGATTCATTCCCGGAAGTTGAGTTTGCTTCCGTAGACAGCGAAGTAAGATCGTTCGGCGGGCACGTGGCGCGCACCTCAGGCGCGGACAACGTTCGCTCGCTTGGCCCTAGCGGGTTTCTTGGCGGGTTGCTTGGCACTAGCGTCCCCCTAGACGGCGCTGGTGTTGGTATCGCCATAGTGGACTCTGGCATCTATCCAGCGCATGTCTCGTTTCTGGAGGCGGGCACTTCTCGTTCACGCATAGTCAAAAGCGTAGACTTCACCGGCGAAGGACGCACGGACGACCCATACGGTCACGGCACTCACGTAGCTGCGGCCGCTGCTGGTAACGGAGTGGTCTCAGCTGGCAATTACATTGGCATCGCTCCCAAAGCAAACATCATCAACCTGCGAGTCTTGAATTCACTAGGCGTCGGCTCAGTATCGAGCCTCCTGGGAGCGCTTGATTGGTTGATGACCAACCGTTCCTACTACAATGTTCGCGTGGTTAACATGAGCCTGGGGATGCCTGCCGTAAACTCCTACAAGAATGATCCCATCTGCATGGCTGCACGGCGATTGGTGAACGCTGGGGTCGTTGTCCTGGCGGCAGCCGGAAATAACGGCAAGAACAGCGCCGGACAAAAACTCTACGGGCATATCCATTCACCGGGTGTCGAACCGTCAGTGATCACCATCGGCGCCACGGACACGAAGGGAACTAATGGGCGAGGCGACGATGGTATTGCAACCTACAGCTCACGGGGACCCACCCGCGGCGCCTGGACCGACACACACGGCCTCAAGCATTATGACAATCTAATCAAACCGGACATCACCGCCCCTGGCAACAACCTGATTTCTGCAAAATCACCCAATAACCGTATCGCGCTGCTTAATCCATCTCTCAACACTACAGTAAGTCTCGATTTTACCCGCGCACAAATGAGACTGAGCGGCTCATCAATGGCCACACCCCTTGCAGCGGGTACGGCCGCCCTCATGCTTCAGGCCAATCCAGGGCTCACGCCGAACATGGTGAAGATGATTCTCATGTACACGGCCCAGCAAATGCCGAACTTCAATATGTTTGAGCAAGGAGCTGGTCAGCTCAATGTGGACGGCGCGATTCGACTGGCGAAGGCAGTGCGCACCGATGGTCTGGGCGCAATTCTCGGTTTTCCGCTTTTAACAAGCAGCGCGCCAGCCCCCCAGTCTACGATTGAGAATTACACTTTCTCGTGGTCGAAAGGTGTCATTCTGGGTCACACTTACGGTACAGGTATTAACCTGATCACTAAATCCCAAAGCATCTACGGAACAGGAGTCTTGCTTAGCGACGGAGTGCTCTTGTCAGACGGAGTGTTACTCTCCGATTCCACAATGATGTCGTCAGGCGTCTTGCTCAGCGACAGCATTCCGCTGAGCAATGGCACGACAATGGGAGGTGGAGCGTATTTCTGCAGCACCGGGGTATTACTCAGCGACGGCGTGCTACTTAGTGACGGGGTTCTTCTCGGCGATGGCGTCCTGTTGAGCGATGGCGCTCTATTTGATAGTGGCGTTCTTTTGAGCGATGCGATCGTCCAAGCCTATTCCGCGCTAATACGTGGCGACCTCACGCAAACTATGGCTATCGTAAAAGATACTGGAAGCGCTTACGCAGGTTACTAACTCTTGCTAACTAACTGTTACCCACCTTGCAAACAAGGGACAATCGCCATGTATCGTCAAACTGCAACTGCAAGAATCAGTACCTCGCCACTCTCGGTTCGCCATATCGAGACCGAAGTTGTCACACTTCCACTCACCCACGAGTTTGAAGCAGAAGTGCTGGAGTTTCTCTCCGTGCGTCCCATGCACACGGTTATGATGGCCGGGTACATCCGCGACCACGGCCTGGTCAGCGAGCTTAACCGCGGAACGTTTTACGGCTGCCGCAACCGACAGGGAATACTTGAAGGTGTGGCTCTAATTGGACACGCTACCCTGATGGAAACACTCTCGGACCGCGCGCTCCAAGCATTTTCCGATCTAACGCGTCAGAGCGCGACCCCTCATCTAATCATGGGCGAGGCAGAACGGATCGACGAGTTCTGGAACTACTATTCCGAAGACGGACAAGAGATGCGCCTTGCTTGCCGCGAGCTCCTTTTAGAACTTAGGTGGCCTGTGCGGGTTCTGGAAGAAATTCACGAACTGCGAATAGCTACACCCGAAGACATTGAGTTGGTTCTCCCTGTGCATGCCCAGATGGCATTCGAGGAAAGCGGTGCCAGTCCGCTGGAAAAGGACCCGATCGGTTTTCGTGAGCGGTGCGCTCGTCGCATCGCGCAAGGTCGAAGTTGGGTTTGCGTTGAGGAAGGGAAACTCACCTTTAAAGCCGAGGTGGTATTTCACGCGTCCGGGACAGTCTACCTCGAAGGCGTTTGGGCCTCTCCGGAGAAGATGGGCACCGGCTATGGATTGCGCTGTATCTCTCACTTAGCGCGTAATCTGCTTTCAGGCGCCAAATCCATTGTGCTGTTCGTGAATGAGGATAACAAGAAGGCTCAGCGCTGTTATCAGAAGGCTGGTTTCAGCTTGCGTGCTGCCTACCAGACCATCTTCATCAAGTAAGAGTTTCCGGTCACTTCAGAGAATCCACTCCTGACCGCCCTCTCTTCCTCAGGGGTCGGAACCGGCGACAGCGCTCAAATTTGCACGTCCTTCACTACGTCATAGCAATTGAGGTCATCCAGGACCACTAGCCTTTTGCCCGAGGCTATTCGGAGCCCCGCTCAAACACGTTTACCTCAGGTTCACCTGGGCGGGGAAAACGTCCATTTCAGCAAGCAACAGCAAAAGACTCTTCGATTTATTTAGCAGACCCCCGATCTGCGCCGGCGGGTTGGCTTATCTACTTTCCGCTTACAGGTTGGATCTTCGGTCAGTGCGGCAGACAAAGGACTTAACCCGACGTGGTATACGACTTCAACAACACTCTTGCCAGAATCCTTGGCGACCTAAACTAATGCTCCGCAGGAACGATCCAGAAAAGATAACCAGCGGGCTAAACATCATCATTAAGACCGCGGAGATGGCGCGAAGATCGCCAAGCGGATTCAGGACTTTGCGCGCCGGGATGACTGCGAACCGGTTTCAGGACCAAACCTCTTCGTCGTAAGTGAAATCACCAGACCACGCTGAAAAATCAAAGGCGGAGGAGTGGGTATTAACAGCAGCCTGGATGTGCAAAATACGGTCCAAGTCGGAAGTCATGGGCGACGAATCCGAACTCCGCAAACTGCCGATCAACATGGTATTAAACGCTAACGACGCTTTGCCTATAGGTGGGCGCCTAACTCTCTCGGTCGAAGACGCCGATGATTCAGTCGTGATTTCGATTGCCGACTCGGGTTCCGGAATGGCTTCTGAAATATCGCATTTTCCATCCGTTCTTCACCACCAAGGACACGGCTGGGATGGCCTGAGACTTGCGGTTGGCTTCGGTATTACTAGACGTCATGAGGAGCACTCAAAGTCCCATCAGAGGTGTCTAAGGCACAACCTTCCGTATCTCCCTACCGGCGACCAAAGTCGAGGACGGGTCACTTATTACAGCAGCGGCTTCAGAGCTGAAAAGGCTTCAAGGTGCAGTTGACCATGCCGCAGAATGAAGCACAGAACGATTATCAACTCAGAATACTTGTTGTTGAGGACGAAGAATGCGTGCGAGACCTGCTCCGCGACCTTCTAGAGACTGAATGCTGCGCGGTTTCGACCACTGCCAGCGGACGCGAGGCGCTGGCGCTCTTCGAGTCTCGAGAATTTGATGCTGTCTTAACCGATGTGGGAATGCCAGCTATGAGTGGCTGGGAATTGGCCGATACCATCCGGCAGCAGAACAAGGAGATTCCTATCGCCGTTATCACTGGGTGGGGTGAAGTTGTCGGATCAGGTGAAGGGAAGAAAGCCGACGTTGATTGGGTACTGGCGAAGCCATTTACCGCGGAGCGAATTTTTGAACTGGTTCGCGAGATTATTGCGCGCCGGGAACGTGAAGGCACGAGGCTAGCTTTCTCCCTTGTGAACGCGTAGTCTAATGATTGTGTCAGGCTGCTTTTGGTAACCATCTTAGTAATTCCGCGGCTCCCGCCCAGCAAGCCGCGTTGCTAACCCTTCAAGCAAGTTCAAGAATTGCTCCGAGACTACCTTGGTCCCGAAGCGCGAATGGTAAGTTCCGTCCCCGAATTCAGATCGAGATCATCACGTCCCTGGACATACACCGAACCAGCACCGCCACCCGCTCCGAGGATTGCGCCGATTGCAGCACCTTTTCCTCCTCCAGCGATGGCCCCAATTATGGCTCCCACTGCGGTGCCAACGGCGGCTCTCTGAGCGGTCTTAGTAGTTTGATTCTCGTCCTTCACAGAGCCCTCGTTGTCCACTTTCACCACTTCCCCGTCCGTACTGCGTACCGACTGGAGGATCCCAGCAAATCGGTACGACCTTCCCTCGCGAAGACGAATAGTATCGAAGGTGAGCGTCATCTCGGATCTTCCAGTGATCCGGCCGCTACGTTGAAGATTTGATACCCGCCCGGTGATCGCTGCACCCTGGAACCTGGACGGTTGCTGGACTGTCGCGGTAAACATTTGGCCATCCCGCACATTCCTCGTTGATAGTCCCTCATTCAGAACTGCCAAGATGGTTTCCCCATTGGGCACGATAAAGTCGCCGCTCGTGCCGCCCGTTGTGGCGGACGAATCGGAGCCAGTCTGGATATCGAAGCGAGCAATGTCCGCCGTTCTGTCATAGGTACTCTGAACCACTACAGGCCTCTCGAGACCCTGGACGTAAACACGACGAGTCACACTCAGCCTGCGACCATTATCAATCGGATCAAAACTCACATTGAAGTCGGTTTGTCGGTCGCCAGAGGAGTTGACTATCAACTGGTTGCCCGTAAGCGTGGCGCGCGCTCGGGTGGTGCGGCCATCTCTGCTGGCCTCCAACCTTTCCGAGCCATCAGCCTCAAAACTGATCTGCGGCGCGCGCGAGGACGCCAGGGTCACAGTTCGTCCGCGCACTTCAATCGCCAGCTGGTCTGGTGATTCCAACCGTGATGTAACCTCATCGCTGATCCGTTGCCGATCAGTGTAAGGTAAACTTTGCGTGGCTCTCTCGGCGGCTTCCCGAGGGTCGTCGCTCCTGGTCGGATCGAGCCGGTACGTTCCGGTGAGGCGGCTGGCGGTATAAGGTCCTGTACCTGGATTTGTGCGACCGCGCGCCGGCCAGGTCACACTGTAAGCTCGAGCTAACTGATTAAGCTGCAACCGAAGGTTGGACCAGGCCCGTTGGGTGCGGGCATCGGCTGGACGGCGCTTCAAGAAGTCATCAATCGCACCTCCCCGGTTTAGAACTTCCTGTGCGTCTACAGCGGTCGACTGCCGCCGGCCAAAGCGCTCTCGCAACCGGCCCACCGCAGCGTCAAAGTCTCTCACAAACAGATTTATGTTGTCCTCAGCGCTGCTCCCGTCTAGAGTGCTCTGATCGAGCGCAGCGTCAACGCTATTACGGAATCGGTCTGTGTGATCTTCGATTCGGTGTATTAGTTGCAGAACCGATTGATAGGTCCCTCGATAACTGCGTTGCTGAGCGATGGCGGTAAAGCCGACGCAAAGTAGGCCGATAGCAACAGTCGCGGCAAAACCTCTTTTTGCTCTCATCATCTCAATTCCTCCATCTGACTAACATTACCTCTTGACACATGTGACCATCGTAGCCTCTTACAAAGCTTGTGCCACAAACGCGTCATTACAGCATCCAAGCCAAGGGTTCCTAAAGCCGACTTCTCAATTTGTTAGCGGCTTTTGTCAGCACTGGTCCCGGGCTGTGAAGTTACCGGGCCTACATCACCTGATCGTCGCGACCGAAACAGTACAGCCCGTAGGATCTTTGCACTACAAAGTTACGCACGAATGCAGCTCGCGACTACAAATGCCGGGAGGTGAGTACTGCGTCGAGCGGACTGATCAAACTCAGAAAAGGCGATGTGTTATGCTGCCTTTTCGGAGGTTCGACATGAGTTCATCTGACTCCAAGGCCATTGTTCACTTTGCCGGCAACGATCTTTTCATCGGCATTACTCCATCCAAACACGCGGTGACTCTCGATACCGATCACACCCGCGGCGCGGCTCCCAGCCCGATGGAACTTCTGCTCATTGCCCTGGGAAGTTGCGCGGCAGTCGATGTTATCGGCATCCTGCAAAAGAAACGTGAGAACGTAAAGGAATACCGCGTGGAAGTGCATGGCGAGCGGCGTGACGACCACCCGCGAAGCTTTTCAAGGATGGCGGTACACCACATTGTCACGGGTCGAAATATCTCCGAGAAGTCGCTGGCTTTCCGAAACAAAGTATTGCAGTGTTGCCGCCACCCTCAGGCCGACGGCGGAAATTGTTTCGAGTTTTGAGATCATCGAAGCATCGGTCGACCCGCGGAACAATAGGAATAAATAACATGCAACTCTTAATAGCCTCATCTTTAACACTGGTAGTGACATTGGGCGTGGGACACGTCAATCCGGCGAAGTGGGCACGGAATAAGGCGAGCGCCGGGCCGATGGTCGGCTCGGTTCAATCGGCCAACGACGGCCCGCTTGCTTCGGTGCGTCGGAGCGACGACGGCTCCCGTGGTGCAGATAAGAAACTCTTGCGTTTAAGTCCGGCAGAACACTTGCGCCGGGCCAACGTCTACATGACCAACCGCGCGTTCGAAGAGGCGCGTGAGCACTGGCGAGCTTTGATCGACAACTACCCTCAGGAAGCCAGAGTACCGGAAGCACTTTTGGGCATCGGAAGGTCATATCTGCAGTCGCGCCGCAATGCGGAGGCTCTATCCACTTTTGATCAGCTGGTACGCGACTACGGTTCAACCAAGGAAGGCCGCGAGGGACTCAATTTCAGCGCCACAGCCCTGCTACGCATGGGTAAACCCTCGGACGCCGCAGACAGATATGCGCAGTACATCGATCGCTTCCTTCAGGGGGAGCGCATCGACACTGCTCATTTAAATATTATCGACGCTCTACGCGAAGCAGGTCGCTCCCAGGAAGCGATTGAGTGGATCGGGCGCACGAAACAGCGATTTGCAGGCACGCCAACTGAAACCAACGCTCTATTCGCGAGACTTCGCCTCGACGTTGCCGAAGCGGATTGGCAGCAAGCAGTGGTGACGGCGGATGAACTCAGCCGAAAGCGGTTCCAAAAAGGAGTGCTGACAACTCCTTCTGAGGCGGCTTATCTGAAAGCTTACAGTCTGGACCGGGCAGGAAAACGACGCGATGCGATCGCCGCCTACCTCTCCATCCCGGATGCGCCCGGCTCTTACTACGGCTGGCTTGCAGCTGAGCGACTCGACGGGCTCGCCGAGGGTTCAAGTGGTAACTTGCTAAAGGAACGAAGCGAGCGCGTCCATTCTCAAATCGCTAACATTGCCGCCCAATATCCCGCACCTTATCGCCAGGCGATTCTTAGAACTGCAAGAGCACGCAAACTCGATCCACGCTTCATTCTTGCCATCATTCGTCAGGAGAGTGTGTTCCGGCCAACGGCGAAATCGCCCGCCGGCGCCAGAGGCCTGCTGCAGCTCACCATCGACGCTGCTCGTAAGTATGCTGCTAGAGCAGGACTAAGCAGCCTGGGTGAAAATGAGCTCTACCGGCCGGAGACTTCAATCATGGTCGGCGGTGAATATCTGGCGGACCTGGAGAAGATGTTTCCTAATATGCTCGAAGCGGTGGCGGCGTCGTACAACGGTGGGGAAGATAATGTGGCACGCTGGGTGAAACGCGCCAAACACAAAGATCCCGGAGTCTTCACTGCCGATATTGGCTTTGAAGAAACCAAGGGTTATGTTCAGAAAGTGATGGCTAACTATCGGGCTTACCGGCAACTCTACACAGTCGACCTCATCCGAAAATAATCTGGAAATTTCGGATTGCGAATGGCGAATTTGGAGCAGCTTGGGTCCACCCTTCGTTTGTGACGCTTAAGTTCGAAATCCGAAATTGACAATTCTGTTTGCCGCTGTCTTATGTGTCTGCTCTTCGTCCCCATCTACTCTCTTACGGTTCGGGGCTGAACCGGCGATCTTCAAAACCTGTCGCGCCTTCACGTCGGCGCAAAATATCAGCCCGATCGTACTGGTGCGGCAGGATGCCTAAGCGCACTAACGCCGGATAATACTCATATCGCAGAGTCACTTCAGCGGCCGGCCGTGAATCCAGATCCATGTTCACCCAACGAACGTCGTGCCTCACTGAGCGCCCAATCCCCGTTGCCGCGTAATCATCATCCGGCATACGGGCAATCGAGTCCCGTCGCTCCTTCGCGGTTCCTTGTGCTTCAGCGGAAGCCGTAGGGGCTTCGGATGTCTTACCGCCGCGCGCGCCGTCTTCTTTATGACGAGGATAGGGGCGCGGTGGCGGGGCAATAGGAATGGGAATCGGCCTTATCTCACGGAAGAAGACTGCGGAGATTAAACCTAGATTAGAAGTCTGGCCCAGCTTGGCTGCATACGAATCGCGCTCGCTGGTGAAATAGAACCGCCGCGCCCTTTCTGAACTCATCTGCCAGCCACCAATGTGAATAGTTCCGTACGGCTGAATCACCCATTTGCTGGCAGTCCATGCTGATGTCCGTCGCGCATCAATCGAGTTTAGCCCGTCTACCGACAAGGCAACCGCGACTCGATAGGGTTGTGGATTGCGGATCCTCACTTCGTATTCGGCGCCGGCGGTTGCTTCCACGTACGATTTGCCCCGGGCACGATACTCCTCCAGGGATCTACCATTGACCAGCACATCAATCTCGAAACGACTATCAACGACGATCGGCCGGTGCTGGTCCGATTGAGGTAACGTTACCCTGTAATCGGCAATTGCGGCTTGGCTGGGGCCCATGAATAACAAAGAGGCTCCGGCGGCAATGATGCTCAGTATGGCAAAGCAAGCTTTTAGTGTAGTTTTTCTCATGATTCTCTCCTGGCATTACCAAACACTCGGTCTGACCTGACAGGAGAACGTGTCGAGGCTTCGAATCTTGCGATCTTGATCAGGGGTTGCGCAGGAAACTTCAGGCGTGCAGGCTGCGGTTCCTGAATCGGTAATGAGTCATCAGTTTGCATTTCGGAAGATCATCCCGGAGGGATCTAAGTTAATAGCCGTGCGCCAGCGTTGCGCGACGCCCACGGCTACACGAAAGAATGACTGACCCTGAAGGGGTCACACTCTCGGGGCCTCTGTTTGACCCTTCCAGGGGTCTCGAATCTTTCTCCGATCCTCCCCCCGTGGGCGTCGCAAACGCTCGCCACGGCTATTGACTTAAATCACTTCGGGATTCGAAAACACATTGATCTCACCTCAAGCTCAACCTGATGACCCTACCCATCACCTTGGCATATTGAGTAAAGACGATGGTAAGGCTACAATGGCGCGCTGAGTTTTCCCCCCGATGTTTACTGCCCGGTGCATTACCCAACCCAGCGACTAAGAGTATCAGGAGTGTCTGATGGAGTATGTACTGACCGCGACTGAGAACGAGGCTAAGGCGGGATCGTATTACGACAAGATTGCGCGCCTCTACGATCTCACATTTAAGCTCAACGGCTACGGGCGCTCGCTCGATCAGTATCTCGCGCTTAACCCGCTTTCACTCTCGCGCGGAGCGCGCATACTCGACGCTGGGTGCGGCACCGGCCTTCTCACCCTTGCTCTCTTACGGGCCATCCGATTTCCGGTAAAAATTACGGCGTTGGATCTATCGGCTACTTCAGTAGTTGAGGCGAAGAAAGCGGTCTCGCAAAGCCGTGGACGCCCTCAGGATGTGAGCTTTACACAAGGTAACCTTCTGTCGTTGCCGTTCGCTGATAACGCTTTTGATCTCGTGGTTACCAGCGGGGCCCTGGAATACGTTCTTCTCAAAGACGGGTTAGATGAACTGGCGAGAGTGATTGCGCCGGAAGGTCGTCTGCTTCATCTCCCATGCAGGCCAACACCGGCGAGCTCGCTCCTGGAGATCCTCTTCCGCTTCAAGTCACATTCTCCTCGCGCCGTATTGCAAAACACCGAGCGCCACTTTCGCGTGGTTCATCATTACCGCTTCCGGCCCCTCGAGATCATCGGCTGGAGCAAGTCCGCAATTCTCGCTCAAAAGTTCCAGTCGCCACTCACTTGACCGGCATCAGTCGAATAATTCGATCATCATCCCGAGCTGGTTTGCCCCGCCCATCCTGATTCGACGTTGAAAAGTAAATTGCTCCGTCCGGACCTTCTGCTACTTCGCGAATGCGGCCATATCTTCCTTGCAATAGGGGCTCCTGGCTTACCACCCGGCGTCCCTCGATAACTACCCGGATGATCCGCTCGCCGCGTAAGCAGCCGAAAAAGAAATTCCCTCGAAGCTGCGGAAAAGCCGATCCGCGATAGAACGCCCCACTAGCGGGCGCGACCGCCGGCGTGTATTCAAGCAGCGGGGCCTCAAGTCCGGCACGAGCTTCTTTATGATGGATCAACGGCCAGCCGTAATTCTTGCCCCGCTCGACTATGTTGACTTCGTCGCCGCCTTCGGGCCCATCAAAGCCCGATGGACCGTGCTCGGTTTGAAACATCAGATTGGTACCCGGCTGCCAGTCCATTCCCTGTGCGTTGCGATGACCAAGAGACCAGATTTCCGGTCGCGCATTCTGCTCTCCAACGAACGGGTTATCAGATGGAATAGTCCCATCGTCATTCAACCGCAGAGTCTTGCCCGCCAGTGAGTCGAGTCTCTGGGCAAGTGCACGTTCAGTGGCATCTCCGGTAGTGATATAAAGCTTGGAGTCCGGGCCAAAGCCCAGCTTGCACCCAGCATGAAACTGAGCAGCGGGAATATTTTCAATTATGACTTTCCGATCTGTAAGACCGGATTCACTTTCACGGTAACGAACCACTCGCACAAGCTGGCTCTCACCCTTGTAGGCATAGGAAAGGTACAGGAAATGGTTGGTACCAAACTGAGGATGGAGTGCGAGGCTCATCAGCCCACTTTCACCTGAGGGTTCAACATCGGTGAGAACGACGAGGGGCTGTGGACGCAACTGGCCATTCACGACCACCCGTACTCGGCCCGGCCGCTCGGTGAAGAATAACCGACCGTCAGGAGCCCACGTTATGGACCATGGCACCTTCAACCCCGCGACCACCGTCTCGACCTTGAAGCTGACCTCTTTGGCTGAAGAGCTTTCAATCTCACCCGCTCCCTGACCGGGTGGAGGTTTCCCGCAGGCTAGAGCGAGCGAGACTAGTACGCAAACTACGGGGTACAAATTCAGTACGTTTCGAGGACTAGCGTGGCACTCAGTGTTGAATATACTCATGCAGTAGCTTTATTTCATCCCCTTGCTCGCTCAGCTCCACTCTCATAAGGTCGCGCATCGAGAGCATCCCCACCCAGCGCTCGCCATCCACTACCGGCAGGTGGCGCGTTCCGATCAATTCCATACGTTCCAGCGCTTGATGCGGTGTCTCGTCGCAGCGGATGACAGCACGCAGTTCGCTCGTCACGTCTCCAACTCTTATCGAAGCGGGATCTCGCTTTTGCAGCACTACTCGCTTAACCACATCTCGTTCGGAAAAGACCCCCAGCAGCTTTCCGCCCTCGTCGACTACGCAAACAGCACCGACATTTCGTGCAGCCATAAACTCTGCTGCATCCTGAACGGAGGCCGAAGGTTTCATGGAATAAGGTTCTCGGTTCCGAATGACATCTCTAATC
>JBGTLM010000295.1:0-12415 GCA_041744135.1 Pyrinomonadaceae bacterium
CGTTGTCTTCCTCATGATCAGCAACCACTTTCCCGGGGTTGCCTATGGCGACCGATATAACTGGGCGATTCTTTCGATCCTCGTGCTCCTAGGCTGGGTTGCCGCTAAGTTTATCCGCCGAGCGTGAGTGGCCGCTTTGCAGCACCATTCAATCACGGAACCGAGGAGCGGTGGAAAGGGTCCAAACTCAACAAGCGCCGGAGGCGCGGCAGAAGGTAGCCAGGGGCCAGCGGCTTTGCGCGCAGCCCCTGGATCAAGTCACACAAATTCAACAGCGCCCTGAAGAGTCCGGTTCGGATTCTGTACCTCTCTTCACTTCCGGAAAATGGTGGCCGTGGCACAACCGAATCCGGGTAACAATAGTGAGTTCAGTTCGTCCTCATCCTTCAACGTCTTAACTAATTCCAAAGAGCCGCTTTGCAAGCGATAGACTTCCAGGGCTCGCTTCTCCGGATCCACCATCCAGTACTCTGCCACGCCGTGTTGGGCATACAGCTGGCGCTTGGCGATCCGGTCTCGCCGTATGTTCTCCGCGCCCGGCGAGAGAATCTCGACCACGAGATCAGGAGCACCCGTCAACCGCTCGCCGGAAATTATTTCCTGACTTCGTTCGTGACGGAAGAACACGATATCGGGAATGACCCCGCTGAGCTCGGTTAGGTTGAGGCCGGGGGTTGCAAAAACGAGGCCGATTGGGTAGCTCTCCAGGTAACTCCTGATAAGGAACGAAATGTTCATGGAAACTTGCTGATGGGTGAGGCCCGGTGCGCAAGACACGAATAGTTCTCCTTCGATAACCTCATAGCGGTTGCCGTCTTGAGGCATCGCCTCAAGGTCCGTGACGGTCATGAGGGGCTCTATCTTTGTTGTCATACAAAGCTCCGGTAGATCGGTGAGATGCCGGAATACTAACACACGGTCGCGCAACAGCGCCGGATCATTACTAGCTCTGCCGGTTGTTCAGAATCTTTACGAACGAACCGGAATGAAGCTCCGGGATTGTCAGGCCTGAAAGCTCGACTGCCTCTTCTTCAGTTAGGGCCCCGCAGTTGATCGCCCGCAGAAAATAATTGAGCAGGCCTTGTCCCGTCGCCGCATCGTCAAACACGTCACCTACAAGTGTTGCCTTCGCAGCCTTCTCAACAAAATTCTTGAGTCGCGCCGAGGCCGCGTCCAGGCTCTCGAGGAAGAAAGCGTACACGGCGGCGTAACGCGTAGGCAGTTGTGCGGGATGCAGGTCCCACCCTTGATAAAAAGCGTTTTCCAGCGAGTGCTGAATGTGGTTGTAATGCAGCTTCCAGGCGCGATGTACGACCGCACGGTTTTCATCGATCTGTTCCAGATTTAAAGGTGGCCCACCCTCCACGAACCGGTGCGGCGCCACCGGCATGGTGTTCGTCGCCCCATCAGATAACCAGACGCCAGTACCGGCAAGAGAGACTTGCATCATGTGTTTAGCAAAGTCACAGGCCGGATGCATCATGTGCTGATAGGCGGCAGTGATGTTGCAACTCGCGGTGTAATCATAAGTACCAAAGTGCGCCGCCACGCAACGCCCTCTGGCAGCGGCCAGCAACAACGGAAGATTGATCTCCCCACGGTCGTTTATGATCGACTGTGTGGTTTCGATCATCATCTCCATCTTGAGTGAACCGGGGGCTAATTGAGTTTCCCTTTCGAGCGACTCAAAGAACTCAACCAGAGCCGAAACCTGTTCAGGAATCGTAATCTTCGGCAGGGTAACGACAAAATTCTCCGGGAGCTGCCCACCCGTCTTGTCCAACAGAGTGGAGACGAACATGTCCAACGTCCGAAAACTTCGTTCACGAAGCTCCTCTGTGAAAGGCTTGATACGGATTCCTATGAAGGGCGACAGCGTCTTGTTTCTGGTTCCCTCTGACACCTCAGTCGCCGCGGCAACAGCGTGCCCGTCTTCCTCTGCGTCAGGACGATTTCCATAACCGTCCTCGAAATCAATCCGAAAATCTTCGACCGGCTCGCGCCGCAACTTATCGCTAACGCGGCTGTAAATGGTGTGGGCCAGCCACGCTGGTTTGTTTTCCCGACGCACATCCTCCGGATTGTCTTCCAGTCGCTGATTCAAGTCCTCGGCATCCTCCACCGAGTCAGGCAAGTCGACAGTCCCAGGCAGGCCAATCGCTTTGGCGAATACCAGGAAGTCCGGGGCAAACTGATCGAGGGAGCGGCGGGCCAATGCTCCCAGTCGTTGGGCCGAATCTGACTTGAAAAGATGAGCGCCGCCATAGACTGTGTGCACGGGTTGCCGCCGGCCGATCTCGCCAGGATATTTCCGGGCGAAATCAATGTTTGCCTGCCGCAAACGAGCAGCGGTATCTCGCACCGAGTCGATAGAGAGAGACGTTTTCATAGATCCCCTCGCGATGATGGATGTAAGTGTGAGCGCGACTTTATTACAGGCAGCAGGAAAGTCCAAGAGAAGCAAAGTCCTGGTCCAGTTAACTTAACACACTGCTACGTCAAGCAAGTACAGATGCGAAGGACGGCGATCGGGTGACGCACCTTAACCCGATCGTTACCGAGGCTGTGTGAATCGCCATGTGCTACGAATTACGCTTTCAGCGTACTTTCAGCAAGGCTGTTCAAGGAAACCGCGGAAGTCTATTATTCTCCTCGCAGGAGGCTCTCGTAATAATGTTTTGTTCGAATTGCGGAAAAAGGCGAGCAACCGCCTGATTCATACCGTCGAAGTTGTGGTGAGTTCCTGGTCGACCCGCAAGTAAATACTGTTTGATAAATCGCATCCTGGGCATCAGCCGTCCAGAGAAACAGTTTAACGTAACTTAAATCATCGATCTGGTAACTTCTGTCGTAAGTGAGTTGCTGATGGCTTTTCTGTTGGGTCACGGAAGATACAACGAGAAACCGGGATAGATTTCCACGCCAGTAGTTGGTCGATCGCAATTGATGAGCAATACTGGAAATGCTGATTGACTGCGTCATCTGCAGGGATATAATCAGCCACTTCGCAAGGTCTCCAGTCCAAACCGTTCAATCGATCAGGAGGTAACCTTCCGATGAATAGAAGGTGTCAGACACAAGACACAATTACCGACCTTCCCACGATCACTCAGCGTGCGCGAAAACGTTGGGCCCAGGTTTTTGCCGCAGGCTCGTTTGTGTTCCTGGCTCTAACCGGATCACTTTCCGCTCAAACATTCCGCGGAAACATACTGGGCACGGTTACCGATCCCAACGGCGCGGTTATTCCTGAGGCCACTGTGGCGGCGAAGAACGTGGGGACTGGTATCGAACGATCCACCGTAACCGACTCTACGGGGAACTACACTCTGGCGGAACTGCAAACAGGCACTTATGTGGTGACTGCGCAAAAGTCTGGTTTCGCCAAATACCAAATTGACAGTGTGGTTGTGGAAGTCACGAGCGAAAGGCGAGTGGACATCGAACTGTCGGTGGCCGGCAGCGACACAGTTGTGTTGGTGGCTCCCGCCGCCCAGGTTGAAACCACGACTAATACACTCGGCGGCACCATCAGCACCAAAGCCGTAGCAGATCTACCGGTGAATGGCCGCGATTTTACCAAGTTCCTGGTGCTGGTACCCGGTGCGACGGGAGATCCTTCCGGAGCTACCGATTCACCCGGCTCATTTGGATTGTTTAGTGCCAACGGCAACCGTGGCCGCGCTAATAATTATCTTTTGGACGGCACTGACATGAATGATGGTTATCGCAACTTGCCGGCGATTAATGAAGCTGGAGTGTTTGGCACTCCGGCAACTATTCTACCCATCGAGGCGATCTCCGAGGTCGCAGTCCTTTCCAATTTTGAAGCCGAGTACGGGCGAAACTCGGGCGCTGTCGTAAACATCGTCACCAAATCCGGGACCAATGAATTTCACGGTTCGGTTTTCGAGTTCTTCCGTAACAACGCGCTCGACGCGCGAAACTTTTTCAATCCCAAACCTGATCCCAAAACCGCGTTTCGCAATAATCAGTTCGGCGGATCACTTGGTGGTCCGATCATTCGTAGCCGCACGTTCTTCTACTTCGCCTACGAGGGCCAGCGTGAACGCGTTGGCCTCAGTTCGACGGCCCGGGTTCCCGATCCCAGAGAGATTGCCGCTCTGGGAGGACCGACGAATCCCGTGATTGCGCGCCTACTGGCGCGGAATCCCTGGCCCGCGCCTAATCGTCCGCTGCCTGTGTTTGACGACACGGGCACGCCAAATTTGTTCGTGACCACCCGCGCGCTGAATGATATCGACAGCATGATTGGAAAGCTCGACCATTCATTCAACGAACAGAATCAACTAACGGCGCGCTATTTCTTTGGCAACAGCAATCAGTCTTTTCCTCTGGCAATTCTGGCCGGCAACGTCTTGCCCGGTTACAACACGGTGACGCCTACGCGGGTTAACCTCTTCTCCATTTCCTACCTGAGGCTGCTCTCGAACACTAAGGTCAACGAGATGAGATTTGGCTACAACCGTTTCGATGAGGGCTTCTTCCCCGAGGATCAGAATTTCGATCCGCGTACCATTGGACTCAACAACGGCATCGTCGGTTCGCAGGATTTCGGCTTGCCATTCATTCGCATCAGAAACGACCCCGTAGGTTCGATTGCCTCGATTGGCGCTACCCTCTCCGTGCCGCGAGCGCGGGTTGATACCAACTGGCAGGCTATCGACAATTTCTCGTGGAAACTCGACCGTCACGATCTGAAGTTTGGTTACGAGTTTCGCCGGACCTTTGTAAATGCGTTTTTCGACGCCGGCTATCGCGGCCGTTTGGATTTTGATTCATTGGCCGATTTCCTTTCCGGCACCTTGAGCGGCGGTCGTTCAGCGCGCGGTGACTCACGTCGCGGTACGTTTCAAAATTCGCACGCCGGGTTTATCCAGGATACTTTTCGTTGGCGGCCCGGAGTGACCTTCAATGTTGGACTCCGCTACGACTACATGGGCGTGATTGCCGAAGAACGCAACCGCTTTAGCAACTTCGATCCCGCCCGCGGCCTGGTGCAAGTCGGCGCCGGAGGTCTCGACAAACTCTACAATAGTGACTGGAACAACTTTTCACCCCGAATCGGGGTCGCCTGGGACCTGACCGGCAAAAGCAAGACTGTGCTGCGTGCTGGTTGGGGTCTTTTCTATGATGCTTTTTCGCAGGACTTTTTTGTAGGCCAACTGCCGTTTAATACCTTCAATCCCGGACCCGCCTACAACCCGATTGGAGATTCCGCGGTTCTCTTCTCTTTTTCGACCACTCCGGTAATTGTGGACGGCGTGCCGATCTTCGCCGACTTTCTCGACTCGGATGTTTTCACTGTGGATCCGAATCTGCGCACGCCTTACATCCAAAACTACAATCTCAACCTTCAGCACGAACTGTTTCGAAACGGAGTATTCCAGGTGGGCTATGTGGGTTCAAACGGAACGAAGCTCTTTCGCTATCGCGATATTAATCAGCCGCTGAATCCAAGCGTCTCGACCGCCCGTCCCTTTGATAACGGCCCGTTCGCTCCCTCCGGCGGCACCTTCTTTTATGTTAACCAACTCGAAACCACGGCCCGTTCAAATTACAACGCCTTGCAGACCAGCTTCACTCTACGAAACCGTCGCGGCTGGACCAGTAATATCAACTACACCTGGTCGCACTCGATTGATAATGCCTCCGACGGCCAGGACTATGTCGCCAATGCAACGCAACCGGATAACAGCCATCGCGCGGATCTGGAAAAGGCCAACTCAAACTTCGATAGCCGGCACCGGTTTGTGTGGAGCTTTGGGTACGAGATTCCCAATTTCGCGAAGGACCACCCGCGCATCGGCGATGGCTGGCAGCTGAATGGGATACTGACTCTCAAGAGCGGTAGCCCGTTTCATGTAAACCTTTTTGACGACTACAACGGCACCGGCGAGTTTTTCCCGCGGCCGGATCTGGTCGGAGATCCCTATGCCGGCACCAGTGGCCATGATCGATTTCTCAACCTGGCGGCTTTCAAGGTTCCCTGCACGCTCGATCCTGGGGGCGACGGCAGTGCTGGTTCATGTCTTCCCGGCACCCAGCATTTCGGTAGTCTGGGTAGGAACTCGCTTATCGGACCGGCGTATCGCAACTTCGACTTCTCAATCTTCAAAACCACTCCGATCACCGAACAGGTGAGAGTCGAGCTGCGTGCCGAAATCTTCAACATTTTCAATCACCCCAATTTCTCTTCGCCATTGCTTCCCGGATTTTCAGCCGATGCCAGCTTCAACGGAATTGATTCTGTAACCGGACGCGGCCAGGGATTTTTGCCTATCACGGTCACGCCAGACGTGGGCATCGGCAATCCTTTCCTCGGCGGTGGCGGCCCGCGAAATATTCAGCTGGCGGTGAGGCTGCTGTTTTAGAGGTAAGGAAGTAATTCGCCCTAGGTGCCTCCTACCCGAGAAAATTGCCGCGGCTAAACACAGATTGGAATGAAGAGGCATTCAAGCTGTTTACTCGAGTTTGAACATCAATCAGGTTGGGAAGCGTGATTATCGCCCTCAAGTTGGAAGCCCTAAACTTCAAGCAGTCACCCAGATTTAAGATCTCAGGTTGGGAAGGGCGGTTCACCCCCGCCTCAAGTGGAAAAGTCTTCTACAAGTCCCTCAGGGACGCATGTTTTATAGCCTTCGCGTCCTCCGTTCTCGTGTTTAATGCATAGTAGGCCGTCAGCGAGGGAAGATTATTCGCGTTGATACTGAAACTTCGTACGATCCTTCTCATTCTTAGGGTTGCACTTCAATTACATTGCAAGTAGAGAGTCTGCCTGGACACTAAGTGGCTGGCCGAGAGTGGTCATTGTACTCGCGACTCTCTGTCGCACAGTTAGACTGACTAACACGGCTAAAGGGAATGAAAATCAAGCGAAAAAACAGAGGATTGGAGATGGGTTCGGAGCGCAGCGCTGTAATAGTAAGACCCTTCCGGCTCGGCTACCGGCCGTCAATTGATGGCTTGCGGGGCATAGCCGTACTCGCGGTGATGGCCTTCCACACCTACACGCCGTTCACGCGAGGAGGCTTCATCGGGGTGGATGTCTTCTTCGTATTGAGCGGCTTCCTGATTACCACCTTGCTGCTACAAGAGTGGAACCAGAACGGCGCAATCAGGCTGAAAAACTTCTATGCACGACGGGCGTTGCGGCTCTTGCCCGCGCTGTTTACGCTATCATTTCTGTGGTTACTCTACATCTCCTTGTTTCGACCAGAACACCTCAGGGAGACATCCAAAGCCATCCTCATCGTCCTGTTTTACAGCGCGAACTGGGCGCGGGCGTTAGGCCAGGAGGAACTGGGCTGGCACGACTCGCTTGGACATACATGGTCGCTGTCGGTAGAGGAGCAGTTTTATTTAATTTGGCCAGCGCTCCTGGGCGCTATGCTCCGACTTCGGCTCAAACGCCGCTGGATACTTAGCCTTGTGATAATGGGCATTGCGGCTTCAGCCGTCGGTCGGGCTGCGCTGTGGGCAAGTGGGAGTAGTGTGGCGCGATTGTTTAACGGGCTAGACACTCGCGCGGATGCTCTGCTGATCGGCTGTGTGGTTGGCTTGCTGGCTACTTACAACCTCTTGCCTGGCGCCCGATGGTTTCTTTTGACTATTAAGGGGCTGGCCATTGGATCAGCTTTGATCCTAGCTTATCTGGGATTCCACGCAAACGCGTCCGCGGGTTACATGTACCTGGGTGGGTTCACAGTGGTCGCCGGCGCAGCAGCCATAATCCTCATCGAGTTACTTGGTTCGCCATCAAAGCTCGCCCTGTTAGTATTAGAATCGCCTTTGCTGGTCTGGATCGGCCAGCTCTCCTACGGCCTGTATCTGTGGCATCTCCCTCTTTACAGGATTACGGTGCCAGTAGTGACCCACCCGGATTGGAATTGGTACGAGCGCCTGGGACTGCGCTTTGTGGTGACCTTTGCGGTTGCCAGTCTCTCATTTTATTTGATCGAGCGGCCGTGCCTAAATTTGAAACAGCGATTCCGTTCGGTGCCATCTAAATCCAATTAGGTCGCTCTGATGGTTAGCTGCAAGGCGGTAGCGTCCATTCAGCCGCCTCCCATCATATTTCGCGACATCTGGATCTGGCGGGCTACCTCCCGTTCAGCTTCATCAAGCGCTCGATCGCAAAAATCTTAAGGCTTACGGGGCTAACCGAGGAGCCGTCGAGGAGGAGGGGTACGGGATCCACTTTTCTAACTACCGCGACCAGCGCCTGCTCAGTGGCAACTACCAGTTGGGTATCAACGTCACGGTCCAGACCGTGCCGGAAGAGCGATTTGCACGAAAGGCTCAGCCCTTCGTTTTTAGCTGACGCGGTTGGCAAATTGGACGCAGTTTTCGGGATGGTTCATTACCAAGACGTTACCGCTCCAAAACTTGCCTTGAAGTGAGTGAGGAGTGGCGTAACTTGTTGATAAAAATTGGTAGCGCATACGGGACTCGAACCCGTGATCTCTGCCTTGAGAGGGCAGCGTGTTAACCAACTACACCAATGCGCCTGATGGAACTGGATTATAGGGGCGCTCCTCCGGGGTTAGCAAGTGGGAGTTGCGAGGGCCACTTCCAAGGCCACCCGAATTGCGCACTGCTCGGAGAGACTCAAACTTGACATTTCTCTGGCGCGCCCCCCGTGCAACGAAAATTGATATGATGGCTGCAGTCATGCAATGCCCAAGGTGTACAAGTTTACGGATTCAGCGTGGTTATAAGGACAGATCAATCCTTGCCCGCCTTGCCGGCGGGGATGAATTTCTTTGTAATAACTGCGGCCTGGAGTTCAAAAGTTTCGACTTCTCAGGGAAAGTGCAAAGGGCACCCGCGACAGAGACTGAATCCCTCGCTAACCGCCGGCGCGCCCCCCGATATAAGGTTCACTTACCTGCTAGGATAAGTCTGGCTGAGAAAGATGCCGTAACCGGCAAGCTATTGCTCTCAAAAGAATCCATGGGACACTGCGTGACGATCAGCAAGTTGGGACTGGCGCTGTCTTTCATAGGTTCAAGGTTCGAGGAAGAAAAGTTCGTTAAAACCGGGCGACTATTATTAGTAGCTATCACTCTGCCGAACGGACCAGTCGATGCGGTAGTCACCACCGTCACGCATGACCGCGTCGGCACAGGAGGAGCCACGGCGAGTTGGTTGGTGCGGGCATCTATTACCCAGATGAGTGAAGGGGATAAGGCGAGACTATTAAGCTACCTTGATAAACGAGGGAACGAGACACCGCTTTTCACGCTGAAGTGAAAACCTGCGGACTGCCGGACCAGGATCTGGTTTCAGAAAAATGATAACCCGCAAAAGGGAGAGTAGCGACCGCCTACAAGGATCGCACCATTCATGGCACGACTGTATAGGTGTGTTCCGAAGTGATCGGAGGTTAGGACGTTGCTCAAGGTTGCTAATAAACGCGACGGGATCGTTGGGCCAGTTGAGTGCGTCGCTACCTCCGCGGGCTGCCCGCTTGGGGATCCCGGTCCGCTCCCGGTTCTGTATGACAGTGCTGATCCTAAACCCACATACACAGCTCTACAACGTTTTGGGAGGCGCAAGGGGCTAATGTTATACTTCGTCGCTCGTCCGCAGGTCCTTAACGCTGGCCAGGAGTAAAGGCTGCCACGAGTGTGTTCGCTCATAGTTTTCCCAAAAAATGAATGGTCCTGAAGAGTCTATGCCGAACCTCCCCGTGGATGGCTTCAAACTCAGAGCTTCAACCCTGCCGAACCTCATCCTTTTAGTTAGGACTAGATCACAATCATTCGGACGGAGAGCGGGATGAATGTTGTTGTGCTGCGAGAGACTTCGCCGAGGGAAACTCGCGTTGCGCTCGTGCCTGAATCAGTGCGCAAGATCGTCGCCTTGAACGTGACAGTGAAGGTGGAAACCGGCGCCGGGTTGGGAGCGGCGCTTGCCGACGACGACTATCAGGAGGCTGGGGCACAAGTGACTCCGGACCGCAGTTCTCTTTTGAGCGCCGCGGACCTGCTGGTGGTCGTCAACGGACCTTCAGAGCAGGACATCCACCGTTTAAGAAAGGGCGCGGTAGTCCTCGGTTTCCTGCGACCTCTCGATGACCCTGCCGCACTCTCGCACGCTGTCGCTCAACATCTGACGACATTCGCGGTCGAACTAATTCCACGCATAACTCGTGCTCAGACCATGGATGCCCTTTCCTCGATGGCCATGGTAATCGGTTACAAAGCAGTTCTGGTTGGTGCTTCACATATCCCGCGAATGTTCCCCCTCCTGATGACTGCTGCCGGGACGGTTCCTCCCGCGCGTGTGCTCGTGCTCGGCGCGGGTGTTGCCGGATTGCAGGCAATCGCCACCGCGCGGCGACTGGGTGCCGTGGTTGATGCTTATGATGTGCGCGCGGCTGCGGGTGAGCAGGTACGTTCGCTGGGTGCGAATTTTTTGGAAGTAGATCTGGGCGGACTCAAGACGGAGGACGCGGGAGGTTATGCGGTTGAGTTGAGCGAGGAAGCAATGGAACGCGGGCGTGCTCTGATCGCTGAGCATGCGCAGACGGCAGACGTGGTGATCACTACGGCCCAGGTGCCGGGTCGGCGTGCGCCCTTATTGCTGACTGAGGCTGCGGTCAACGGCATGAAGCGCGGTGCGGTTGTCATAGACTTGGCCGGTTCGACTGGTGGAAACTGCGCCGTCAGTAAGCCAGACCAAACCATCGAGCGAGCGGGTGTAACTATCATGGCCCCGCTGAGCCTCGCGTCGACCGTGCCGGTCCATGCCAGCCAGCTGTATTCGCGCAACGTGAGTGCGTTTCTTTCTCTGATCATCAAGGATGGCGAACTCAGCATCGATATGAACGATAATGTTATTGGACCATCGTGCGTGACCCATCAGGGCAAGATCGTGAACGGCCGGGTGGCGGCCGAGCTAGGAAAACGGCCGGGCTAGTTAGTAGGGGTAGAGCGTGTCAGACTTTGATGAGACCTATGACGAGTCCCAGCCATCTGACGAAACGGAGCTTGAGGCGCGCGATCATTTGCGTCGATTCTTCGATAAGAATCGAGAGCGGATATTTTTCTCTAGACAATTGGAAGTTCAGAATGAGCATGAATACTTCCACTGGATCACCAATCGAGCGATTCATGATTTAGAGGCAGAGGGTTCGATAAAGGGTGAATGGCGCAAGCTGCGTACTGGAACAGCAATCAAGCTTGTGTGGCATAAGGGATATAGATTTTATAAGCGAAGTGCCCGACAACTCGTTAGTCTAGTCGAGGAGTACTCGGATCCGAACATCGGTGCATCACTCGGATTGCATGGGGAGACGATGGTGCTGGAGGGGTTTGCTCGAACGCAATTCGTGATGATTAGCCGAGACGCTAATACTTACCAAGAGAAAAAATGGGAAGACACTAATCACAACTTGGATTTCATCTTTGAACGTGATGGAAAAGCCTATGGTATAGAGGTAAAGAACACTCTAGGCTACATGGAACGAGATGAGTTTTTGCTCAAAATCAAGCTGTGTGCGACGTTAGGAATCACACCCGTTTTCGTTTGCAGGATGCTGCCGAAGAGTTGGATTTTTGAGTTGACGCAGCGCGGGGGATTTGCCTTGATTTTAAAGTATCAACTGTATCCGTGGACTCACAGGGAGTTGGCCAAGCGGGTAAATCAAGAGTTAGATCTTCCTGTCGATGCACCACGGTTCTTGGCTGAAGGTACTATGAGGCGATTCCTAAAGTGGCATGGCAAGAAGTTGTGAATTACCAACGCAATTCTCACGATTACAACTATAAGTCCTTTAGTTCCAACAGGCAAAACGTACCCCTATGAATACGTAGTGTCTCTTGGACTAGGAGTAACAGATGTCAGCAGACACACTAATCACGGCGCTTTACGTTTTCGCTCTCGCGGCCTTTTTAGGCTACTTGGTGATCTCGCGTGTACCGCCGCTTTTGCACACACCCTTGATGTCTGCTACCAACGCGATCTCGGGCATCTCCCTCGTTGGTTCCATCGTCACCGCCGGGGCCGACTACAACATGGTGAGCAGCATCCTCGGATTTATTGCTGTCGTGTGCTCGACCACAAACGTGGTGGGTGGATTTGTGATCACGGATCGCATGTTGCGAATGTTCAAACGAAAGCCATCGCCGAAAAAGGAAGAATAGATCAGCCACGGATAAAAGCAGATGCGGATAGTCCCAGACCTGGGAACTAGAACGAAGAACTAAGGGCAAAGTACAAAGAACCAAGCCACGTCCCCGTAATGCAGACCTATTTCATCGAACTAAGCTACCTGCTGGCCTCAGTGCTTTTCATCCTGGGACTCAAGGGCCTTACCCATCCTGAAACCGCCAAGCGCGGGATGCACCTGGCTGAATTCGGCATGCTGATGGCCGTCATCGGCACG
>JBGTLM010000296.1:0-3589 GCA_041744135.1 Pyrinomonadaceae bacterium
GCCGCGCTGGCGCAGCGGTTGGGACGGCCCGTGGCCGCCTCAGTGGTCTGGCGCCTGCTGGCTCGGCACGGATGGCGCAAGGTGGCCCCGGACACGCGCCACCCCAAGAGCGATCCCGTGGCGCAGGAGGCGTGGAAAAAAAACTCCCCGAAATACTGGCGGCCGTCGTGAATCCCGCCGAGGTGCGGGAGCGCTCGGTGCGGCTGATGTTCCAGGACGAAGCGCGGTTTGGGCGCATGGCGCGTCCCCGGCGGTGTTGGGCACCGTTGCCCTGGCGGCCGGTCATGCTCAATGGCTACGAACGGCAGTTCGTGTATGTCTACGGCGCGGTCAGTCCGCTGCAGGGCGAGCTGGATTGGATGCTCTGTACCGAGATGAACACCATCCGCATGGGCGAATTCCTGAGCCAAGTCAGCCACGCCCACCCCGAAGACTTCATCGTGATGATCCTCGACGGCGCCAGTTCGCATAAGGCCAAGAACTTGCCCGTGCCGGAGAATATCCGCTTGGCCCCGTTGCCGGCGTACGCGCCCGAACTCAACCCGCAGGAACATGTGTGGGATGAACTGCGCGAGAAGGAGTTTCCCAACCGAGTGTTCAATCACCTCGACGCGGTGGTCGCACAGTTGCGCGCCGGATTGCCGCGATTGGCGCACGATCATGACCGGGTGCGAAGCATTACCGCGTGGCCGTGGATAGTTAGTCTCAACTTGAACGCATATTAGAATAAGCAGGTCCTGACCCACGCGCACTGCCCGGTGCTCGTGGTGCGTTGAGGCGTGGCGGAAACGCTTTACCGGGCGGCTTAAGTTCGTGAGCGGCCTATGGCGAACGGACGGGGCGATCGGGCAGCATGAGCGCGTGGCCGACCGGTAAGCGCTTGGGCTCCAGGTCCGGGTTCGCCGCGCTAATGATCGACCACTGAGATCCGTCCCCGTAAACGCGAGTGGCGATGGCGCTCAACGTATCGCCATGTCTGATGATGTAGGTGTGTGGGCGGAGACGCGCCTTATCTATCGAAGACGGCCTTTTGGGCTTTGCAGCCGGGCTTCGGTTAGCCGGTGTACTCTCAGCCCCCGGGTCGCTCTGTGTTGGCGGAACACGGGTGGATTCGATCGCATCGAGGGACTCACCAATGAACTCCGGGTCCGATTCCACAGGTGGCGCTGATGGGTCCGTTGTCTGCTGCACCACGGGCACCGCCGAGTCGGCCGCGGGGTCGGCGTTGGATTCAGGAGGCGACAATCTCGTCGAGTCCTGCGTCGCGCGCACGTACCATTCACCGTTCTTTTGATAAAGCCACCCGGCGCCAGCGACCATCATAGCAATGACGACTCCGAGCACTGCGAGCCACTGCCATGGGTAAACAGGTTCATCGCCTCGGGAGCGGGGGCTTCCACTGGATGCAATCAAGGTCAAATGTGAGCTATGAATCTAGGGCTTGGAGTATTTTTTGCCGATTCTAGCACGGCGATCGCCAGCTGCCATCTCTCCCCGACACCAGCAATTGGTCTTTAGACGATGATTGTTTAGTTTATCGAATGACTCGGGAAGTGTGGCTGTACGAGGGCCTTTCGATAACATGGGTTCCTTCGGCCGCGGCGGCGGCATGTTGAAGTATTACTATCGGAAGGCAGCTTGAATTAGCACGATCCTGAATTCGACACAGTCGGTAAGGTTGCGGGCCACCTGCATTATAAAGAGATGGTTCGGATTAGTCGGTGATGCCGGCGATGTGCACCGAGCGCGTGGCTAAGTCCATGAAGATGTGTGACCAGTCCCTTGAGGGTCCAGACTTCGACGGTGAAGAAATCCGCGGCGGCCAGGCCGTCCCAGTGCGCTCGAAGAAAGGTGTCCCATGGCATTCGTTTTCCACGCCGGGGAGCGGGATCTCAAGACGTTCGCGACGGTGCCGCGGGCCACCCGGTGGCCGAGATTGGAAAGGGCGCCCTGGATACGAGTAGAGCCCCAGCTGGAATTCTCCTTGGCCATGCGCGCGATAAGCGCTGGGATCTCTGACAGGATGCGCGGACGACCTGGTCCGCACTTGTCTACGCGATTCCACTTCATCGCAATCAGCTTGCGATGCCAGGCCATAATCGTATCGGGGGTCACGATCGATGCGATGTCTCTCAGCACTTTGCGGCCCAACGGCTTTCCCTTCTCAGCCAGACGCCTGCGCTGTGCATCGGTAAAGCGCAAGCGTCGGTCACCCAGCCTCTCACGAAGGATGCGATTTTCTTCCTTGAGATAATCAATGACCTCTAGCTGCTGACGGTTAACCCATCCGACGAAGACGCGGAGCAGGAATTGGAGAGGTGGATTGAGATCGACCATGGGGGCTGGATTGTAGCAATCGGGCCACCACCCATTTCAATCACTGTTGACGGGCTCTACTGGTGTCGATCGGGTTTTTGGACCATACGGAGTCGTAGCCTTCCCCGCCGATGGGCTCGCGCACCACAGACCGTCACGAGCGCAGGTCCCGCCGCCAGCGCTGTCGTCAGGATAGGCGCCAGACGCTCCAGCGCGCCACGTACCACGGCAACGACCGGATCCGTGACCCCTTCCTGTTCCACCAGGCGATGGATGTGGGCGATCAGCATGACCCCATTGCGGGTGGCGATTCCGAAGAGTGTGATGAAGCCGATAATGGAAGCAACCGACAAGACCCCACCCGAGGGAAATACCCCGATGACGCCGCCAATGAGCGCCAGTCGCAGGTTGATCATCACGAGAAGCGCGTCGCGCACCGAGTGGAAGGGTAAGGCGGGACGCCCACCGAAGCCCGTGCCGATTTCGCGTAATGCTGATATGTTTGACTAGCGATATCGTGGTCTGTCCCCGGTCTGTCCGATTGTCGCCCGGACTCCTTGAGTCGTTCAAGCTGAAGGCGTTCGAAATTCGGCAATGGTCAGCCCGTGCCATCGTTCTGAGCCACGAAGGAGAGAGGCAAACATTAACTTGAGCACCGGGCGCTCGCCAAATACCGTGGGAGCGACCTTTGCCGTCGCGTGAGGAGACAGTAACAGCCGACTCCCGGTTTGGACACGCTCGTATCCATAATCTCCTCCAGAGCGTCCCCGACATCGCCTGCATGCGCAAGTAGCTAACCATTTTAAACGCCATCAAAACCACTACCCCATGGACGAAGACACCGTTGAAACCAACTTGACTTGGAACACAGTTGCTGTCAGGGGCAAGGGGTGAGGAACCGATCGGCGAGCAGGATGGGGATATCTGAGCGCCTATCGAAATCGGCCGGGATTGAGACCGTGGTTGCGGAGTTTCATGTATACCGCACGGGGCGATAGTTCCATAGACCTCGCCACAGCCTTGACGTCGCCCCGGAATCGGCGCAGGGCATCCTCCAGGTACTGGTGTTCGGTGTCAGCCAGCGCTTCTTGCCTGACGGTTTTCCATACGTGAGGGTCGGACACGGTGCATCTATCGTCCTCTTTTAGCAAGGGAGGCGGAGTGTCGACGTAGTCGATCGTGCTGCTCGTTGCTAACACGAAGCTCCGTTCCAGCACGTTCTCCAATTCGCGCACATTCCCTGGCCAACTATACCGCTGCATTTCTGACATGA
>JBGTLM010000297.1:0-9361 GCA_041744135.1 Pyrinomonadaceae bacterium
TCCTCGGTTCTGTCCTTGAGTGGAAGTCCAGTTCTCTGCTTCTAGCTCACGAAACTGGCTCAGTATAGGATCGCCGTCAGGGGCTGCTCGGTTTCCGGGACTGTGTTACCCTAGGCGCTTCCAAAGCTAGGCATACCTTATCCGCTGGCCGAACTCCCGGTCTCGATCTATGTTGAAACAAGCTGTTTCGGATTATCACGACTTACTCAAGGAAACGAATCTGGCCGAAGAGTCGCGCTTGATGCTCGACCAGGGTCTGGAACGCGCCAAGCTGATCTTCGGCGGTCGTCGCCTTTCACCCTACCTGCGGCCACACTTCGTAACTGAAGAAGACTTCGAGCGTATCTGCAAAATTTGCGAAACGGTCTGGTCAGCGATTGAAAGAGTGAAGGACGCCGCCATCGACGACCCGACGATTGTCCATGACCTGGGTTTAACAGCGATCGAACGGGACTTGATTAGCATCGACCCCGGCTACAAGGCGGTCTCGCCAACCTCGCGTCTGGACTCGTTTCTAACCGAGACGGCGTACAGCTTCGTAGAACTGAATGGTGAGAGCCCGGCCGGCATTGCCTATGCTGATGCTGCTTACGATATTTTCTCGGCCCTGCCAGTGATGAAACGTTTTTCTGAGAGATACAACGCTCGCCCACTCTATGGGCGCGGCTTCATGCTAGCGGTGCTGCTGGAATCCTACACAGAATTTCTCGGTCGCCAGCCGGATCACCCGCCGCAGATTGCCATCGTCGATCTCAAGGATATGCCAACGCAGAAGGAGTTTGAGTTATTCAAAGAGTTCTTCGATGGTCAGGGTTATCCTGCAATCATTTGTTCTCCGGACCAGCTGCAATTCGACAACGACCGCCTCCACATGGGCGACTTTCAGATTGACATCGTTTATAAGCGTTTGCTGGTTAATGAGTATCTTCCGATCATGCAGGAGTGTCCGGCGCTGCTCGACGCTTACCGCGCCGGTGCTATCTGTATGGTGAACAGTTTTCGCTCAAAGCTCATTCACAAGAAAGCGCTGTTCGCCGTGTTGACCAGCGCGGATCGGGCGCATTTGTTTACGGAAGATGAACTGGCAGCCATCAGTGCCCACGTACCCTGGACGCGTCTCGTGCGCGCCGAGAGGAGCGACTACAAGCAGGAAGAAATCAGCCTGCTGGAGTTCATAAGTGGAAACCGGCACAAGCTGGTTCTAAAGCCGAATGACGACTACGGTGGCCATGGCATAACCATAGGCTGGAACACTGATGAAATCCACTGGCAGGAAGCCATCCGCAATGCGGTGGTGAATGCTGACTATGTGGTTCAGGAGCGGGTCCCGACTGCCCGCGAGATTTTCCCGGCACTTAAAGATGACGGCAGCGTTGAATTTGCCGAGCAGCTTGTCGATCTCGATCCCTTGCTGTTCAACGGCAAAGTCGGGTCCGCCTTCACACGGTTGTCGTTTACCGAATTGGCGAACGTCAGTTCAGGCGGCGGCATGGTTCCTACTTACATAATCAGCGAAAGGAAATAGCGTGTACAATGCGCCCGCCTGACGCTAAGAATCGATTGGAGGTATCTCCCATGGTTGATGGGATCGATAATATGTCGCCCTCGCCGGAAGAACGGCGGCAAAGTGATCGCTCACGCTTGATCGTCGACGTTTTCTTCGACGGCAAAGATGCTACCGGAGTGGCCAGCACCCAGGACATCGGCGCGGGCGGGCTGTATCTGAACACCCAAACAGACCTGCCCGACGGCACTTTGTTATTGATGCGCATTCCCCTTGGCACCGATCAGCAGGTCGTGGTAAACGGTGAGGTGGTGTACAGCAATCCGGGGCGGGGTGTAGGCGTTCGCTTTCATGGCCTTTCGACGGCCGACCGCGCTATGCTGGAATTGGAACTCGGCAAGGTGTGAATGTCCTCCTCTCTAAGCCATCGACTCCGATGGAGCGAGCTTCCGGCTCAGGCTCGCCACGCACTGAGTGGCAGACTCGTGGGACTCTGGGGGGCAGCAAGCGATGATGCGGCTTTCGAATCGCTGACCGAAGATAAACAGCAGGCGCTTCTACTGGTTCTCAGCCGGATGCAGGCTAAGGACCTCTGGTATCTCGTAAGAAGCATTGACAACGTGTACGGCGAGGGTGGCGTTGGTATGGGCTTCGCTGCCTGGCCGCTGATCGAATCAACTCTTCGCCGCCGCAAAGACTTCACCAGGGTATTTGCCAATCACAAAGATACGAGCGGTGGCTTTTATGAGAAGGGGCGGGCCCAAGCCATACTTCACTTCCTGTTTCAGGAGGGTAGCCCGCGTAGATGGTATGTTCATTTCGACCTCTATAGCCCAGTGCATTCGTTCACCAGCGCCGGCAAGCATCTTCGGCACGAGTTCATAGGCAAGATTTGTCCTGACTGGAAGATGATCAAACAGTGCTTGAAAACTTGAGCCCGCGGCAAGTCAGTATTGCTTCAGGATGTTTATATGCGGTGAATAATCCCAGGTTTTTTTGCCGAGCTCCGGCTCGTGCCAAAGAAAGGAGCTACTATGTTCGATCAATTCACGCTGGGAATTGAAGAAGAATTTCAGATCGTCGACCCGCACACCCGTGAACTGCGGTCGCACGTGGTAGAGATTCTGGAAGAGGGAGTGACGCTGCTAGGCGAGCAGATTAAGCCGGAGATGATCCAGTCAATGGTTGAAGTAGGCACTGGAATTTGCCGCAACATCGAGGAAGCTCGTGCCGATATTACGAATCTCCGCAGCGTTATCTCGAGTCTGGCGCGAAAGAACGGCCTGGTAATCATCGCCGCTTCTACACATCCCATCTCGCGTTGGCAAGATCAGAAGATCTTTGATGACGAGCGATACGAACTATTGGTGCAGGAACTGCAAACAGTAGCTCGTTCGTTGCTGATCTTCGGGTTGCATGTTCACGTGGGCATCCCGGACCGAGACCGGCAGATCCACATTATGAATGCGGCTCGTTACTTCCTGCCGCACGTGCTTGCGCTTACCACGTCATCCCCGTTCTGGATGGCTCACAACACGGGATTGAAATCCTATCGCTGCGAAATTTTCAAGCAGTTTCCCCGCACGGACATTCCCGACCATTTCGATTCTTACGCTAGTTTCCAACGCTATATCGATCTCTTGATCCGGACGGGGTGTATCGACAATGGCAAGAAGATTTGGTGGGATGTTCGGCCGCATCCATTCTTTCCTACTCTGGAGTTTCGCGTTTGCGACATTCCGACACGGGTCGACGATACAATTGCAATTGCCGCGCTGTTTCAGGCGATCGTCGCCAAGCTCACCATCCTCCTTGAAAAGAATCTGGGCTTCCGCCTCTACCGGCGGCTACTCATTCAAGAGAACAAATGGCGAGCGGTACGCTACGGTCTGGATGGAAACATGATCGACTTCGGTAAGCAGAAAGAAGTCCCCACGCGCGACCTAATTCACGAGTTGTTGGATTTCGTGGACGATGTGGTCGACCCGCTGGGCTCGCGTAAGGAGATTGAGCACATCCATACCATCATGCAACGCGGTACGTCGGCTGATGAGCAACTTGAGGTTTACAATAGCAGCAACCACGATCTAAATGCAGTCGTGGACCAGTTGATCGATCGGACCATGGAAAATGTTCCGGCAACGGCGCAGGTCGATCTCACGGGACTGAAAACTTCTTCTTCGACAATCTCGAAGTAGCGGCCGCTTTCTCGGAACCATTGTAGGGGCGTCCCTCTGTGGGCGCCCCTTGCTATCCGCAGATTACGCAGATCACAGAAACACTTAGGCAGTAAGACGACGAAGTCAAAAAACCGTTTGTTTCTTCCAGTTTGTGTAATCTGCGTAATCTGCGGATAGTTTGGGGGGCGCCCACGGAGAGACGCCCTACAATCAAGTCTCACGCCGGGCGAGATAATATTGCCATAGCATTCTCGCCGCAACTGCCCGAAACGGGCGCCACCCCTCAGCGATACGGAAGAGGTGATCGGCAGCCGGTCGCTGTTTAAGTCTCTTAAGTTTGGTTACCGCTGTGGCGAGCGCTAGATCGCCTGCGGGCCAGATATCCGGACGGCGCAAGACCATTAACAGATAAATATCCGCGCTCCAGGAGCCAATCCCTTTCACCTGCATCAACGTCGCTTTCGCATCTTCATCATTCATCTTCGATAAACCACTCAGATTGAGGCTGTTGCTCCTGATCGACTCAGCGAGATGTATGCAATAAGCAGTTTTCTGCCTGGTCAGTCCCAGTGACTTGAGGTGTGGTTCACCCAGTTCAATGACCCGGTCTGGCCCAAAAGGTTGAATGTTTTCACTGAGTCGCTTGTACATCGACGCTGCGGAGGCTAGGGACACCTGTTGTTCCAGAATGATTTGCACCAGGGTTGCGAATCCTGGCTCTCTGGCCCACAACGGCGGTGGACCGTAGGTAGCAAGGATAGTAGCTAAACTTTTGTCACGTTTCGCCAGATGCCGTGCCGCGGCTGCGAGAGTGGGTTTTGTGAGTTGCTCGCGAGCCATTCGTTTAGATGTCACCATTTTGGCCGCCCTTTAGGAGCGCAGGTCACTACTAAGATCAGCTCGCATTGAAAGGAGTTTTGGATAGTAAATGGAAAGACGCCGCACTAGCTGGCCGGCTTCGCGTGCGCCAGGGCGAGTTCGAGAAAATTCTCGAAGAGTACTCTGCCGTCGCGGGATTCGTTTTGATGTTCCCAGCGCGTCCGGGATTTGTTCCAATCTTCGAACGACTTCTCGAGGTGGAATTGTACGGTGTAGATGAGCTTACCGTTGTCTCGATTTACCATCATCTGGTTACGGCAGAGGTATGAGGTCGCGAGGAGTTTAAAACCAGCCGGAACCTGGTCCAGCTGCAAACCGTGGTTCTGCCAGACACGAAGGATGCGTGCCTGCTTGGTGTAATCCTGCCAGAGGCCAGAGCCGGGATTGTTGATTCCGCGAAAGATGGCGTCTTGCGGATCTGTGATGCGCACAAAGCGGTATTGATATTCATTGGGACGGTTTTCCCGCTGCTCGTGTTGCTCAAGCCTATCGAGCGTGAGCACCTGCGCGCCGAAGCTCAAGCCAACCAGCTGATGTCCGCCGCAAATCCCGAGCACCGGAATTTTTGTCGAACGAATAAAATCGCCAAAGTGTTCGATTATGGCCGGCCTATAGAAGTCGAAATCGCGCAGCGTGCCGCTCAGGACGATAGCATCCGGCTCAAACTCCTTAACTGCTGCCGTCAGGTTTGCCAAGTGCGCGACGTGGCTAGTGGGACTCCTTACGAGACGAGAGATGTTGTTAAGAATATTCTCAATCGCGAGTTGGGCGATGGTTCGTTCCCGCCTGATTTGCGCGGCAGCGGCTTCCCCCCATTCCTTGTGCCCTACTTCTGAGAGGTCGTCCTCGTCACGCAAAAGATTGTCTACTACCAGCACCCGCGCTGCTCCAATGCGCTTCTCGATGGATTCATAGCGGCAGAATGTCTGTTGGTTAAATGGAAAGGGAAGCGGTTCTGCAGCGTCAGGTGTCCGATTCTCTGCAAGTGAAAAATCTCCAATCTCGTGGGTCATCTCTATGAGTATACGTCCAATCCTCTCCAGAATCCGTTCTTGATCTAGTGGCCCTCGGTCCGCTGCCTCGTACTCTGCTTAAACTCGGGAACTGGGGCTCCTGCGCCGGCAACTGCAATCTCGCCTCTTAGCTTAGCAATTAATAAGCCATGAATTCGAGCCCTAAATGCCCCAGTCCGGTCGACGGCCTTATAATCGGCCATGAGCAGCATTCGATGCCAGGACGATTCGAGCTCGTCGGCGAGCAGCGAAACCCTGGTAATGTCGTAGGGAACTGCCACTTCCTTACAACCCGCTCTGGCGAAGACAGAAAGATAACGGGCGGTTGCGAGGTCTGGACAGAGCAGACGGCGTTGGCCAACTTTTAGTTCCACGCCCAGCAACGTGTGGTGAATCTCCACGCGCGGCTTTCGCGGTAGTGCCCCAATGTGGTACGAGCGCGTTCTCGTTTTCAGGATGCGCTCAGCATAAATCAGCGGTAGCCACGTGTCCGTTAGTTCGGTTTTGACTTGTTCAGCGTAGTCTTCAGCGGTCACGAGGTAAGAGTTTGTCTGACCATGAGTCATCTGTGGCTGGCCTGCAGAATGAGCCGCGGATTTGCGCGATGAACGCGAATCAGATCTGACCAATAAGATTACACGAGTGCCGCCTTTGGCTCGCTGCTTCGCAATCACGTTTTTCAGATTCACATCATCCGCGTTAATCCGCGGCTAACTTATGAACAAGATTCGCATCGGACCCGTCGGGAGGCCATACAAAGACTGAAGGGCGTCATCTTCAAGCTATCGCAGAGACAGGGTCACCATCGGTTTGGCTTGCAGTGCATTGATTACCTGCCCGGGAAAAAGTCCCAGGTACAACACTCCGGCTACTGTAAGCATCAGGGCGATTGCAATGCTAGCCGGTATGGGGGGGGCGATCCACGAAGTCGTGCGCTCGCGGAAAAACATCACAATAATAAGACGCAAATAGTAGTAAGCGGAGATTGCGGTGTTTAGGACACCGATGACCACGAGAATCACATATCCTTGATCGACCGCGGCGCGAAAGACCAGGATCTTGCCTATGAATCCGGCAGTCAGTGGCATACCCAACAAACTGAGTAGGAAGAGCGACAACGAGAAAGCGAGCACGGGAGACCGGAAGCCGATGCCGTTATAGTCCTCCACCTCAGTCCGGCGATCCCCGGCGCGGGCGATTAGTTGCACAACGGCCAAGGCGCCGATATTCATCACCGCATAAGTCAGCAGATAGAATGTCACCGCAGAGATCGCAGCGTTTCGCTCTTCAATGCCGGATGCTGAGCCGGCGGCAATGAAGCCCACCAGCGCGTATCCTGCATGCGCGATGGAGGAATAAGCAAGTATGCGTTTCACGTTGTTCTGCACAATCGCGGCTACGTTGCCAATGGTCATCGTCATGATGGCCAGAACGACTAGAACTGAAACCCACGCACCATGAAGCTCGCCTGAGATTGTCTTGTTGGCGGCCGCCACTACAAACGGAAATCCGAATACGAAGACCCTCATGAATGAGGCAAATCCGGCCGCCTTTGGGCCCGCCGCCATGAACGCGGTGACGGGAGTAGGCGCCCCTTCGTAAACATCAGGCGTCCAAATATGAAAAGGTGCGGTTGCTATCTTGAAACCAAAGCCGACCAGCATCATGGCCGCGCCCGCGAAGAGCAGGAGCGGATACTGGGCATCATTGAGCCTGCGAGCGATCTCCGCCACATTGGTCGTGCCGGGCAATCCGCTGATAGTGGCGGTCGCGCCATAGGTGAGCGCAATGCCATAAAGCAGAAAGGCCGATGACAGTGAGCCAAGGATGAAGTACTTCAGTGACGATTCGTTAGAGCGCACGTCTGTACGGCGAAAACCGGCCATGACGTAAGTGGCAATTGAAAGAATTTCCAGGCCTAGGAAAATGATCACCAGATCGCCGCCCGCCGCCATCAGCATCATGCCGGCCGTTGCAAAAATTAGAAGCGAATGAAATTCACCGGCAGGAAGTTTCTCGTTCTCGACCCAGACCATCGAGATCAGCACCGTCAGAGCGGAGACGAGAAGAAAGACGAGAGTAAAACCGAGGCGAAGCCCATCAAGCACAATCATGCCGTTAAAGGCCTGGCTGGCACCGCCCCATGACAACCAGAGCCAGATCGTCGCCGCCGCCCCGGCGAGTAAGCCGGCCAGTGAAATACTGCCGGTTACCCAGCGTTGGTCAGGCCGCGCAAAGGCATCGACCAGCATAACTACCACCCCGACGACGCAGATGATCAGCTCCGGAGCGATGAGCGCGAAGCTGACGTCCGGCGGCGTGAATTGTAAAGCTAGCAAAGAATTCATTTGCTTTCCGACTAGTCCGTGCCTTAGTGGCTAATGTCCACCTTCCAACTTGTTAAGACTGAGGTCCCGCTCACCCTGAGTACCTGCCGGCTTATTATCCGCGAAAGATCCTCCGGTCGGCGGCGCTGCCACGCGAGAGCGAACTGCTTCGACGCTCGCCTTTGAGCGATCTAAAAACGGCCGCGGAAAGACGCCCATGACCAGCATCAAGATAAGCAGCGGCAACAGCAACCCAATCTCGCGGGCATTGAGATCCAGAAGCGTCGCGTTCGCGGACTTCGTGACTTTCCCAAAAACAACGCGCTGCAGCATCCAGAGCATATAAACGGCGGCCCAGATCACTCCCGTAGCAGCGAGCATGGTGGCGATCCAGGAGTGCTGGATCGCGTTTGACGTCCACGCGCCGAGCATTATCAGAAACTCACCCACAAAACCGTTGAGAAAAGGGAGCCCGATTGATGACAATGATGCAAAGATAAACAGCGTGGAAAACCAGGGCATTGGCGTCGCCAGTCCGCCGAAATCACTAATCAGGCGCGTGTGTCTACGTTCGTAAATGAAGCCGACAAACAGAAACAACGCTCCGGTAGACACTCCATGGTTAAGCATCTGATAGAGTGCGCCCTGCATACCAAATTCCGTGAAAGAGAAAAGGCCGAGGACCACAAAGCCCATGTGGCTCACTGATGAATATGCCACCAGACGTTTTACATCCGGCTGGACCATGGCAACCAGCGCCCCGTAAATAATCCCGATGACAGCTAAGGTGATCATGATCCAGGCAAACTGACGCGACATGTTCGGAAACAGGCCCAGGTTGAAGCGCAGCAAACCGTAAGTTCCCATCTTCAGCAACACGCCTGCGAGGATCACAGAACCGGCGGTAGGTGCTTCGGTGTGTGCGTCGGGAAGCCAGGTGTGTAAAGGAAAGAGCGGTATCTTAATGCAAAAGGCAAACGCAAAAGCCAGAAACAACCAAAACTCCGCGTTCGGAGACATCAGCGTTGGTTGCGCGCTCATGGCCGCGAGTATTGCTGCGTAATCAAACGTCCCGTAGATGAAGTAAAGCGCAATAATACCGACCAGCATCAACAGACTGCCTACTGCGGTGTAGATAAAAAACTTTACGGCCGCGTAGATTCTTCGTTCGCCTCCCCAAATTCCGATCAGGAAAAACATCGGCACGAGGGAAGCTTCGAAGAAAAGATAAAAGAGCAGCAGGTCCAGGGAGACGAAGACGCCAATCATTGCGCCTTCGAGGAGGAGCAGAAATACGTAATATGAAAGCTGACGCTTAGCAATCGCTGTCCAGCTCGAGAGAATCGCAATCGGCATGAGCAGCGTGGTTAGCAGCACCAACCATAAACTAATGCCGTCGACGCCCAGGTGATAACGCGCGCCGATTGCTCCAATCCAGTTAACATTCTCCTCGAACCG
>JBGTLM010000298.1:0-4290 GCA_041744135.1 Pyrinomonadaceae bacterium
ACCTTCGTCCATGGCGGTGTGCAGTTCTTCAATCTGGCTGTCTTCGAGTTCCGTCGTAATCAGATGAAAGCCGTAGTCGATCGCGGTCTTGCCTTCTGCTTTTGCATGCCAGTTGTCTATACCTTCGATCAGCGATTGACCTTTGTACTGCACGGCAAAATCAATAATCGTTGTGGTGCCGCCGTGAGCCGCGGCGATGGTTCCGGTTCGGAAGTCATCTGAAGCCTGGGTTCCTCCAAAGGGAAGCTCCATGTGCGTGTGCGGATCGATGCCGCCGGGAATAACAAGCTTCCCGGCGGCATCAATTAACTTGTCGGCTTCCATTGTTAGCTTCGCGCCAATCACGGAAACGGTTTCATCTTCAATCAATAGGTCGGCTTTGTAATCGTCAACTGCCGTGATGACGCGGCCATTACGGATTAATGTCTTCATAGAATCCAATCTACTGGTTTCGCTCCGTTAGGAGCGAAATATTTATAGCCCGCGATTCGACAAAATGTTGGCTAGTTCCGTAGGAGCGCAATGTGAATTGCGGCGGCACCTCACGAAATCACACGAAAAATCACGAAAACAATAACTTTCGTGTTCGTTCGTGTAATTTCGTGGATCGTTGTTACGGATCGGCTTCTCAAACTATGACATTACCTTCAATTGCGTAACTTGACGGCGGCAGAGATAATAACCCTGCCGCCGTGAAAGTGACGCTATTTTTGTTTGACCGCTATTCCGGAGTCAACTCTGAAGTCAGCAGCGCCCCGCCCAAATTCGGCAATACCGCCATGATCTTTACCACCTTACCGGTGTCCTTGACGATCCAGACAGTTTGCTTGTCAGCGTCGTTTTCGGTGTCGACAATCTCCACCTTGTAGGCGTTAAATGTGCCGGCCGCTACCGTAACGCTTTCTGAGCCCACAACCTTCAGTTGCTTGAGCTGTGGTTTTTGTTTTTGTACATCGAAATTGCGGAAGCTGAGACTGTATCCTTCGGCCAGCGGCAAAGCGGCGATTACATCAAAACTGCCGGCGCCGTCGGCGAAGAGAATTCCCCCGAGATCTACATCGATTGGCTTCGCCTGACCATTAAAGGTCGTCGTACCGGTTGCCCTACTTCCCTTTACATCTAGTTCGATCGTCATTGGTCCTTGCTTGATAGAGCGATGCTTGAGCTGCAGGCTGCCTTTCTCTATGGTTGACACATCGATGATGTTGCCTTGCGGAGTGACTGCCGTTTCATTAACCACCCAGGCGCCGTTCTCTTCCTTAATTTCGGTCTTCATCGTGAGCGGAATCGATTGACCTTGAATTGCGATCGATGCCTTGTAGTTTGACGTTCCGGCCTTCAACTCGCTGACCGGCTTCGGCGCGCCCGCCATCGCCTCAACTTTCTTTGGGAGGGTCACCGTCTTTACATCGACGGTAATTTCCTTGAGACGCGCCGCAACTTCGGGCTTAGCGTCCTCCTGAAAGCGACCACCGAGATACTTGGCCAGAAATTTCTCTGCCGAGGCCACCATTGCCAGGTTGTTGATTGGACGCGCAAATCCATGGCCTTCGTCCGGCGCGTTGATATATTCCACGGGAAAGCCTCGATCGCGGAGCGCGATCACGATCTGATCGGCTTCTCGCTTAGTCACCCTGGGATCGTTGGCGCCCTGGACGACCAGGAGCGGTGTTTTGATCTTGGTGGCGTGGTTTATTGGTGACTGACGCTCGAGCTGCGCCTTGCCTTCGGGCGTGGTCGGATCTCCCATTCTTTGATGGAAGAGCTGACGACCTGCTTCCCAGTAGGGCGGAATGTTCTCAAGCAGCGTAATCAGGCTGGACGGTCCGACATAATCAACCGCAGCCGCATACAAATCCGGTGTGAATGTTACTCCCGCAAGCGTCGCATAACCGCCGTACGAGCCACCCATGATGCCGATACGCTTCGGATCGGCAATGCCTTGGTCGACTAGATATTTCGCACCCCAGGTAATGTCATCCTGCATCTTGTCGCCCCATTGCTTGTTGCCTGCGTCGATGAACTTTTTCCCGTAGCCCGTTGAGCCGCGGAAGTTCGGTTGCAAAACAGCGTAGCCGCGATTGGCGTAAAACTGCGCGAAGGTGTCGTAGCCCCAGGTATCACGAGCCCATGGACCGCCGTGCGGGTTTATGACAACGGGAAGGTTCTTTGATGGGACGCCTTTGGGCAGTGTCAGGTAAGCGGGGATCTCCAGTCCGTCGGATGATTTGTATCGAACAGACTTCATCGGGGCCAGATGATCGCGGTTGAGCTCTTGGCGAACGCGATATTGAAGAGTCAGTTTCTTTGTCTGACGATCGAAGAGATAACGTTCGCCCGGCTCCGAATCGCTGTAGGCTGTGAGCAACCAAAGCCTCTCATCCTTAGTTGAAGATCCAAATCCGATCTCTTTGCCAGGCAGTTGCTTCTTTATGAGCTTGTAATCGGATTCAAAAGATTTGTCCTTCCAATAAATCCGCTGGCGTTCATCTTCGTAGGTGGTAGCGATTAACTCATCCCGTAACTCCGAAAATGCAATATCGCTAAGGTCGACGCGTTGCAGCGGATCTGATTCGACCAATTCTTCTTTGCCGGTAGTGGGATCGAACAGCTCAAGTTTGGCCAGGTCTACGCCAGCACCCTTATTGGTTGTGAAATAAACGCGCTGGCCGTCCTTGTGATACCGCACGGGGCCGCAACTCTCAAACACGTTGCAAGAATAGACTTTGCTAAAGCCCTTTTCATCAACTCTCAGCACTTCAGTATCGCCATTGTTGGCGACGCGCGTGGCTAGCCGCAATTGATCTTTGAGATCGAAGGTCCAGCCAACAATCCGCTCAGTATTCTGGCGGACGAGGGTGCGTTCACCAGTGGAGATCTTGACCTTGTAAAGATCGTGCCAGGACTTGTCGCGATCGTTGATGGCAACATAAATCGCGTCCGGCTCACTGCGGGGGACTGCGACTATCTGGGCCCGCACACCCTTTAGATCAGTCAGGTTGCTTGCCGCCGGGACTTCCTGTCCTGCCGCCGGGCTCTCCGCCGGGTTCACGGCATAGACCAAATAGTTTTCGTCACCGGCTTTGTCCTGGACAAACAAGATGTATTTACCATCACGGCTCCAAAAGTAAGCCGGGATCGGACGAGTAGTGTCGGCAGTAATCGGCTTTGCCGAATCAAAAGGTGCTTCGGTTCGTTTTACCCACACGTTGCGGGTGCCCTTGAACGGCTTAATAAAGGCAATGAACTTACCGTCGGGTGAGATTTGGGCGCCCGATATCTCCGGGTCGCCGAAGAACAGTTCTCGATCAATCAGCGGGGGTAGCCCGTTTTGTTGCGCTAAAACTGGAACTTGGGGTACGAATGTGAGCGTGGCGGCAAAGGCCACGAACAATAGGAATCTGAAATGAACGTGCGAAAAAACTTTGGATCTCATGAGAACCTCTTTCGTTGTTTTGATGGGATTTACTTTCCTGACTAACCGAACGGTAGTCCTTACGGAGTGACGGGGTGAAAAGTTTCGATGAAGAGGGACTCCGGAGACGGTATGCGAATCCTTATCGCCATACCTACTCGAGTGCCGACATCTTGGCCGCGCTCCCATCCATGTGATTAATCCTCAAGCGCCCAAAGCTGGCGTTCGACGCTGAAATCAACTCACTAATGGTGCTTCGTAGAATTCAAACATCATGCCGGTGCGGATCACGCCTAGATCTCGTCAGATTGTCTAAGTCGATCGGCGTCGATCAGGTCCTGCGGCCGTGCCGCGGCTGTCTTTGAGATTAAGAGGTCGTCCTTGGACACCAATTTTATCGAGACGTCTTCAAACTCAGCTTCGACGCGCCGGGGCCACGCCTCCGCGAACGTGAGCCCCTTTACGTGCATCATGATGTCAATTCGGTGGGGTTCGATTCCGATTTGAAAAACCAGGTCCGGGTTTGCGAAATCTTCGACCGTGACCGCACTCATTGGAGCGCCAAACTCAGCCAGCGCCTGAAACACGCGCTTGGCATTGTCTGGCGTAGCGTCAACCCAGATATCCAAATCTTTGGTGTAACGCGGCTCCGTGTACTTCATAACTGCGTAAGCGCCAACGATCAGGTATCTAACTTGGTATTCGCTGAATTTTCTTAAGAGTTCTTTGAAATGCGAGCTCGCTGGCATTTCTTCCTTTGAACTTATGTGCGAAGAGAACCATCTCCCAAGCGGCCGCAAAGATGGCGGCGGCGCCAAGTCGCTGCCAGAACTCGATGTCGAACGAACGGTCAGCGTCTTCTAAACGTATTAGTC
>JBGTLM010000299.1:0-12536 GCA_041744135.1 Pyrinomonadaceae bacterium
CGTTGCCGCTCGTTTTGTCCGACCAGCCGAATTGACTAGGATATCCACCTTCTCAAAAGCTTTAACCGTTTCTTCCAGGACATGTTGTAAGGAGGAGCGGTCGGAAACATCAGACGTTACGCGGAGTGTCCGGCGTCCCAGCGCTTCTATTTCCCCGGCGGATGCCTCCACCCGGTGAGCGCGGCGTGATGTCGGTATGACGTCTGCTCCTGCTTGCGCCAATCCGTGTGCGATCGCGCGGCCGATGCCGGACGTCCCGCCAACTACCACCGCCACCTTGCCGTTGAGATCCAAAGGATGGTAGTCCATGTATACCTTTAGTCGTCTGAAGGAATTAAAGACAATCAACCACTTGCTGAGTAGTCCGGAAGACCACTTCAGCTGATGCACAAAGTTGGCAAGCCTGGGCTCGGATGTGCCTCTCAAACCCGCGCTGACACCAACGGGACTCGCTTCTGGCCTAGGGCTCACCTGCCAGAAAGGTCTTACCAATCATTACCGCGGCAGCATTGTGTAACATCGCTAGATAGGCTGCGTCAAGCGCTTTTTCTTCCAAACGGTTTTAGTTTAAGGGCGCCGTTTTCGCGCGTTGCCTGACAATTTGCTCTTGCCTTGAAGTCTATCCATGTGGTAATACTCCGGTTGCTAATTTGAGAATGGTTTGACCAATTGATTGATTTAGATTTTTTGATCGTAGCTCCTTTGGCACTAATTGGGAACGAATCGCCTTAATCCCAAACGCTACCTCAGAAGATTGGAAGAAGATTTGTCCAGTACTGTATCGGAGAATCTGACTCGTCGGGTAGTGGGACGCAACGTTTGGCTGCGTCCGCAACGGGCCTCTGCCGAAGATGCTGCTCAGCTTCAAGTTCAAGAGCTTAAGTATGAGGTGATCGAGTCAGAGGAGGCCGTTGGTCGCGCGCAGTTCGAAGAGATTCAACAAGCGGCCAGGAACAAGGAAGGGGATTTAGTTATTATCCTCCTCGGTGGTCGCGGCGCACAGGCCTTGTACCGGCTGCTGGGCGAGATGGCACGAACGGATGAGATAGATCATCTGCTCAGACGCCTTCACGTTTTCACCCAGGACGCGCTGGCGCCGCTGCGGATGGATAACGGTCTGAGCTTCGTTCGCGATTTCGAACGGCTGCTTGGCCGCTCCTTTTTCGGAAAGGTAAAGAGCTTCACACCGATCCGAACCGACACCGACGACATGGAAGCCGAACTGGAACGATATCTCGAAAAGCTGGAATCTTTGGGAGGCATCGATATTTTCTTTCTTGGTTTGGGCCCGGAGGCTGGCGCTGCATCACATCTCGCGTACATCAAACCCGGATCCGGCGCGAGCGCTGATGACTTGGCAGGAGTTATTCCGATTTCTTCAAGCATTCTTGAACACCATATCAATAAATTCAGAGTTGGCGGGAGTACGGTCACTGCGGCGGACGAAGAAGAATGCCGTTCCGCAACACATATTCTTACGCTTGGGCCAGCCGCTATTCTCAAGGCAAAAAGAATTGTGCAATCAATCGTGGATGCGAGCACTGCGCCTGCCAAGCGGGAAAGCTACCGACGCCTGCTTGAAGCGGACATCTCGAGTCCGATGCAGCGAGCGGCGCAACTCGACGAAAATCCCGGACTCTGGTTGCGTTTTCACGGCAACATACGATCGTTAATCCTGCCGGACGTGCTTGAGACTTGAAGCGGAAGTTGTGACCATATGTCTATTACCTGCATTGAGGCATCAACGCCGATAACCGAATACGCGATAGTCGTCGATCCGAGGGACAATCTGGCGGTTGTTAAGAAAGAGACGCAGCCTGGTCTGGAAGTGACGCTTGCCGACAATCGAGTTGTTCGCGTGACCGGCGCTGTTTCTCCGGGCCACCGCTTCGCCACTCGCGATATTCCTGCCGGCGAATTCGTCTTGCAGTACGGCCAGCCCATAGGAACATCCCAGGGCATCAACGAAGGCGATCAGATAACGCACGACAATATGTCAGACGAAGTGCCGGTGATCCGCGAACTGCCGGAAGACCTCTCGACGCCGCCACCCGATTACCTTTCGCCCGCGGAACGCGCAACATTCATGGGCTTTCGGCGTCCGGACGGACGAGTCGGCACTCGCAATTATGTATTGATCGTGCCAACGAGTATGTGTGCAAGCCACGAGGCGCAGCAGATCTCGATGATGTCCGAGTTCATGCTCTACAGTCGTCAGAAGTATCCTAACGTCGATGGAGTGGTGGCCATTCCGCACAACAAGGGCTGTGGGTGTCAGGATGGCTCCACGCTTGACGTGATGTTGCGCACACTTTCCAACTACGCGGATCACCCAAATGTCGGGGGAGTGATTCTGATGGATTTGGGATGCGAAAAGACGAATCTTGCTTATGTTGAGAAATATCTACTCAAACGCGAGAAATCCTTTAATAAACCCAGTGCCAAGATCGGTATTCAGGAGATTGGCGGCACTGAAGCCGCGATCAAGCAGGGACTGGAAGAAGTTGAACGCATGTTGCCGGAAGTTAATCGCGCGGTGCGTGAAGAAGTGTCGGTCAGCGAGCTGGTGCTGGGAGTTAAGTGTGGCGGGTCCGACGGCTTTTCCGGAATCTCGGCAAATCCGTCTTTGGGACGCGCGGCTGACCTGCTGGTTCGTTCCGGCGGCACAGTCTTGATTACGGAGATTCCAGAGTTTTGCGGCGCCGAACACATTCTGGCCCACCGCGCGAAAGATGCTCAAATTGGGAGAGCCATTTACCGTTTGGTGGACTGGTACAAAGAGTATGCGTCCAAGTTTGGCGCCGTGCTCAACCAGAATCCGAGTCCGGGTAATATCGCTGGGGGGCTTCTTAATCTTACGGTCAAGAGCTTAGGTGCGATGTCCAAGGCGGGAACAACGCGCGTAGAAGGCACTCTTGAGTACGCCGAAACCCCGAAGTGTCACGGCCTCCATTTGATGCAAGGGCCGGGTTACGATCAGGAGTCTACACCAGGCCTGGTCGGGGCAGGGGCAACCGTCGTCGTGTTCACGACAGGGCGTGGCACGACCATCGGAAATGCCATCACACCTGTGATCAAGTTAGCCTCGAACACGCCAGTCTTTGAGCGCATGTCCCGCGATCTGGACCTCTCTGCGGGCGGAGTGATTGACGGTACGGAGACGATTGATGAGGTGGGTGCGCGCGTCTTTGAGCAAATTAGAAGAGTAGCCAGCGGCGAAGCTTTGGCGAAAGCCGAAGAGCACAAACACCACGAATTTCAATTCTGGGCTGAACAAACAGTTTCCCTCTAGATGTAGGGGGCGGGGTCGTGACATCGCTTGTCTGGATCGCCCTTCCCAACTGTGGCAGATCCACCTCTGGATCCTGGTGATCGTCAAACAAGGAGACTTTGATTAAGCGCCACTGGCAAGGCTTCCAAGAGGCCGAGATAGCGGATGCTCAGCCTATCAAAGAACTGCTGAGATTGCAGCAAGCAGTTTGTTGGCGGCGGCGCTCCTAAGTGGCTTGGCGTGCACAGCGGTCGTGTCACCGAAGGTATCCGTCAATTCCTGTGAGTAACCTGTAGCATGTCTCTACCGTGGGCATCCGCAGGCCCAGTGTTGTCCCCTTCTGCACCGCGTAGCCGATGATCTCCTCAACCTCGGTGCGGCGCCCCCGCTCCAAATCTTGCAGACTCGAGACCTTATGCCCTGTCGCTCCCACGGCCTCCATCTGCTCCCCGTGGTGACGGATGATCGTCATGGCTTCTTCTAAGGACACACTCGTGAGCGTCTTCGCGCCGAGCACACCGTAATCTTCGAGGGGGACGCCAAGTTTCTCCGCCAACAGGGCCATCTCTCGCAGCAGGATGACCAGAACATGAGCGAGTTCCGGGGCTTTAAAGACTTTACACGTCTCCAGGCGAGTGAGTCCGGCCACTGTCATTAGACTTGCGAACCCGACGTATTTTGACCATTCGACAGTTTGAATGTGTGGCGACACCACCGCGCGGATACCGGAACGCTCAAGGACTGTGGCTATAGACTGAACACGCTGCGACGTTCCCGCGGGCAGTTCCCCGATATAAAGGGCTTCGCTGCGCGTGAAACGAACGTTTCCGGCGGGCATTATCTCGCCGGCGAGCATCGCGGCGGCCCCAATAGTCTTTTCCACGCCGAAGCAATGTGCTAGCTGTTCGTCCTTGAGGACGCCATTTTGGATAGATAAAACGCCATTGACCTCAAGATGACGGAAGCTCGAGAGAGCTGATTCAGTGTCGTAAGCCTTCACCGCGACGAACAGGACATCAGTTTCCTTCACCTCATCGAGGCGCGTGATGACATTGACGGAAACGGTGAAGTCCGCTAAGCCGGTGACCGTGATGCCGTGCTCCCGAAGCAACGCCGCCCGCTGACCACGGGCGATGAGAGTCACCTGTTCTCCTGCCCGCTCCAGATGCGCAGCGATGATGGAACCTAAAGCCCCCGCTCCGAGTATGGCGATTCTCAGACGCACACCCTCCTTACCAAGATAACCTTATTCTCGATAGCCGCCGAACGCCGCGCTTCAGCTGCGGCGCGCATCCTCATTTTAGCTGAAGGAAAAAGATTACTGAGAAACATGCTATCGCGCCGTCAGCTGCAGGGCATTGTTCGGCGGCGACCGTCACACAGTATCTAGCCGCCGCGTTGCGTCAATGCACTCCAACTGAATATCTGCAGCCAACCCAGAGAGATTGGGAAAGAACGCGGCATGATTTACACTTCGTCGAAGCTGTTGACGAAGGGGCTGAAAGTCGCTAGGCCTGATGACAAATCGCGTAACCTTATCCGCGTATCTCATTTGTCTTTCGAGTGGTAGGAATTCCGTTCTATTATGCCGATACACAGAAAACCAACCTGACTGCGCCGCAATTTTACGATCCAGATGAGGTGGCTGGAAAAAGCAAGTCTTTGTCAAAGCAAAGATATTCTCGTCCTGTTCAAACTTTGCTTCATTAGGCTGATCTAACATCCAAACAACACCGCGGTCTCTCTTCTTAGGGTCAGTCGCCACCGCGAACCACAATCCAGCGAGCGCATTAGCCGTCCAGTCGAGTAAGCATGTTGGCATGCTGCCAGTAATGGGCACGGATCGAACCAGATGGACCACCGCGGCGGAGCTCGCTTGCTTATCAGGCATCGCACCGCTGATGGAGCGCAGCGGCCAAGGGGTCTGGATCCGTTGGCGCTACTTCTGTCCCAAGTTCATGCGCCAGACCTTTCACGAATACGCCGGTGAATCGGTGAAGCATTCCTTCTTGGCCAGAGCCTACTATGAACCACAGATCGCCAAAGGCAAAAGCCGCCAGGCTGGGGTCAGAGCGCTCGCTTACAAATGGATCAGAATCATCTGGAAGTGTTGGCAGACTCGCACGCCTTATAACGAGGTCAAGTATTGGAAGGTCTCAGAAAGAAGGTTTCTCCCTTGTTGTCTTACAATCCGAAAAATGCCGCCTAAGTCAAAAAATCTCTTGACTCGTCGGCCTCAGATGGATTGTTATGCTCGCCCTTCATCTTTAGCACGCCACTTGATAAGTGCATCCTTGAGCCATTCTGGAGCAGTGTCCATCGGCGGCATCGGTTCGCTACGCGTTACCTCGTCGGCACGCCTCTCCATCTCCGCGAGCGAAGGCACGTCCCATTCTGCACGTTCAGCATCAGATGTCGCTGACTCAACATCCCACACGCGCTGTTTCTTTCCATCTGGCACAATCTGCGTCCCGTACTTCTGAGGCATACCTTGATACGTCAACCATCGGTCATAAGTCGCGGCAGCTAACCAACGCGCCTGACGAAAGCCAAGTTCAGCCGCCTTCTTCGCCAAAATGTGAGCCTGCCAAATTTCTTCTACACTCTCGCCGTGATTGAGAATCCATGAGGCATAGTAATAATCTTCAGGCTCTTTCAACACGCCAGACTCGACAATGCTTTGAAGACGCTTCCGACGTTCAGTATCCCGCCCGCGCAACGCCCAATACTCCGGCGTGCCGTAATCAGGATGGTTCGTGCGCTCATCTTGGTCTGCGCGAAATAAGGCTTGCAGCTCGCTATTCATTCAACATGCAACTTTCGCCATGGGCTAGAGCATAACGCCGCGATTCAGCAGCGAGCGATTCCCTCCAACCGTCGAATCATAACTCATCAAACGCAGCTCTCAACCGAGTTCGCTGCAAGCGCTTTTGGGCGGAACGGCGCGACAAGTCTCCACGCGACCTAAGAGGTTGCCTTAACACACTGCTTTGGTAACTGAAGCAAATGGTGCCGCACTTCTTTGTCGGTTAGCCGCACGACAACGTCAACAAAGACGCCCGGACCCGGCCGTCCCGAGCGACAGCTTCGCACACAGGTGAGTCCGAGCAGTTTACCCACGAATCCTTAGAGTAAGGCGGACCTTTCACCTGTGCCCTAAATTCAGATGTCTCCCACATTTGCTCGCCAAAAAGGTCCCAGGCTCGGTCCAGCCGAACTCCGCTCGGGAATGGCTTCTTGTTAGAAGTGGCGACCTTGAGCACTGCGATCATTGGTTTACCGTCGATCATTGGTGGGCTGCTTGGCATGAAATCTCGCCACGGATATGCGGATAAAGAGGATTTCTTCAGCGAAAGTGATCTGCAAGGTTGGTCTGGCCTTTCCAGACGAACGTCGCCGGTACAGAAGGCTGAATTATAAGATCGCTGCGAGCGCTGCGGGTAAAAGACCGGATTTCCGTAGACCTTAAGGACAAGCCAAACTGTTTCGTATGACGGTTACAGATAAGGCTCAACTTATCATGCCGTCAACGCGGGCTCGTGTGTGCAGAAGGTGAAGGCAGTCCAGTAACTCGGGGGTGAAGCACTTCCGCATTTTCAGCCCATTTAATTTAACACCCCAAGCGCATCACCCTGGCCTTCACCGACCAACGAAAATTCTTGCCTCATCAATCTTTGTTGTTCTCATGATAAATCACTGAGATAAAGGAACCGCCGGTGGTCAGTTTGGTGAGGCTGACCATCGGCGGTAAATATCTGCCGGACGTTTAAGAAAGACTAGGCCGACATCTCAGTGGCCTTACCTTCTTCAGTTAGCAGGAAACAGGCCGTTCTGCGGAATGACTTGCCTCGGTTGGCTAGCGCTCGTCCACAGCAGTTGCGCCACCGCGCCGACACCGTTTTCATAGAACTCCATCTTGATGTCATACCGCTGCCCGGCTACGAGAGTGATGACCCCACTATTTTCGGTCGGTGGGTGGTCCGTCAGATTATCGATGATCACTTCACCATTGACCGTGAGCCTGACCCCGTCATCGGAAACTGTATAGAACGTGTAAGTCTCGGAGAACTCCGGTTGCACCTGACCAGTCCAGCGTACCGAGAAGGTATCAGGTTCTATCGACGAATCGGGCGGGCCCTCGCCGAAGTCAAAGTTCACCGTCGGATCTATGCGCGTTACCTTCAGATTGGTGAAGTCGATGTTGTCGTAGTACTCGCCCTTCAACCCGGTGCCGACAGGAGGAGCAGCAGTGGGAAACAGACGATTCTGCGGAATGACCTGCTTCGGTTGGCTGGCGCTTGACCATAGCAACTGCGCCACAGCGCCAATCGCGTTCTCGTAGAACTCCATCTTGATGTCGTACTGCTGCCCGGCAACGAGAGTGATGGTCCCACTATCTTCGGTTGGTGGGTGGACGGTCAGATTGTCAATGATCACTTCACCATTGACCGTGAGCCTGACCCCATCATCGGAAACTGTATAGAACGTGTAAGTCTCGGAGAACTCCGGCTGCACCTGACCGGTCCAGCGAACCGAGAAGGTATCAGGTTCTATTGATGGATCGGGTGAGCCTTCGCCGAAGTCGAAGTTCACCGTCGGATCTATCCGCGTTACCTTCAGATTGGTGAAGTCGATGTTGTCGTAGTATTCACCCGTTAAGCCCATTGTCGGAGGCGGGGAGACATTGCATCCAGAGGTGATGCTGACATTGTCAACGCCCAAATTGAAAAAGAACAGGTTGTTCGTGGCGGCGAAGCGCAATTGAAATGTTCCACCCGCCGCTACGAGATCCGTAATATCGAAGTCGTAATGCGTGTACGGGTGCGGATTAGAACCCGGATCGGCGCCTAAGTAGAAATTCCGCAGGACGCCTGCGCCGGTATCGAAAGGCGAAGCTCCGGCACTCAGAATGTCTACGCGGGCATGTTGGTTAGGTCCGCTCCGATGATCAAGGCCGATGGGATCAACAACCGTGGCGGCATAGCTGTTAGCAAACATATCAAACGACAGAGTCACCGAAGAAGCTCCCGCCGGCACAGTGAAAGTCTGTAGCAGGGCGTGAGTCCCCGGCCCAGCCTCGTCGTCTACGGCATAAAACGTCCCAGACCTCGGGCCGACAGTTGTGAGTCCACTCAAGGGCAAAGCGGTACCGTTTCTGACTAGGAAGCTGCCGCTGCTGCCGGGTATCACCGGCGTGGTCCAGCCCGTGAAATTGCCGGTCTCAAAGCCGCCGTTAACAGTAAACAGACCTCCGGTTTGAACGGTAAAGTTCAATACTTGTGGACCGCCCAGACCATCGTATGTGAGCGTCAGGGTGAAGTTGACCAGTAACCCGCAGGGCGCATCCGCTGCTAAGCTAAAGGTGAACGGCGTCGTATTCACGGCGCTGCCCGAGGGTGGGATGTCTGGGTAGGTCGAGGTGGCTTGCGTGATGGTGACGCCCGGCGTCGAGGTGGTCAGCGTGGCGCTCACGTTCGTCGCCGTGGCTGCGCCGTTGTTAACTACTTGAACGCCGAGCGCGCCGCTTTCGCCGGGTTCGATGAAGGAATCGCCATCACCCCCGATGGGTGTCGCCGTCACGGTGCCACGCTCTAGAATGGGAACGCTTACGGCATCGCACTCGAGACCGGTGATGATGAGGGAGAACGCGCGCACGTTACCGAGGTCGGTGAACACCAAATCCCTAACATTTAAGACCCACGTACCGTTCGGGTCCTGTCCATCGAAGGCCGCCAGCGGACTGGCCGGAGTGAACGTCCCTGTGTATGGAGGGCCGAGCGGCGGCGGCCCCGCTGTTTGGATGTTTTGTATCGAGGGACTGCCCACCTCATCGTCAAGCAATGTCTGACAAAAGTTGTTGCTGCTGTTACCAGTGCCGCCGGGCCTGTTCATCAACGTGACGCTAGTGCCCTGCGGCGAGGTCAATGTAATCACGAGGTCGCCAACCCACGAGTGATCGAGGCCGACCGTCGTCGCACCCACCGAGATTAAGCATTGGCTGCCGTCAATGCGGAAGTTGACGTCGCCGATGTTAGTGAGTCCGCTAACCTCGAAGGGAATGTTAACGCCTGTCGCGTTGCCGTCTGGAATCGGCACTGGTGGCCCGGTGTAGCTGAAAGTGGCCGAGTCGCTTAGCTGTCCGGTCTGAACGGTGAAGTTAAACGCCTGCGGACTATTGCCGCCGCCATCGTACGTCACCGTGAGAGTGAAGTTTATCGGTAGGCCGCAGGGCGCAGTTGGCGCCAAGCTAAAGGTGAACGGCGTCGTATTCACGGCGCTGCCCGAGGGCGGGATGTCCGGGTAGGTGGAGGTGGCTTGCGTGATCGTGACGCCCGGTGTGGAGGTGGTCAGCGTGGCGCTCACGTTCGTCGCCGTGGCCCCCCCAATGTTGAGCAATTCGACGCTGAGTGCACCGCTTTCGCCGGGTTCGATAAAGGAATCGCCATCACCGCCGATGGGAGTCGCCATCACGGCGCCACGATTCAGGTTGGGAGCCGGCTGCGCGCCGATAAACTCTAGCGCCTGGAAAGCCATGACAATGCCAAAACCAGAGTCGCGATCAACGCTGGGAGCTTCGATGTCGAGCGCCGTCGAGGTGAGCGCTGTCCGAATCTCCGCCGGAGTTAATATCGGGATCGCGGACTTGACTAATCCGGCGATGGCAGCGGCGTGCGGCGCGGCGGCTGAGGTGCCGAAGAAGGGATTGAAGCCAGGCGTGGCTGTTGCCACGCCGTCGGCAGCGGCGATATCTGGCTTTTGTCGTACTGTACCGCCGCCGGTCCCAAACAGCACATTGCCCGGTGTAATCGGCGTGCCATCCGCGTTGTAGAAAATGCGCCGCGGCCCGTCAGCGCTGAACACCTCGACGGGATGGGTCGGGCCGCCGGTGAAAGGCCCGTTCCCCGCAACCGCCACATTAACGGCAGCCACACTAAACGCGTCAGCGGCGGCGCTGTGACCGACGGTTGTTCCATCGGTGGCGACGCCCAGTTGGCCGCGAAAGATTTTTAAGTGCAAGGCGCGCGCTTCCGCATTTCCAAAGCGAGCAACGACAAGCCGGGCGCCCAGGGTTGCTGTGTTGATTCGCTCGAAGGGGTTATCGTTGCCGTCTTGTATTCCGGTTGAGGCGGCGAGCACCGCAGAAAGATTTGCGTTCAACAAGTAGAGGTCGTAGTCGTTGGCGGAGCCGCCGAGCGGGTCGGACCAGTGAAAAAGAGTTGGGGTGCTTGATGTCTCGATGCGATTCGAGATGTTACCGTCGCCGAAGTCATGAATGGTGTAGTCAGAGGGGGGCAAAGTCGGCAGCGTTCCTCCGTTCTGGAAGTCTCCTTCCCAAGTGCCTGAGGTGCCATCGTTGAAATTGCCTTCGTTACCCGCTGAGGAGAAGAAGATCGCGCCGTCGGCTGTTACGTCATTGACTGCTCGCGCAATGATCCCATCCTGAAACGGCGACTCGTTGAAATAAATGATGTCATCAACGATGATGTCGCAGCCAAACTCGAACCGCAGGCGACGAATGTTATCGGCGAAGCTCGCGTCGCTGATAAACGCCGTTGCGAAAAACAGCTTGGCGCTGGGAGCCAGATCATAGATGATCTCGAGCATCGCAGTGCCTTCGCTGCCCGAACCTGCTTGCCCCGGAACAACAGTGACATCAGGCGGCAAGTCGCCCGAGGCTACCAATTGGGGCAAAGCGGCGACACCGTCTGAGAGAACGCCGATCTTGATTCCTGCTCCGCTAGAGCCGAAAACATCGCGGGCCTCCTGGGCGCGGTGAGCGATGTCTCCCCGCGAGGTAACGGACCCGATGTTAGGTGTCACGTCTTGAAGGATTGACGCTTCTTTGACATATGCCGCCACGGGGAGCGACTTCGCTAGTTGCGCCTGAACATGAGCGGTGCGCTTGGCGAAATTGCCTCGCAGCCACGGCTGAAGCTTTGGGTTTACTTTGACGGGCGACAGTGCGGCTCCCCGCGGTCTCGCGTGCGGCGCCTCCGCCTTACGGGGGCGATGGGTCGTTGCCTCGACGGCTGGCTCAATAGACTTAACTTCTTTCAAGCCTGCCAGCCGCTCGATGCTTTCGAGCGGGACGCGGGCGCGCAGGCGGCTCGTTCTCTCGGAACTATAGACCACTTCGCCGCCTACTTCTTCGATCAGGCGGATAAGCTCTTTAGTCACGTCGGCTCTAATATCAACGAGCGTCTGACCTGCATTATCGACCTTCACATCTACTTCTAAGGTTTGAACTTCGTTCGTGATCGCTTGCCCACGGCGCTGCTTGAGCGCGTAGAGTAGTTGCGAGTCAATCTTTTTTTGTTGTGGTGTGCGCGATTTTTTCTCGTTAACCAAAGATTGAATTTGCCGCGCCGCGCTTTCGCTGATTTGTGGTCGCTCCTGCTGTCCCTCGTTCTTTTGTGCAGAGCCAGTGCGGAAGAGTGGTGTGATTAACAAACCGCTGACCATCAAGGTCAAGAGGACTAAACAAAGTCTGGTCTTCATGGAATGTTCCTTTCATAGGCAAGGGTGGTTTTGAGTGGTTGGATTTTATTTAATAGAGCACCAATCCTAACTCTCGCCTGTACGATGGTGGACATGGTTAGTGCGAGGCAAAACTTCAGGAAGCAATCGTTCTTCTATGTCAAGTTTGATAATAAGTCAATGTCTGCAGTGCACGCCTGTCGGTTGTTGTCGGGATCCTCTCCAGGCGGCACTGCAATGATAAATAGCCAACAAATGAATTCTCTTCCATTGAATGTTTCTCTTCACCTGTTCATTGACTCGGCCCGTAACGATGCTAGCGGCTCCGGCCCTATACGATCCGACTACAGGACGTAACGATTGGCCCGGCGGCGATTGACGGCCTAAATTCTTCGTCCGCTAACACTACCTCGACTTTCTCAACCGCGAGCCGGACGCACCCGGCCTGGGTTTCTGGACCAACGAGATAAATTTGTGCGGCACTGCCGCAGGTTTCATTGAGGCCAAACGCATCAATGTTAGCGCTGCCTTCTTTATCTCCATTGAATTTCAGGAGCGGGTTACCTCGTGGAGCGTATCTATAAAGCCGCTTATGGTAATGCCAATGGCACTTCGACTTTAGGCGGCACGCATCAGTTATCTGTACCAATCATCCGCCTAAAAACCTATCTCTGCCAGAAACTCAGGAAATTGGTAATGGCGTCATCGTTAACCAACCAGGTTGGGAGCAAGCGAGCGAGAACAACAAGCAGGCTTCACGTCTGAGTTTGTCCAATGCTCACGATTC
>JBGTLM010000300.1:0-13201 GCA_041744135.1 Pyrinomonadaceae bacterium
AAATGTTTCGCTCCTACGGAGCGAGGAAGTTCGTCCGGGTCGTCGTGGTCTATAAACATGTGGTCCCGCTGGGACCGAAGACTAACCGCGCCCAAATATACCGACGGGTTTGTTACGCGAACTTTAGAGTCAGGACACTAGGTCCTCTTTGACTTTTTCACACGGTCCTTATCAACTGGCTTAATCAGCTCCCTCAGCGACCTGATTCGCGGGCAAACGCTTTCCGGGTGCAGATCTAGCGGGTCGAGCAGAATCCCGCGCATTCCGATCGCCCGCGCCGCCAGTGCGTCGTGCACGTACGAATCTCCGACGTAGGCCGCCTCGTGTGCCTCTAGTTCGAGACGCTCCAGCGCAAGCCGGAATATTGCCGCGTCGGGTTTGCGGTGGCCGACGAGATGCGAATCTATGAGCAGGTCAAAACGGCTGGTAATTTCCGACGCCTCGAGGGAGTCAATAAGCCTCCCATCCTCCGTGTTCGAAATGACGGCGAGAAGCAAACCCTGACTCTTCAACTCATCGAGTACGCGCGGCACTTGGGGGTCGATTCCGCACCACAAGTGCCGCTCGAGATGCGCGCCGTCCAGGTGTTCCATGATGCTGTCGCAGGTTACCTTATCCAGGCCGAGTGCGCCGTACATCCTCCGGAAGGTCCAATGCGGGCGCTTCATGTCGTCTGCCAGCACGAAACCTTCACTTTGCATCTCCATTCCTACTGCTCTCAGCATCTCTCCGAAGGCGCGGCCCATCTCCCCCGCCTCGAATGCTCGCCCCGACACTTTTTGCGCCGTGTGCGAGAGACGGGGCCAATCGGGATGCACGAGTGTGCCGCCCGCATCGAAGATGCAAGCACGCACGCCGTTCAATGCAGGATGAAGGTCGATAGACAATTGCGATTCACCGGCTGACTTGCAATCATACCATTGGCCGAATATCCACAGATTACGCAGTTCACAGATTAAGAACAGACCTATTAGATCAAGGAACTAAGGTTTTCGGTAGTGCTCGTTAGGTGTTGGTGCCAATAATCGTGCCTCCGCTGAAATGAGGTCAGTACCACCACGCGGTAGCGGGTGGGTTCTGTTTGCAAAAGCACACCCTAAGAACAAGCGAAGCTGCGGGACGCCAGTCCAACAGTTTGACAACCGAACCCACCCGCTACCCGCGTGGTGGTACTGACCTCATTTCAGCATCGGCATCGCTGTTAGCAACACAATAACCGAGCACTACCAGGTTTTCGGTAACGCGCGTGTGTTGTTCGGTCGTCTCTTTGAATCTGCGTAATCTGCGGGTTATATTTCCTGTGCCTTCACCTCAGCATCGCCTCCGTAACGATTTCCGATAATCGCGACATCAGCAAAAGCGCAGGATTGTCGACCGTCCAATTCACATCGTGGATCTCGCTGCAGGTGACCGCCATCGCAATGCGTCCCCGCGGATGATAGATGATGCCGACGTTGCTGCGCAGAGCATCGAGCGCGCCTGACTTTGTCGCTTTCGGGACGCGCCAGTGTCCACGCCAAATTCCGTTTGTGCCCTGCTCGCGTTTCATGAGTTCGAGCATTTCTTTAGAAGCACCAGGGCTGACGATTTCCCCACGTTCCAGCTTTTCCATGAGCGTGACCATCTCGCGCGCACTGGTGCGGCCAAGCCCGAAGCGTTTGTTTTCTTCTTTGCGGCCTTCCACGCTTTCGCCTCCACCGAACACTCTTCGCATCAAGCGCGTTTCTTTCAGTCCCAGCGACTCCATCCGCGCGTTCACTGCGTCCGCCGTCAGCACGTCAATCACCAGATTAGTGGCGGTGTTATCACTTAACACCATCATCAGGGTGACGCCGTCGCGCAAGTTCAGTCGCAGACCGTCAGTAAACTCTGGAAGAATGCCTGCGCCTCCGACTTTCTTCTCTTTCGTCAGCTCCAGTTCATCCGTCCACTTCGCTTTTCCTTCGGCGACGCGGCCGAAAACTTCAACCATGACGGCGAGTTTGATTGTGCTCGCCGTCGGCACCTGGTCATCGCCGCCGAAGGTGTAAACCGCGCCGGTATCAAGGTTTTTTGCGAAGAGACTGACCTTACCCTTAAACCGCGCGATCTCACCGCGCACACGTTTGTCCAGAATTGAGCCTTTATCACCTTGCGCGTAAGCGCTAGATGAAGCAAGAAGTAAAACTACGGCGACACGCTTGAGGACGTTCGGATTCATGTTCTCCTTGGGTTGTACCTCATTCGACTTTGCAGTCTTTTTCGTGCGGCTTCGTGTCATCTCGTGGATCGAGCATTTTGCGCACGGAACACCCAATCTGCGAAATCACACGAAACGTCACGAAACTCATGACTTGGAAAGTTGGTTGATCGCTTCCGGCACAATCCCCCTCGATTGATCAAGAGCTCTTTTTGCTGCCTCGGCGTTACATCCAGTCTTGGTCATTACCAACGCGATCCGGATATCTCCACTACCCGCATCTAGCGCTGCAACAGCGGTGTTTTCATTCAGTTGGGTTTCAGCCATAAGGATGCGCACGGCCCGCGCGCGAAGTTTGGAATTGCGGGCCTGCAAATTGGACATGCGGTTCCCGGACACGTAGCCGAGTTTCGCGAGCGTGGCGGTTGAAAGCATGTTGAGAACCATCTTCTGGGCGGTCCCCGCTTTCAGCCGCGAAGATCCGGTAACAACCTCGGGTCCCACCACGGGCACAATGCTCACTTCCGCAACCCGGGTGATGGGAGAATCCGGCGCGCAAGTAACCGCAATCGTAAAAGCTCCTAGCGACCGCGCATACGTCACCGCTCCGATCGTATACGGCGTTCGTCCTGAAGCCGCTATTCCCACCAGTACGTCATCTTTCACAAAGCCGCGGGTTTCGAGATCTCGCTGCGCCGCCTGTTCGTCGTCTTCTGACGCTTCAACCGCACGATGGCATGCTTCATATCCACCGGCAATGACGCCCTGAACGAGGCTAGGCGAGACCCCGAACGTGGGCGGGCATTCCGATGCGTCAAGTATTCCCAGTCGTCCCGAAGTTCCGGTCCCGATATAAAAAAGCCGTCCGGCTCCACGCAGTTTTTGGACGATCCCGGCAACCGCTTTCTCCACCTGGGGAAGAACATCCGCGACTGCGGTGGCAACCAGCGCGTCTTCATCATTCATCAGGCGGACGATTTCCGCTACCGATAGCGAGCTCAGATTCGAAGTACGGGGGTTCGCCTGTTCGGTAATGGGGAGCGGATCGGGAGTTTCGGATTTCATAGATGGGAGCGCAGGCGGTTGGGTGGAAACTCAGGTTCTAAGCGTCAAGTGAGACACCTTCTAATGGTCAACTAGCCCGCCAAGGCAATGAGATTGGAACGCTCGCGGGCCATTCGCGCCGCCGCCAGAGAAGGTGACATACGCGGCGGGGCGACAAAAGCCAAAGGCGCTGTCTGAAGGATGCGCTCACACATGGGCCCCAGGACCAACTCACCACCAGCCGCGAAAACACCCCCGACATAAGCCACCTGAAAACGCTCCGGCTCGAGCTTCAGATTTCGAATCACGGCCGCAACCGCCAAGCCCAATTCGCTGCCCGCTTCAGCCATAATCTCCCGCGCCACGGGATCCTTAGCCTTAGCAGCTTCAATTACTTGTTTGCCAAAACCAGCCAGACGCTCATTGGTCATAGTGGGAGCGTAGATCGCGGTGGAAAGATCTTCGGGAGTTGTCACATGGAAGTAAGCGCAGCCTGCCGCCATCAGAGAAGTTTTTGGACCACGACCATCGGAAGCGTGAGCAATAGCCCGCAAAGCCTGTCGAGCAATCCAGGCACCTCCTCCTTCATCGCCGGCGACCGGACCCCAACCACCGGCGCAATTCCGTTTACCGCGGGCATTGACTCCACAGCAAACAGAGCCAGTCCCGGCAATCACAACGACTCCTGGCTTCCCAGCCGTCGCCCCATACAGTGCGATATCCGCATCGCCGACAACTTCCACGTCGCCAATCCCAAGGTTGATGAGCGCTTCACGAACTCGTTCGCGCAACTCGGTGCGGCGAGCTCCTGCCAAACCGACCTGCGCCGCCAGAATATCTTCGCGGCGGACCTGGGCCGCTTCGCAAGCTTTATCCACCGCTTCGCGCACTGCCGCAGCGGATCTGGCGATTCCTACACGCAAAGGATTTGATGGCCCAGACCTGCCTTCGCCCATTATCCGTCCGTCGCCATCCACGATAACGGCGTGAGTCTTGCTCCCACCGCCGTCGACACCAACGACAGCACTGCGCGATCGCAGCCGCCGGGCCGTCAAGACATCAGTTGATCTGCGCTCAGTTGTAACCATTTTGTCGGTGGGAGTGTGAGCCGTGGGTACGCATCACTCATCCCGCCGCCCCATGAGGTCAGTACCACCTCGCGGTAGCGGTGGGTCCTCATTATCCATGCTCAATCATCAAAGTCTGACATGGTATTGAACCTGATAAGACCGCCGCGTGAGTGATGAGTACCATGACCCACCCGCTGCCGCGAGGTGGTACTGACCTCATGGCCCATCCGCCGCGCTGTCGATACTGACTCGCCCTCTCCGAGATCTCAATCCCGCCGATAGTCGCCTAAACGACAGGTGGCAGTTTAGAGTTCAAGCTTTAGCTTCTCGCATCGGGCAAGCCCAACCTAAAGGTTGAACTCTAAACCTCAGCCGCGCTCAAAGTTGGCCCATTCTAGGCAAAGGTAACTTATAATGGAAACTAAAAGATTTTATTATTCCGATAACCGAGCGTGATACTGGAGAAGTCATGGAAATAAGACAACTGAGGGCCTTTGTCGCAATTGCCGAGTCCGGCACGTTTACCGCGGGCGCGCAACGGGTTCACGTGACCCAGGCCGCGATCAGCATGCAGATCAGACAGCTTGAAAATGAGTTGGGCGCTAAATTGTTCGTGCGAGCGCCCCGCCGCGTGATTCTAACGGAGGCCGGCGAGCACTTGATGCACCGTGCTCGTCTAATTCTGCGCGAGCACGACGCCGCTCAAGATGAGATTGCCGAGTTGGCCGGAGCAGAACGAGGGCGCCTGAGAATCGGCAGCGCGTCTGCCATGGTCACTACCGAACAGCTGCCCAAAATACTAAGAGAGATGCGAAAGCTACATGCCCTGGCGGAAGTCACAGTGGGTTCGGGTACCAGCGAGTCTCTGGTCCAGCAGATCCTTGCGGGTGAGATGGACCTGGCGTTCGTTTCTCTGCCGGTTGAAGCGCGCGGCATACAAACCGAACGATTGAATGAAGATCAACTGGTCGCCATAGCGTCGCCCCGTCACCGGCTCGCGAAACAGCGCACCGTGAGCGCCTACACCCTGGCCGGCGAGAAACTAATTCTCGGCGAACGCGGCGGCAACACCCGGAGATTGATCGATCAGTTTTTCGCGCAGGCCGGGGTGACCATAAGCGTGGCGATGGAGTTAAGCCGCCAGGCGGCGATTCGAAGAATGGTCGAGGAAGACATGGGCGTCGGTATCGTTCCCTTCCAATCGGTGCGCGAAGAGGTTGAGAAGGGTCGTCTGGTGAGATGGTGGATTGAGGGAGCGCACATCAACTGGGAACTCGGCATCGCCAGACTAAGCGGTGGCTACGAGTCTCCGATCATGCAGAGTTTCATTCGTCTGGCGCGCCAGCATTTCGGCAGCGACGCGGACGAGAAGACCAGCAATAAAGTGAAGCCGACAGGGAAATCGAAGCCGCGAGCCAGAGTTAAGCGCTAAAAGATGCGCTCACAGTTCTGTAGAAGCCGATGTCTATAGCTTCGATTTAGACAAAAACGCTGCAGCTCCGTAGTGTAATGTTCTCGATGGGTCGAACCGGTAGGGATCTGGACATTCGGTCCTCCGGAGGCAGGTTATCTATAGAAACGGACCCTCTATAAACATTTTGTCCCTCGGGACATTAGCTAACGCAAGAACTTTCCTTCCGGAAAACCTGCGGAACTCGCTATCCGTCGCGAATCTTACTCAACCCCTCTAACAACCGCTCAATATCCTGCTCATTATTGAAGAAATCCGTTGCGACCCTAATACCTTCCGGCTTTTCAGTGACGATTACACTTTGCTCCGCTAATTGAGTAACAACCTGAGCCGGATTTTCGAATGCAACCAGCGTCTCCGCGGAACGACTATTCTCGTTACCGAGCGGTGATAGAACTCTGAAGCCAGCTTCAACTAGACCATCCGTCAGAACTCGATTCATTGAAAGAGCGCGCTCCTGAATGTTTCTCATCCCTATTCCGGTCATGAAATCAACTGAAGCACCCAAGGCGAAGATGCCGGCAAAATGAGGGCAGCCCAACTCAGAGCGCGCGGCCGCATCTCTGCGCAAATTGACTTCAGAATTGCGGTCTCCATAAGGATCCTCAACGCTGAGCCAACCAATAGCTCGCGGTTTTGTTTCCCCCAACAGCGCGCGGCTGATATAAACAAAACCTGACCCGTAGCCGGAGAGCATCCATTTGTGGCCGGTGGCGCAGAGTGCGTCAATCTTCATCCGCTTCACGTCGATCTCAAACACACCCGCCGACTGACTCGCGTTAACAACGAGGGCATGATTGCCTTTCTCCAGGCCGAGTAGTGCCAGGTCGCTGCGGAAGCCGTTTGAGTACTGAACGTGACTGAGGGAAATAATCCCGCTCTTTGCCGTCATTGCCCGGCGTATATCACCTGGGGCAATTTCACCGGCAACATTCGGTACCAGATGCACAGGAGTCTGGCGATGCATCCAGGGGATGGTAGAAACCGGAAACTCAAGGTCGCAGGAGATGACCTCTCCCCTCCCCTGCAGGGCGTCTACTATTAGGTTCATGCCCGAAGAGGTATTCGTCGTTAACCCAATCTCATCCGGCTCGGCATTGATGAATTTTGCAATTTTCTTTCTGACCACCTCGAGCCTAGCGCGCCATTCATCCCAGTGCACATCACCATCGTCCATCATCTGCTGGTAATACGTTGAACCCGCCTCCATTACTGAGCGAGACAATGGTCCAGCTGCCGCAGTGTTGAGATAAGTGCTGCTCTCAGTGACAGGGAATTGTTTTCGGATGTGGTCCCAGTTGATCATCGGAATCGAAGATACCCGATGAAACGAAAATCGGCCAGAGGCAGTACAAGTGCACAAATCTGAACAATGCTCCACGTCAATAGCGTATTAACCTCGTTGTCTGCATTCGTTCTTTCGTTGGTGTATAGTTGCCTTTCAAGAATGAGGTGGGACGATGGGTAGAATTGTTGCTTCAGTCAAAATCGAAAATGCTTATGATGCTTCCAAGAGTCTAAGATGCGACGCGTTGGTTGACACAGGTGCGTCTTTGATGGTTTTGCCAAGTGCATGGAAGGATCGCCTCGGCGAGTTAGATTCCGCAACAGTGATCGAAGTTGAGACTGCGACCCAGGAAACTGTCCCCGCTGAGGTCTGTGGGCCGGTACGCATCCAGATAGAAGGTTTTCGTGCAATCTTTAACGAAGTAGCCTTTGTCGAAATGAAACCTGCCGATGGTGAGTATGAGCCATTAATTGGTTACATCGTGTTGGAGCAGAGTCAGGCGGGCGTTGACATGCTCGGTCATCGCCTCGTTCCCATCAAACATATGGACCTAAAGTAACTGCCGCTGGGTCCCGTTGAATCCCTAGCTGCTGAGATTTGGAAGAGACGGCGCCTCAAACCACAGTGTAGCGAGCGGCGGCAACGAGACAAGCGCTGAATACTGCTGGCCGTGCAGGGGGATCGCCTCGGCAACCAACGTCTCGACTTGACTACCTTCGCCCTCGTACACCTTGGCGTCACTATTAATAAGGAGAGGATATTTGCCCGCCTTCGGCAGCCCCAGCCGGTGACCGTCACGTGGTATGGGCGAGAAATTGCAGACGCAAACCAGCTCTTTTCCAGTCGCCGGCGACCGACGTATGAAGGAAACGACATTCTCCGACGCATTGTTCGCGTCGATCCACTGAAAGCCTGCCGGTTCGCCGTCGGCCTCCCAAAGCGCATTGTCGTCGGCGTAAACACGATTGAGATCGCGAATCAGCGTTTGCACCCCTTTGTGAAGCGGCTCTTCAAGCAGATGCCAATCCAAACTTTCCGTTTCGTTCCATTCGCGCCATTGCCCAAACTCGCCGCCCATGAAAAGCAGTTTCTTTCCCGGATGCGCCCACATGTAGCCATACAGTGCTCGCAAGGTGGCAAACTTCTGAGCTTCGTCACCAGGCATTTTGTTAAGTAGCGCCCCCTTCATATGCACTACCTCGTCATGCGAAAAGGGCAGAATGAAGTTCTCGCTCCAGGCATAGATCAAGCCAAACGTGAGCGCGTTGTGGTTTCCTCCGCGAAACAACGGGTCGGTCTGGAAATACTTCAGCGTGTCGTGCATCCAGCCCATGTTCCACTTGAGATCGAAACCCAGCCCGCCCGCGTAAACCGGGTGACTCACCTGCGGCCAGGCGGTGGACTCTTCCGCAATCATCATCACCCCCGGACATTCTCGATGGATTACTTCATTAAGCTCTTTCAATAGCGACAAAGCCTCCAGGTTTTCGCGCCCGCCAAACTGATTCGGCACCCACTCACCTTCCTTTCGGCTGTAATCGAGATAGAGCATAGAAGCGACGGCATCCACTCGCAGTCCGTCGAGATGGAATTCCTTGACCCAATAAAGTGCGTTGGCGATGAGAAAATTACGCACCTCATTGCGACCGTAGTTGAAAATGTAAGTGCCCCAATCCGGATGTTCGCCTTTGCGCGGATCTAAATGTTCGTAGAGTGCCGACCCATCGAAGCGGCCGAGGGCATACCCATCTTTCGGAAAGTGCGCGGGTACCCAGTCCATGATCACGCCAATGCCCCGCTGATGCAGATAGTCAATCAAATAGCGAAGGTCATCCGGGGTTCCATAGCGGGCTGATGCGGCGTAGTAGCTGCCAACCTGATAACCCCACGAGGGTCCGTAGGGATGTTCTTTTAACGGCAGGAACTCTACGTGAGTAAAACCCAGATCGAGCATGTAATCCGCGAGCACGGAAGCCAGTTCGCGATATTGAAGTGGCCGATCGTCTTCAAGAACTCGACGCCAGGAGCCTAAGTGAACTTCGTAAATCGAAAGTGGTTGACGAAAGTGTTCGCGCTTAGCTCGTTTTTTCAACCATTTCTGATCTCGAAACTTATAAGTTGACTGGTAAACGATTGACGAGGTGTTGGGCGGAACCTCCATCAAGACCGCATAGGGATCGGCCTTGAGAAATGGGCGCCATCCGCGCGCCCGAATCTCGTACTTGTACATCAAACCGGGCTCGAGGTCAGGGATAAACAGCTCCCAAACACCCGATCCACCAAGCATTCGCATCTGGTGTAGCTGTCCACTCCAGCCGTTAAAGTTGCCGACGACACTTACGCCGTCGGCATTCGGCGCCCAAACCGCAAACGAAACGCCGCTCACACGGCCAACTTTTCTGACCTGCGCTCCCAGCTTTTCGTAAATTGCTTCGTGCCGGCCCTCGGCAAACAGGTGCAAGTCCAGCTCGCCCAGGGTGGGCGGAAAGGAATAGGGATCGCCGAGAGTAACCACGTGCCCATCTGGCTCGTGGACTCTGTAACGGTACGAAGGTATCTCGGCAAGGTCACGAAGCAAAATCTCAAAAAGTCCGGCAGCATGCGTCTTGGCCATCGGTTGCGGACGTTTCTTTCCGACGACGACGTCCACTGACTCTGCGTCTGCGCGGAAGACCCGGATGATCACACCGCCTTCCGAGAGATGTGGTCCTAGGATGCGATGAGGATTGGCATGGTTGAGTGTTACGAGGTGATTGAGTTCGGATTGATCAACCGTAGGTTGTAAGACTGCGGTCGCTTTCGATCCGGTTTCAGTCAGCTTTAGCGGGACGCGCCTGGAGTTCTTTACTCCGCGCTTTACTGCCGGAACTGCGGGCTTCTTACTCATGAGGATTTAGCTTCAGCGTCGCCAACCTGTTGAGCGAAAACTGATGCCGGCTCGGCATATTGACTGTAAACATCAGCGCCAGTTCCCTTGGCTCTGATGTTGCTCCTGGCTCCTGCCAGTATTTCCAGAAACTGGCCCCGCGGAGACGGAAGTCCAAGCTCGCCAAGTAACTCAATCACCCGCGCGGCATATTTCATCACCTGAATCGTTTCGATCCCGGAGATGTCCGAGAAGAACCAGCCGCAACTCGTAAACATGAGTAAAGCGTTTCGCTGCATCTCCAGCAGCGTCAGGGCTCGAACCTGGTCCCCCGGCGATAGCCAGCGGCCGGCCTGGCGGTGGAGAAACTCTTCTCGTGATCGCTGAGGGTCCAGAATGAGCTCAATCGAAGCATTTCGTGCCGCCCAGGTGTCGGAAAACACGTCGGACCCAATGGTTTGAAAATGGCCGGCGGCCTTGTCGCCGAGAAAGCTCAACGCTGCCCGCAGCGGTCCACGCCATGCCTGGTTCCAACCCGGTTTTCCCCCAGTGTGGCAACCACAATCTCTGAGCCAACGGCCAACCCCATGGGCGCAACTCCAGGATGTGCCCTCTCCTTCTGGGCCCTCGTTGATCTGCACTTCGAATTCTGCCGGGTGTTCATCAAGATATTGTCCGTAGTTTGTAATTGAGAACCCCTCGTCGGGAGCTTCGATTTCTAGGGTGTGGGCCAGGCACAGGTCACCAAACTTGAAATGATGTCCGTAGGTTTCGCCGTCAGTCGCAACGTTCACGAGGGTTCCAGGCCCTGCGGCCCGCTTGAATATTGCCACCAGAGCTTCGCTGGAAGTCAACGCGTTCTCAAAAGCGATTGCGCGCGCTGCTGGTCCATCGTAGAAGAAAACTGCGATTGACCGCCCGGAGCCGTCCTGATGAAGGTAACGATATGCTTTCGCGGTATCGATGGTTCCGTTTTCTACAGATTCCCATTCGTCGCTACCTGCCGCTCTCCAACGCGCCGCCTGGACCGGGGCGAGAATAACGAAGCGAAGCTGCTGCTCGATCAGCAGATCGAGGGTGCGGTTGTCCGCTGCCGTTTCCGGCAGCCACAGCGATTCAGGTTCCCGGCCGAAACGATGCCGGAAATCGGCGACACCCCAGAGAACCTGAGTGAGACGATCTTGGGCGTTCGCGAGCGGCAGAATCGCATGCCCATATGCCTGAGCGATGGCGTTTCCGTGACCGCCTCGAGTTTCACGGCTGACGAGGTCGGCTTGGAGAATTCGACGGTAGGTTTGGGGATGATGGCGTTCGAGCCACGAGAGCAGTGTCGGGCCAAAGTTGAAACTTATCTTTTCGTAATTGTTTACCGTGCGCTCTATCCTATCTTGCGCGCCCATTATTTGCGCCTGAGTGTTGGGCGCGTAGCATTCGGCATGAATGCGCTCATTCCAGTCGTGATAGGGAGCGGCGCCAAACTCGCGATCGACATTTCCCGACCAGGGATTCTCGCGTGGTGGTTGGTAGAAGTGTCCGTGAACTATTAGGGCGGTCATCTAAGCAATTCGTCCTCGTTTGGCGGTTAGCAGAATTATTCGCGGATTTTGCGGATAAACGCGAGATCTGAAATCGGAAGAATGCTAGATCAAATAAGACAAGTTCGGAACCACCTGATGCAGGTTGAGCGAGTTGCGAAACACCTGTCAATTTACAGAACCATTTGCGTTAGCCAATGGATCGCAGCACTCGTTACGGGCCGGAGATTCAAACCTAAAACACCGCGGTAGCTGGCTGGGCTCCATTGGCTACCGCAAATGGTTCTGTGATTGAGTGGCAACGGCTCCTTCATCAGTACAAGCTCGACGTGTTCTTTTCAGATCCGTGTCATCCGCGAAATCTGCGGCTAATTCTTTCCTGGCACCTTCGTCGCCGGTTAGCTTCGCTTTCGACCCGCCATGTCCAGACCTACTGCGGCGACGAGAATCGCCCCTTTTATTATGTTCTGCATGTACGGTTCGACGTTTTTAAGAGACATGCCGTTGTCGAGGCTGGCCATAATCAGAGCGCCCAGAATGGCTCCAAATACCGTGCCACGTCCGCCCATCAGGCTGGTGCCTCCAATCACACAGGCAGCGATTGCATCGAGCTCCAACAGTTGGCCCGCGTCGGGAGACGCACTACCCACCCGCGCCGTATAGATTATTGATGCCACACCGGTGAGCGCGCCCATGATGCAAAACACAGCGAGAACGTGTCGGCGTATGTTTATGCCGGAAAGGCGGGCTGCGTCAGGGTTACCTCCGATCGCGTAGAGATAGCGTCCGAAGGTCGTATTCTGAGTTAGGAACGCCCCTGCCAGAGCGATGGCCAAAAAGATAATCACCGGGTTTGGTATCCCGGCCGACAACCCGGGAGCAAGCTGGTAAGCATTCATCATGTAGACAAACCCAATGATCACGACGCTGGGAATGAGGACTCGTGCCAATGTGGTCGGGAGCGAAGCCGCACCAATCCCATGACTGCGCCTCGCGCGGCTACGCGTAATGCTCATGAGTATGATGGCCGCCACGGCAATCGCCGCAATCACCCAGCCTACTATCGGGCCAACATAGCCTTGCCCAATCGCCTTGAAGGATTGGAGCCGCAACGGAATCGTTTCGCCCCGGCTCAGACCCAGGATTACCCCCCGCCACGCCAGCAAACCTCCAAGAGTAACAATGAAAGCTGGAATGTTGACGTACGCTGTCAACGCACCCTGGAAGGCACCGACGGCGAGGGCCACTCCTATGCCGGCTGCTAAAGACGGCACTAAACCCCATTCAAACCACCCCTGTGCGATCGCCGCAATTCCTCCAGCAAGTCCAACCAGAGATCCCACCGATAGATCGATCTGCCCGGTGATGATGACCATTAGCATTCCTACTGCCAGCACACCGGTCACTGCTGTTTGCCGCATCAGATTCGAAAAGTTTCTCGGGTCGAGAAAGATTGGGTTGCCCAGAGGGTCGGTAGCGGAATAGTGGAAGTAAACCCAGATGGCAATCAGGGCAAATAGCATCGTGTAGGCACGAAGAACATCGGTGTTGACCTTGAATTTCCCGATCGTCGTTTGCGCGGCTACCTCGGGTTCGGCGGCAGAGACCGCGAAATCAGAGTTAGCTGTAGGACCTTCGCTGATTGGATCGTGCGGTTGGCTCATTGTTCCGTTGCTTCGCTACATTAGGAGCAATAGCTCTATAGATTCCAGTTCCTATTCTGACCAGACTAAAAAGACTAAGAACGA